>NZ_BAGN01000086.1 GCF_000308835.1 Nocardia vinacea NBRC 16497 | reverse complement strand
AAGGATGTTCCGGCGGTGTCCTACTCTCCCACACCCTGTCGAGTGCAGTACCATCGGCGCTGGTGGCCTTAGCTTCCGGGTTCGGAATGGGACCGGGCGTTTCCCCACCGCTATAGCCGCCGTAACTCTATGAAACTATCCACAAACAGCGCGACAACAACCCCCACAACCCCGCAACAGCGGGATCGCAGACGATTGTGTCTGCTGCAGTGTCTGTGTGTTGTTTCAGATACCGCACAGTGGACGCGTAGCTTCTTCGTTGGTAAGTCCTCGGCCGATTAGTACCAGTCACCTACACCCGTTACCGGGCTTCCAGTTCTGGCCTATCAACCCCATGGTCTGTAGGGGGCCTTAACCACTCGAAGGTGGTGAGAAACCTCATCTTGGAACAGGCTTCCCGCTTAGATGCTTTCAGCGGTTATCCCTTCCGAACGTAGCTAACCAGCAGTGCCCTTGGCAGGACAACTGGCACACCAGAGGTTCGTCCGTCCCGGTCCTCTCGTACTAGGGACAGCCTTCCTCAAGTTTCTGACGCGCGCGGCGGATAGAGACCGAACTGTCTCACGACGTTCTAAACCCAGCTCGCGTGCCGCTTTAATGGGCGAACAGCCCAACCCTTGGGACCTACTCCAGCCCCAGGATGCGACGAGCCGACATCGAGGTGCCAAACCATCCCGTCGATATGGACTCTTGGGGAAGATCAGCCTGTTATCCCCGGGGTACCTTTTATCCGTTGAGCGACACCGCTTCCACTTGCCGGTGCCGGATCACTAGTCCCGACTTTCGTCCCTGCTCGAGCTGTCACTCTCACAGTCAAGCTCCCTTGTGCACTTGCACTCGACACCTGATTGCCAACCAGGCTGAGGGAACCTTTGGGCGCCTCCGTTACATTTTAGGAGGCAACCGCCCCAGTTAAACTACCCACCAGGCACTGTCCCTGAACCAGATCATGGTCCGAGGTTAGAGGTCCAATACGATCAGAGTGGTATTTCAACGACGACTCCACAAACACTGGCGTGCCCGCTTCACAGTCTCCCACCTATCCTACACAAACCGTACCGAACACCAATACCAAGCTATAGTGAAGGTCCCGGGGTCTTTTCGTCCTGCCGCGCGTAACGAGCATCTTTACTCGTAATGCAATTTCGCCGAGTCTGTGGTTGAGACAGCAGAGAAGTCGTTACGCCATTCGTGCAGGTCGGAACTTACCCGACAAGGAATTTCGCTACCTTAGGATGGTTATAGTTACCACCGCCGTTTACCGGGGCTTAAATTCTCAGCTTCGCTCCGAAAAGCTAACCGGTCCTCTTAACCTTCCGGCACCGGGCAGGCGTCAGTCCGTATACATCGTCTTACGACTTCGCACGGACCTGTGTTTTTAGTAAACAGTCGCTTCTCTCTGGTCTCTGCGACCCAACCCAGCTCCGAGAGTAAATCTCATCACCAGACCGGGTCCCCCTTCTCCCGAAGTTACGGGGGCATTTTGCCGAGTTCCTTAACCACAGTTCTCTCGATCGCCTCAGTATTCTCTACCTGACCACCTGTGTCGGTTTGGGGTACGGGCCGTGTACCAACTCACTAGAGGCTTTTCTCGGCAGCATAGGATCACTGAATTCACCTCAATCGGCTACGCATCACCTCTCAGGCACATGTTGTGCGGATTTGCCTACACAACGCCCTACAGGCTTACACCAGTACAACCACTGACTGGCCCAGCTACCTTCCTGCGTCACCCCATCGCTTGACTACTACACCCAGGGTCCCATGCAGCCCCCTCCAGCTTCCCGAAGGAAGTCTATTGGGTTTTGGATGGTTAGCACAGATGATTCGCCATTGGGCGCGGATACACGGGTACGGGAATATCAACCCGTTGTCCATCGACTACGCCTGTCGGCCTCGCCTTAGGTCCCGACTCACCCTGGGCGGATTAACCTGGCCCAGGAACCCTTGGTCATTCGGCGGACGAGTTTCTCACTCGTCTTTCGCTACTCATGCCTGCATTCTCACTCCCACAGCCTCCACAACTAGCTCACGCTGCTGCTTCCATGGCTGCAGGACGCTCCCCTACCCATCCACACCACTGCACACACTCCCGTAGAAATGTGCGGATGTATTGTGTGAATGCCGCGGCTTCGGCGGTGTACTTGAGCCCCGCTACATTGTCGGCGCAGAATCACTTGACCAGTGAGCTATTACGCACTCTTTCAAGGATGGCTGCTTCTAAGCCAACCTCCTGGTTGTCTTCGCGACTCCACATCCTTTTCCACTTAGTACACGCTTAGGGGCCTTAGCCGGCGATCTGGGCTGTTTCCCTCTCGACTACGAAGCTTATCCCCCGCAGTCTCACTGCCACGCTCTCACACACCGGCATTCGGAGTTTGGCTGATTTCGGTAAGCTTGTAGGCCCCCTAGACCATCCAGTAGCTCTACCTCCGGCGTGAAACACGTGACGCTGCACCTAAATGCATTTCGGGGAGAACCAGCTATCACGGAGTTTGATTGGCCTTTCACCCCTACCCACAGCTCATCCCCTCAGTTTTCAACCTAAGTGGGTTCGGGCCTCCACGACGTCTTACCGTCGCTTCACCCTGGCCATGGGTAGATCACTCCGCTTCGGGTCTAGAACACGCGACTCAAAACGCCCTATTCGGACTCGCTTTCGCTACGGCTACCCCACACGGGTTAACCTCGCCACATGCCACTAACTCGCAGGCTCATTCTTCAAAAGGCACGCCATCACCCACCCTAGCAAAGCTAGGCGCAGGCCCTGACGGATTGTAAGCGCACGGTTTCAGGTACTATTTCACTCCCCTCCCGGGGTACTTTTCACCTTTCCCTCACGGTACTAGTCCGCTATCGGTCACCAGGGAGTATTCAGGCTTACCGGGTGGTCCCGGCAGATTCACAGCAGATTTCACGGGCCCGCTGCTACTCGGGAAACATCCACAACAGCCGTTGAGTTTTCATTTACCGGACTATCACCGTCTATGGCAGGCCGTTCCAGACCACTTCAACTAACACAACGGTTTCTCACTGTCGCCCTGACCGGCAGATCAGAGAAGAATGCTCCCACAACCCCAAGAACACAACCCCTGCCGGGTATCACATGCTCCTGGTTTAGCCTCATCCGCTTTCGCTCGCCACTACTCACGGAATCACTATTGTTTTCTCTTCCTGTGGGTACTGAGATGTTTCACTTCCCCACGTTCCCTCCACACACCCTATATATTCAGATGCGGGTAACACGACATCACTCGTGCTGGGTTTCCCCATTCGGAAATCCTCGGATCTCAGCTCGGTTGACAGCTCCCCGAGGCTTATCGCAGCCTCCTACGTCCTTCATCGGCTCCTGGTGCCAAGGCATCCACCGTACGCTCTTAAACACTTACAAACAAAGATGCTCGCGTCCACTGTGCAGTTCTCAAACAACACACCC
>NZ_BAGN01000087.1 GCF_000308835.1 Nocardia vinacea NBRC 16497 | reverse complement strand
TGGTGGAGCCGACAGTACCGGGCGGAGAGCCTGCCACGATTACCACCAGATCACCTTTTTGATATCGCTCCATGGACAGCAGTGCTACATCCACCTGGTGGATCATCGCATCGGTGCTGTCCACCGTCGGGACGATGAAGGTTTCGGTGCCCCAGGTGAGCGACAGCTGGCTGCGCACTTCGGGAAGGGGGGTGAACGCCAGCAACGGCAGCGGGGTGTGCAGACGAGCCAGGCGGCGAACCGTATCGCCGGACTGGGTAAAGGCGACCAGCGCCTTGGCATTGAGCCGCTCGCCGATATCGCGGGCGGCGTAGGAGATGACACCGCGCTTGGTGCGCGGCACGTGGGTCAGCGGTGGCACCCGGGTGGATTCGGTCTCCACCGCGTGCACGATGCGCGCCATGGTGCGGACCGTCTCGATCGGATACGCGCCGACCGAGGTCTCACCGGACAGCATCACCGCATCGGCACCGTCGAGCACCGCATTGGCGACATCGGAGGCCTCGGCGCGGGTCGGGCGGGAGTTCTCGATCATCGACTCCAGCATCTGGGTCGCGACGATGACCGGCTTGGCATTCTCGCGAGCCATCTGGATGGCCCGCTTCTGCACGATCGGCACCTGCTCGAGCGGCAGTTCGACGCCGAGGTCACCGCGGGCGACCATGACCGCGTCGAAGGCCAGCACGATGGCCTCGAGATTGTCGATGGCCTCGGGCTTCTCCAACTTGCCGATCACCGGAACGCGGCGGCCGACCCGGTCCATCACGTCGTGCACCAGCTCGACATCCGAGGGTGAACGCACGAACGACAACGCGATGAAGTCGACGCCGAGCTTGAGCGCGAATTCGAGGTCCTCGATGTCCTTTTCCGACAGCGCGGGCACGGAGACGTCCATACCCGGCAGCGAGACGCCCTTGTTATTGCTGACCGGTCCGCCTTCGGTCACCCGGCAGACGACATCGTTGCCCTCGACCCGAATGACGGTGACGCCGACCTTGCCGTCGTCGATGAGCAGGCGGTCGCCCGGTTTGGCGTCCTTGGCCAGCTCTTTGTAGGTGGTGGAGACGCGATCGTGGGTGCCGTCGATCTCGTCGACGGTTATGCGGACCTCTTCACCGTTGGCCCAGACGGTCTTGCCCTCTGTGAAGCGGCCCAGCCGGATCTTCGGTCCCTGTAGGTCGGCGAGAATGCCGACCGCCCGGCCGAGATGGTCCGAGGCCTGCCGCACTTTCTTATAGTTCTCGGCATGGTCGGAGTGCTCGCCATGGCTGAAATTCAGCCGCGCCACATCCATGCCGCTCTCGACGAGTTCCCGAATACGTTCCTCGGTAGCGGTCGCTGGGCCGAGAGTGCACACAATCTTCGTCCGTCGCATCACGAGTAGAGCCTAGTCCCGTGTAGTGCCCCTAGCCTGCTGTGGCCTCGGTGAAAGCTAGGTGAAAAATATGTACGAAGGCTTAGCGAAAAGTACAAACGGGTCTCAACGTGCGACATGGCGGGACAGCCGAGTTTCCAGGCGGGTCTGGCCGAAGCCGAGGACCAGACAGATCACCCAGTAATACAGCGCGGCGACGCCGTACAGAGCGAAAAAGTCGAAGGTCGGGGCGGCGGCCAGCTGCGCGGTGCGCAGGAGTTCGGTCACCAGGACGGTCGAGGCCAGCGAAGTGTCCTTCACCAGGGAGATGAGAGTGTTGGACAGCGGGGGCACCGCGATGCGCGCGGCCTGCGGCAGGATGATCAGCCGCAACTCCTGGGCATACGACATGCCGAGCGCCTTGGCCGCCTCCCACTGTCCTTCCGCGACGCTCAGGATGGCGGCGCGCACGACCTCGGCGGCGTAACCGCCGACATTGAGGCTGAATGCGATCACCGCCGCCGGAAACGGATCGATGACGATATCGAACTGCGGCAGCGCGTAGAACACGATGAACAGCTGCACCAGCAGCGGCGTGCCACGAATAATCGAGATGTAGAACCTGGCGGGCGCCGAGAGGAACCACAGCGGTGACATCCGCGCCAGCGCCACGAACAACGCGATGACCAAACCGATGACGAAACTGATGGCGGTGAGCGGGATGGTCTTGTCGATCGTGGCCTGCAGCATCGGCCACAGGTTGTGCCAGATCAGCTCCCTGGTTGCGGGATCCACGGACGGCTATTTGCTGACGTCGGTGCCGAAGTACTTTTCCGAGATCTTGGCCAACGTGCCGTCCGCGCGCAGCTGGTCCAGCGCGGTGTTCACCTGGCCGATCAGCGCGTCGTCCTTGCGGGCGGCGAACGCCTGATTGCTGACCTCACCGGCTTTGGCGGCGATCTTGACGCCGGTGTCGCCGTTCTTCTTGATGTAGTCGAGCGCGACCAGGCTGTCGTTGACGGTCGCGTCGACGCGGCCGGTCTTCAGCAACTGGACCGCCTGCACGAAGCCCTCCACCGCCTCGACCTTGGCGCCCGCGCCCTGGGCGACCTTGGCCCAGTTACTGGTCGCCGACTGCGCGCTGGTCTTGCCGTTCAGGTCCGCGAGCGAAGTGATGTTGTTGCTGTCCGCGCGGGTGAGGATCACACCCTCGGACGTGGTGTAGGACTGCGACAAGGCGTACTTGGCCTTGCGCTCGTCGGTGATCGACACCTGGTTGGCGACCAGGTCGAAGCGCTTGGACTCGAGACCGGCGAAGATCGCGTCCCACGGCGTCTGCACGAACTCGATCTTCTTGCCGATCTTGTCCCCGACCGCCTGGATCACCTCGATGTCGTAGCCGGTGAGCTTGCCGTCGGAGCCCTGGTAGCTGAAGGGCGAGTAGGTACCTTCGGTGCCGACCTTCAGCACGTTCGGATCGCTGCTGCTGCCGCAGGCGGTGAGCCCGGTGGCGGCGACGATGGCGAGCATGGCGGCGGCGAACAGCTTGCGGCGCACGGAAGTCCCTCTCTCGACACAAAAACCCGGCTCAGGCTACGCCAGGAAGATACCGACCGACAGTATTGCGATCACGGTGCGCCGAATCCTCGCACAGCCTGCCGAAAATGGCGACGGGCCCCGTCGCATCGTCATCCGATGCGACGGGGCCCGTCGGTCAACTGTTCGCGGCGGTCAGTCGCGCAATGGCCGCCCGAGACTGTCGGGCACCTTGCCGGTCAGCATCATGATGCCGTCGATCAGCGGCCAGATACCGCCGAAACCACAGGTCAGCCAGGTGACCGCGATCTGGGCAATCGCGATGCCGGTGTGGCCGGTGTAGAAACGGCCGATACCGAAACCACCGAGGAAGATCTGCAGCAGACCCGCGGTCAGCTTCTGCTTATCCGAGAACGGCACGCCGAACGGGTCGCGACCGTAGGGTGCTTCCGGATCATTCGGGTTGTAGCCGCCGCCCTGGTACGGCGCGG
The DNA here is from genome assembly GCF_000308835.1 of Nocardia vinacea NBRC 16497. Taxonomy (GTDB): domain Bacteria; phylum Actinomycetota; class Actinomycetes; order Mycobacteriales; family Mycobacteriaceae; genus Nocardia; species Nocardia vinacea. The sequence continues at coordinate 16,124 of NZ_BAGN01000087.1, read as the reverse complement.
GTGGGTAGCCGCCCGGCTGCTGACCGTAGGGATCGGGCTGGCCGTACTGCGGCTGACCGTACTGCGGCTGCTGCTGGTTGTACGGATCCGACGGGTACTGCTGCCCCGGCGCATCGGGCTGCTTGTTCAGGTCCGGCCCCGTCCCGGGCGGACCGTACTGTGGGCCGCCGAAGCCTGGCTGGTTCTGGTAGGGGTCGGTCACTAAATGTCCTCCATCATTCGTGCATTTCGACGGGTACTCACCCGTCTCCCCGCGTATTTTGCCGGGCAATTGGGCGCCCGAAGGTATCGTCGCGGACACGCGTTCGCGTGTCTACTCGTTGCACCGGCCAGTTGCCCAAGTCGTTATGGGATCAGCCGTGTTTTTTCGAGGTATCGACCTTGCCCTGCTCGGCGTCCGAGGTTTCGGACTCCGTTGAGTTATCGCCGGCGGTATCCGGTTCGTTGCCGGAGTTCTCGGATTTTGTCGGATCCGGATTCTCGGCACTGTGCTTCGGCGGCGCTGCTTCGGCCACCGCGGCCGCCTTCGACGCGGCCTCGGATTCGGCGCCTGCCGCCCGCAGGGCCCCGATCTGCCACGGCCATGGCCGCGAGACCGTCGACGGTTGCAGTTGATCGGCGGTCTCCCTGCCCTTGGTCGCGAAGACGAAATAGGCGACAGCGGCGAGGAATACGAGTGCCGAGGTGAACGAGTTGATGCGGATACCGGCGATCTTGGTCGCCTCGTCGTCGCGCAGCAGTTCGACGAAGAATCGGCCGAGGCAGTACCCGGCGACGTAGAGCGCGAACAGGCGGCCGTGCCCGATGCGGTAGCGCTTGTCGATCTGTACCAGCAGCACCACGATCAGCAAGTTCCAGATCATCTCGTACAGGAAGGTCGGCTGCACGACCTTGTCGACGATGCCGGTGGAGACGCCGTTCATCATGTCGAGCTTGCCCTGATCGTCGAAGCGCAGGTAGATCTCCAGACCCCACGGCAGATCGGTCTTGCGGCCGTAGAGCTCCTGGTTGAAGTAATTGCCGAGCCGGCCGATGGCCTGGGCCAGCAGAATCGGCGGCGCGATCGCATCGCCCAATGCGGGCAATGGAATTCGGTAGACCCGGCAGCCGATCCAGGCGCCGACGCCGCCGAGGAAGACCGCACCCCAGATGCCGAGGCCCCCCTGGTAGATCTTCAGCGCATCGATCGGATGACCGTCGGCGCCGAAGTACTTCTGCCAGTCGGTGGCAACGTGATAGAGCCGCCCGCCGACCAGACCGAAGGGCACCGCGAACATCGCGACATCGAGAATCGCGCCCTTCTGCCCGCCGCGCGCCTGCCAGCGCCGCTCACCCCACCAGATGGCGACGACGATGCCGACGATGATGCACAGGGCATAGGCCCGTAGCGGGAATGGACCGATATGCCAAACGCCCTGGGACGGGCTGGGAATGTAGGCCAGCACATCAGCGGTGACGGCACCGTTGCTCAGGACGCTGTCTGCGAGGACTTGTAAGGTCACGGCCCCAACCGTAGCGGAGCACGGCCACATCGCGAGATTCGCGGTCGGCGCGCCCTCTCCCGGGCGCCTAGGAGGCGACGGTCGCGGAACGAACACCCTCGGCCAGTTCGGCCGTGAGGGCGCGGACCGCGTCGAGTCCCTGGGCCGCGGCGGTCACCAGTGCCGAGCCGACGATGACTCCGTCTGCGTAGGAGGCGATTTCGGCCGCCTGCGCACCGTTTCGCACGCCGAGGCCGACACCGATCGGGATATCGGAGTGGGCGCGGATGCGCTCGCACAACGCCGGGGCCGCGGAGGAGACCACATCTCGGGCGCCGGTGACACCCATGGTCGAGGCCGCATAGACGAAGCCGCGGCTGGCCTCCAGCGTCTTGACCAGACGCTCCTCGGTGGACGACGGCGCGACCAGGAAGATGCGGTCCAGACCGTGTGCGGCCGAGGCGACGAACCAGCTGTCGGCCTCCTCCGGGATGAGGTTGGGGGTGATGATGCCGGACCCGCCCGCGGCGGCCAGATCGCGCGAGAAACGGTCGACGCCGTACTGCAGCACCGGATTCCAGTAGCTCATCACGACGGCCTTACCGCCCGCCGCGGTGATCGCCTCGACCACCGAGAACACATCGCGCACCCGGACACCACCGCGCAACGCCTGATCGGCGGCGGCCTGGATGGTCGGTCCGTCCATCACCGGATCGGAGTAGGCGACGCCGACTTCGACTATGTCGCAACCGGATTCGACCATGGTGCGGCACACCTCGATCGAACCGGCCAGATCCGGGTAGCCCGCGGGCAGATAGCCGATCAGCGCGGCCCGGCCCTCCGCGCGACAGGCGGCGAAGGTGTTGGCAAGGCGGGACTGCTCGCTCACTGGTGGCTCTCCTTGTCGGCGGCGTGGTCGTCGAACAGCCCGAACCATCGTGCCGCCGTGTCCATATCCTTGTCGCCGCGCCCGGACAGGTTCACCAGGATGATCGCGCCCTTGCCGAGTTCCTTGCCCAGCTTCATCGCACCGGCCACCGCATGCGCGGATTCGATCGCCGGAATGATGCCCTCGGCGCGGCTGAGCAGCAGCAGCGCGTCCATCGCCTCGACATCGGTGATCGGCTGGTATTCGGCGCGACCGATGTCCTTGAGGTAGGCGTGTTCCGGACCCACACCCGGATAGTCCAAACCGGCCGAGATCGAATGCGATTCGATGGTCTGGCCGTCCTCGTCCTGCAGCAGATACGAGTACGCGCCCTGGAATGCGCCGGGGGTACCACCGGTGAAAGTCGCGGCGTGCCTTCCGGTTTCGACGCCGTCACCGGCCGCCTCGTAACCGATCAGCCGCACGCCGGGATCGTCGATGAAGGGATGGAAGATGCCGATGGCGTTGGAGCCACCGCCGACGCAGGCCGTGACCGCATCGGGCAGCCGCCCGGTGAGCGCCTGTACCTGGGCGCGGGCCTCCAGCCCGACGATGCGCTGGAGATCGCGCACCATCATCGGGAAAGGATGCGGGCCCGCGGCGGTGCCGAAGCAGTAATAGGTGGCGTCGGCATTGGTGACCCAGTCGCGCAGCGCCTCGTTGATCGCATCCTTGAGGGTCTGCGAACCGGTCCGCACCGAGATCACCTCGGCGCCGAGCAGTCGCATGCGGGCCACATTCAGCGCCTGGCGGGCGGTATCGACCGCACCCATGTAGACGACGCATTCGAGGCCGAGCAGTGCGCACGCGGTGGCGGTGGCGACGCCGTGCTGACCTGCGCCGGTCTCCGCGATGACCCGGGACTTGCCCATGCGCTTGGCGAGCAATGCCTGACCGAGCACGTTATTGATCTTGTGCGAACCGGTGTGGTTCAGATCCTCGCGCTTGAGAATGATGCGCGCACCACCGGCGTGCTCGGCGAGCCGCCGGCATTCGAAGATCGGCGACGGGCGACCGGTGTAGTCGCGCTGCAGCCGGTCCAGTTCGTCGAGGAAGGCGGGATCCAGGCGACACTTCTCGTATTCGGCGGTGACCTCCTCGATCACCGCCATCAGCGCCTCGGGCACATGCCTGCCGCCGTAGACGCCGAAGTGGCCGCCCGGATCCGGCTCGTGGTCGCTGCGCTCGTGGATACCGTCGGAAGCCTTGGGCAGTGTCGTCACGACTGCGCCTCGCCGACGCTCGGCTTCGTCGTGGCCGCACAGGCCGCTGTGTCGATGGTTCCCTCGCTTCGCTCGCTCACCGTGGTCACCGACCCCGCCGCGCGGGCTTCGGGCAGGACGGATGGGTGCCTGCGGTCACCAGTTCGGAGACGGCCGCGCGCGGGTCGCCACTGGTGACCAGCCCCTCGCCGACGAGCACGGCATCCGCACCGGCGCCGGCATAGGCCAGCAGGTCTGCGGTGCCGCGGATACCGGATTCGGCGATGCGGATGACCTCGGTGGGCAAACCGGGCGCGATGCGCGCGAAGACATCGCGATCCACCTCGAGGGTCTTGAGGTTGCGGGCGTTCACGCCGATCACGGAGGCGCCGGCCTCGAGGGCGCGGTCGGCCTCTTCCTCGGTGTGCACCTCGACCAGCGCGGTCATGCCGAGCGATTCGGTGCGGTCGATCAGCGAGCTCAGCACGTCCTGTTCCAGGGCGGCCACGATGAGCAGGATGACGTCGGCGCCGTGCGCACGAGCCTCGTGGATCTGGTAGGGCCCGACGACGAAATCCTTGCGCAGGATCGGGATGTTCACGCAGGCGCGCACCGCGTCCAGATCGTCGAGCGACCCGTGGAAGCGACGGCCCTCGGTGAGCACGCTGATGATGCGCGCTCCGCCGTCCTCGTAGGACTTGGCCAGACTCGCCGGGTCCGGGATATCCGCGAGCTCCCCCTTGGACGGGCTGGCCCGCTTGACCTCGGCAATGACGCCGATGCCGTCTTCGAGGAGCGCGGCGCGGGCGTCCAGCGGCGCGGGCGCCGCGACCGCGGCCGCCTTGATCGCCTGGAAGTCCAGAAGGGCTTCCCGAGCGGCCACATCCGCGCGGACCCCGTCGAGAATCGAGTCGAGTACCGTCATCTGGCTCGAATCCTTTCTGGGGAGACGGACTTGCTGCCTGAGAATCCCCCCAGGCGCTGTCTCACCGATGCTGACAAAGAATAAATGGCTGCTTGTGGCGCAACTGCGCCGGGGTTTGTACTCACCTGCTCAGACACCTCGATGCCCTTGTTTCCCCTGATCATGATCGGCGGAATCGTCAGTGGCCGAAGGGGGCCGACTCGCTTCCTCGGTCGGGTCGGTTCCCGCGTCCAACGCATCCCAGAGCACGCGCTCGGAAAGCTGACCCGTATCGCCCGCCACCTCGTCGGTGAGCTGACGCGTCACCTGTTCGGTGGCGGCGGCCCTGCGGAAGACCGGATTGTCGTACTTGCCGGACAGGCGGGCGGCGTCCTCGGGCATACGGGCCAGCAGGACACCGGCCACGAAGGCCGCCAGCGCTCCCAGCAGCGAAAGAACGGCCGGAAACTGGGAAGTGACCACCTCGGTGACCGTCGCGCGGCCGGGCAGCTCCGCCAGCGTGGCGGCACGGGCCGCCGTCGCGCCGGATCTGGTCAGCAGGGCGAAGGCGGGAACCGCCGTCACCGCCGCGACCAAGCCGATCAGGATGCCGAACATGCGCCGCAGCCAGCCGCGGGTCGCCAGCACCGCGGCGATGGCGGCCAGCAGTACCAGTGCAAGCGGAGTCAGCGCACCGAACCAGACACCGCCGTTCAGTTTGTCGGTCCGCGGTTCGGTGAGCCCGTCGGTGGACGAGACAGTTACCCATGTCATCCGGGAGGAGCCCCACAGCGCCGCAGCGGCGACGGCGAGCAGGACGATCGCGCCGACCGGATATTTCCGCTTCGGGGTCTGTGCGTCCGCCGGGGTGGTCGGATCGGTGTCGACGGGTTCCGAATCGGTCATTCCGCGCTGCCGTCCGCAGGTGCGCTATACGCCCGAACCGTTTTCGCGGCCGCCACCGCCCGCAGCACCGCCATGGCCTTGTTGCGGGATTCGACGTCCTCGTAGTCCGGATCCGAATCCGCGACGATGCCGGCACCGGCCTGCACATAGGCGGTGCCGTCCTTCAGCAGTGCGGTGCGAATGGCGATCGCGGTATCCGCATCGCCCGCGAAGTCGAGATAGCCGACGACACCACCGTAGACGCCGCGGCGGGTGGGCTCGAGCTCCTCGATGAGTTCCATCGCGCGCACCTTCGGCGCACCGGACAGCGTGCCCGCGGGGAAGCAGGCACTGACCGCGTCCAGCGCGATCTTTCCCGGCGCGAGGCGGCCCGAGACCGTCGAGACCAGATGCATGACATGGCTGTAGCGCTCGATGTGCCGATACTCGGTGACCCGCACCGTGCCCGGCTGGCAGACCCGGCCCAGATCGTTGCGGCCGAGGTCGACGAGCATGAGATGCTCGGCGTTCTCCTTCTCGTCGGCCAGCAGCCCCTTCTCCAGCAGCAGATCGTCCTCCTCGGTGGCGCCACGCCACCGGGTGCCCGCGATCGGATGGGTCGTCGCCACCCCTTCTTTCACGGTCACCAGCGATTCCGGGCTGGAGCCGACGATGGAGAACGCGGTGCCGCCGTCGCCGTCCGGGATGTGGATCAGATACATGTACGGGCTCGGATTGGAGGCGCGCAGCATCCGGTACAGGTCCAAAGGCGCGCCGTCGTAATCCATTTCGAAGCGCTGCGAGAGCACCACCTGGAAGGCCTCGCCCGCCTCGATCTCCTTGACCAGGCGACGTACGCCCGCCCCGAACTCTTCGGTGGTGCGGCGGCGGATGTACTCCGGCTCGGGCTGATCGAAGACCGAAACCGTGGACTCCGAGGGCGCGGCCAGCGCGGCGGTCATCCGGTCCAGCCGGGCCACCGCATCGTCATAGGCCTCGTCGACCCGTTCGGCGGTGCCGTTCCAGTTGACCGCATTGGCGATGAGTGTGATCGCGCCCTCGTGGTGGTCGAAGGCCGCGAGATCGGTGGCGAGCATCAGCACCATCTCGGGCAGCCGCAGATCGTCGGCGGCGAGGGTGGGCAGTCGCTCGATGCGGCGAACCGCGTCGTAGCCGAGGTAGCCGACCATGCCGCCGGTCAGCGGGGGCAGGCCGGGCAGCCGCTCGGTCTGCAGCAGTTGCAGGGTTTCACGCAGCGCCACCAGCGGATCGCCGCCGCAGGGCGCGTCCGCGGGGGTGTGCCCGAGCCAAGCCGCTTCGCCGTCCACCACCGTCAGCGCGGAGGGGCTGCCGGCACCGATGAACGACCAGCGCGACCACGACCGCCCGTTCTCCGCGGACTCGAACAGGAAGGTACCGGCCCGATCCGCGGCCAACTTGCGGTAGGCCGACAGCGGAGTTTCGGAGTCCGCCAGCACCTTTCGGGTCACGGGGACCACCCGATGCACCGCGGCCAGCTCGTGGAACTGTTCGCGGGTCGTGGTGGTGGGAGTGGACGCGCCAGGCATGTGTTCATCATCCCAGGCGGCACCGACAGCCTTGTCGGCGCGTCCCCTCCTCGTGAACCGACTGTCCGGTTCTGACGTGCCGCAAGGGCTGGTGACAGCCGTCACTACACTCGCCCCGTTCGATCTCATACGCGGTACCCATTTCGAGAGGAGACAACAGATGTACCCCTCGCAACCAGGTGCACCCGACGGGCGGCACGCCGCCGGTTCGGGCCTGCCTGGTCAACCCCCGCGGATGGTCGGCCTGCATTCGATGGGCGGATCACCGAGTTCCAACCACCTGAACGCCCTAGCGTCCTTCGTCACCTACGTGAAGGCGCTGGAAGCCCTGGACAAGCACCACTTTCCGGATGAGTACGCCACTCACAGCGACCGGATCAGGGAACTCAGGCCGCTGCTGCGCGCACACGGAATTCTTGATGTCATGCAGATCAAAAATCCAGAAGTCGCCGCACTCATCGGCGCTTAGTCGCGATAAGAACTCGTCATTCCGGTATCCGGCCTGACGGGACCGAGCGCGGGGGCGGCAAACCGACCTCGCGCCCGGTACTGTCCCCACTATGCAGACAGGTCAGCTCGCTCCCGAGTTCGAGCTTCCCGATCAATCCGGCACCCCGCGTTCGCTCGATGCGCTGCTCGCGAACGGTCCGCTGGTGCTGTTCTTCTACCCCGCCGCGAATACGCCGATCTGCACGGCGGAGGCGTGCCATTTCCGTGATCTGTCCGCCGAATTCACGGCGCTGGGCGCATCGTGCGTCGGCATCAGCACCGACGGCGTCGATACCCAGGCCGGATTCGCCTCCAAGCAGAACCTCGGATACCCGTTGCTGTCGGATGCCGACGGCAAGGTCGCCTCGGCGTTCGGGGTGAAGCGCGGACTGCTCGGCAAGCTCGCACCGGTCAAGCGGCAGACTTTCGTGATCGATCGGGATCGCAAGGTCGCCAAGGTGATCACCGGCGAGTTTCGGGCCGACGCGCACGCGGACGAGGCGCTGAAGTTCCTGCGCGAGCGCGCTCTGCAGTAGCCCTATTCGTCAACGAGCGGTAATCACCGCGAAAACGCCAGTTCTATCGCATTGATCTCCTGGTTGCCCGGCATACGCTGGGTTCATGACTTCGAGCGAGGTTCGGCCGGACGGGCAGAAATCCACGCTGGCCACGTGGCGCACTCGGATCATCGGCGCGCTGGCGGTCATCGTCGTACTGATCATCGCCTACTTCATTCTGGCGGCGTTCATTCCACGCTGGTGGGCGCAGCGCATCGCCGAGCTGGTGAGCGGCAGTTTCAGCAAGGGCATCGGCTGGGGGCTGGTATACGGCTTGCTCGGCACCGCCATCCCGCTGTTCCTGCTGATGTTCGCTGCACTTATCTGGAAGCGGCGAGCCGGAAAGTTCGTCGCGGGTGCTGCCGCGTTGCTCGCGCTGATCGTCGCGATTCCGAACCTGATGACACTGTCGATCGTGCTCGGCGGAAGTAATGCCGCACATGCCGGCCAACGAATTCTGGATGTCGACGCACCCGCCTTCCGTGGCGCGTCACTGGTAGGCGCCATCGTGGCGGTCGTGGTCTTCCTCGCCGCGTCGGCCCTGATCAGCGGTCGATGGTGGCGGCGCAGGCACCCCGGCAAGCAGACGGCACCGACGCCACCCGCCGCCACTCCGCAAACGCCGACGGTCCCCTAGGGCACGTAGCCGACACGCCATCCGGCTCTGTGAGTGACCTCACGTCGCGAACCAAGTCCATGACGGTCGAGCGAAGTCGTGGCAAACTCATTTACGCGAGTGACCGTGAACATGCTTTTCGTTAATCGCTAGGTTCGCTAACAATAAGACGTCACTTGGCTCGAAAGAAGGCACCCAGTGACGAAGTGGCTCGACCCGGACGAACAACGAGCTTGGCGTGCGATCGTAGCGCTGATGACACGTCTACCAGGCGCTTTGGATACCCACCTGCAGCGCGAATCCGGGGTGACGCATTTCGAATACTGGGTGCTCACGCTGTTGTCCGAGGAGCCCGGCCATCGGCTGCAGATGAGTGAGCTTGCCCACAAAGCAAATGCATCGCTATCGCGACTGTCCCATGTGGTGTCGAAGCTGGAGCGAATGGGCTGGGCACAACGGTCAGCAACCACCGGCCGCCGGGGTGTGCAGGCGGTGCTCACCGACGACGGCTACTCGAAGGTCGTCGAGGCGGCGCCCGGTTATCTGGATGCGGTGCGGCAGTTGGTATTCGATGGTCTCGACGCCGAACAGACTGCGCAACTCGCCGACCTCAGCGAACTGCTCGTCAGGCAGCTCAGCGACACTCTGAGCCAGTCCAACGGCAGCTCGGCGCTGGTCGAGGAGCCCGGCGAGCAGCCGAATTCATAACAGGTGGGGCTCAGCTGTCGGCGAGCAGCAGGTCGGAGTCGAAGCAGGTGTGCGTGCCGGTGTGGCAGGCCGCGCCCTCCTGGTCGACGACGAGCAGAATGGTGTCGCCGTCGCAATCGAGGCGGACCTCGTGCACATACTGGGTGTGGCCGGAGGTTTCGCCCTTGACCCAGTACTGCTGGCGCGAACGTGAATAATAGGTCGCCTTGCGGGTTTCCAGCGTGCGGGCCAGCGCCTCGTCGTCCATCCAGGCAACCATCAGCACATCGCCGGTGCCGCGCTCCTGCGCGACCGCGGCGACGAGTCCGGCGTCATTGCGCTTGAGCCGGGCGGCGATGGTGGGGTCGAGAGTCATATCACCGTTATACAGGGGGCTCCCCCGCCGGAACACATCGTGTAGTGCCGAAACACCACCCGCCACGACGGTTCCTACTCCTCCGGCAACGGAATCAGTTCGAGATGTTCGGCCACAGGCTTTTTGGCGCAGGCGGCCCTGCCGGTGACCAAGTTCACCCCACCCCGGTGGGCAACCAGCCATTTGCCACAGACACAACGAAGATAGCGAACCGAACCATGTGTCGACACCAGCATCGGCGATGACCAGGAGCATGCGGGACACGTGGCGGACATGGTCGCTAAGCCTGGGTAACTGTCGAGCAGATAGCAATCACCGCCCCGGCGTGGCGGCCGAAGAATCCGAAGAATGTCAAACTGTGCGAGTGCGATTCAGCTCACCGAGGAGCTCCCAGGTGCGCCGACGGTCGGCCTCGGACGCCAGATCTGTTTGGGCCACAACAACATCGGTGGCACCAGCTTCGAAGTAGGCGTTGATCTGATCGGCGAGGGTCTGTTCGTCACCGATCACGGCGAGTTCGGCGGCGTGCGATACGCCAGATAGTTCGATCATTCGCCGATAGGACGGAATCTCGTTGTAGAAGGCCATCTGTTCGGCCGCCGCCGCGCGAGTGCTGTCGACATCGGCGGTGACCACGCCCGCAACCATGGCGACAATGCGGGGTCGCGGACGTCCGGCTTGTTCGGCCGCCGCCGTGGTGGGCGCGACGATGTGCTCGCCTATTGCTTTCGGACCGACCAGAAATGGCATTGTGCCGTCGGCCGATTCGGCGGTCACGCGCAGCGCTTGCGGGCCCATCGCCGCGACGAGGACCGGCACCGTCGGCTCTGCACCCGCGACCGCGGCGGGCATCGGCGTTACGGCACTGAGGGTTTCGCCGCGGAATTCCACCGAACCGTTGTCCAGCACGCCGCGCAATGCGATCAGGAATTCGCGAAGCCGAGTAATCGGCCGGTCGAAGTTCTCGCCGAACGCCGACTCGGTAATCGAGCGGGCGCCGAGCCCGAGGCCGAGGGTGAAGCGACCGTGCGTTGCGGCCTGAGCCGTCTGTGCCTGGCTCGCGATCAGGAGTGGATGTCGCGCGGAAATCGGAACGACCGATGTGCCGACCGCCAACTCCGGCACCTCGCGCCCGACAGTGCCGGCAACGCTGATGGTGTCATGCGAGAACAATTGACCGAACCACAGTGAACTCAACCCGGCCCCGGCGGCCTCCCGCCCCAGCACAACGGCACCATCCACCGCATTGTCGGCGGCATCGAGGGCAAACGGAGACAACGCAATTCCGATACTCATCCCCGGTGCAACCGCAACGCCTTTGCATCTCATTCCTTCGGTCTGTCGCATATCGGCCGAGAACCTCGCAGAGGCTATACCTTGTGTGAGGCAATCACTGGTTATGCGTCAGGTGCGCGGGCTAGCGGACGATGATTTGTTCGGCGCGCATGGCGGCTTTTACCTGGGGGATGGTGAGGTCGCCGAAGTGGAAGACGCTGGCGGCCAGGACGGCGTCTGCGCCGGCCTGGACGGCGGGGGCGAAGTGTTCGACGGCGCCCGCGCCGCCGCTGGCGATCACCGGTATCGAGACCGCTTCGCGGACAGCCTTGATCATGGGGAGGTCGAAGCCCGCCTTGGTGCCGTCGGCGTCCATCGAGTTGAGCAGGATCTCGCCGACGCCGAGTTCGGCGCCGCGCACAGCCCATTCGATGGCGTCGATACCGGTGCCGCGCTTGCCGCCGTGTGTGGTGACCTCCCAGCCGGACGGAGTGTCGGGCTGGCCGTCCGGAACGGTACGGGCGTCCACCGACAGCACGATGCACTGGGAACCGAAGCGCTCCGACATTTCCCGCAAGACTTCGGGGCGCGCGATGGCGGCGGTATTCACCGATACCTTGTCCGCGCCCGCACGCAGCAGCCGGTCGACATCCCCGACCGTGCGCACGCCGCCGCCGACGGTGAGCGGGATGAAGATCTGCTCGGCCGTGCGGGTCACCACATCGATCATGGTGCCGCGGTCGCCAGTGGAGGCGGTGACGTCGAGGAAGGTCAGCTCGTCGGCGCCCTGCAGGTCGTAGGCGGCGGCGAGTTCGACGGGATCGCCCGCGTCACGCAGGTTTTCGAAGTTGACGCCCTTGACCACCCGGCCCGCGTCGACATCCAGGCACGGAATCACGCGTACCGCCAACGTCATCGGCTCACCCTTCTTCGAATCATGCTGTGTTGTTCACCCATTCCGCCCGGCCGCCATTCCCCGGTGTTGACCGACCCCGCCGGCTGCCAACCCCCTATGTGTTGACGCACCCGCCGACTCCGCCGACCGCCATCCCCCATGTCCTTGGCGCGCAGCCTCACGCATCGTCGGCGACCGTGCAAATCATTTCGAGCAGTTCCTCGTGCACCCCCGGCGCGGCGGCCAGCACCGAACCCGAGGTGATGGTCCACGGATCCCCCGCCAGATCGGTGACCACCCCGCCCGCCGCACGCACCAGCGCAACGCCCGCGGCGTTGTCCCACGGATGGTGCCCGAAGACGATCGCGCCGCCGAGCACGCCCGATGCGGTGAACGCGAGATCGATACCGGTGGAACCGTGCATGCGTACCCGCGAGGACAGCCTGCTCAGCGGACCGAGCAGGTCGAAACGGAACCGGCCGGGAATGCGTCCGGCGGAATCCACATTGAACGCGCCGAAGCCGATCATCGCCTCGCCGAGCTTCCCGTGCGGCAGGCGCGGCAGCGGTTCGCCGTTGAGCAGCACCGGACCATCGACGGCCGCCGAATAGCGCTGGCCGAGCAGCGGCAGCCAGGTCAGCCCGAGCAGCGGCTCCCCGTCGTGTACCAGGGCCAGCAGCATGCCCGAAAGGGGGTGTCCCGATGAGTAATTGAAGGTGCCGTCGATCGGATCGAGCACCCACGCGGTCCCCGATGTCAGCTGCGGTCCGCCGAATTCCTCGCCGTGCACCTCGATTCCGGTGCGCTGCTCGAGCTGCGCGGAGATGGTGCGCTCCAACTCCAGGTCGAGTTCGGTCGCGAAGTCGTTGCGGCCCTTGGCCACCGCGCTCGGCGCGCCGACCCCTTCGACGAAACGCGGGCTTGCCGCATCGAGGATTTCGGCGGCGACGTCGAGCAGGGCCGGTAGTTCGGTGTCGAGGCGGTTGGCGGTCATCGAATCGTCAGCGGACCGCGGCCAGCGCCTCGGGCAGCGTGAAGCGGCCCGCGTACAGCGCCTTGCCAACAATCGAACCCTCGACACCCTCGGGCACCAGTTCGGCGATGGCGATCAGATCCTCGATGGTGGAGACGCCGCCGGAGGCGATGACCGGCGCATCGGTGGCGGCGCAGACTTCGCGCAGCAGATCCAGGTTGGGGCCGGTGAGGGTGCCGTCCTTGGTCACGTCGGTGACCACGTAGCGCGAGCAACCGTCGCGCTCGAGGCGTTCGAGCACCTCCCACAGATCACCGCCGTCGCTGACCCAGCCGCGGCCGCGCAGCCGGTGTTCGCCGTCGATGATCCGTACATCCAGGCCGACGGCGATGCGCTCACCGTGCTTGGCGATGGCGCGGGCACACCACTGCGGATCCTCCAGCGCGGCGGTGCCGAGGTTCACCCGGGCACAGCCGGTACCCAGCGCGGCCTCCAGGGATTCGTCGTCGCGGATGCCGCCGGACAGCTCCACCTTGACATCGAGTTCTCCGACGACCTTGGCCAGCAGTTCACGATTGGAACCACGGCCGAATGCCGCGTCGAGATCGACCAGATGCACCCACTCCGCACCGGCTTCCTGCCAGGCGAGTGCCGCGTCGCGCGGGGAGCCGTAATTGGTTTCGCTGCCCGCCTCCCCCTGAACCAGGCGCACGGCCTCTCCATTGGCGACATCGACAGCAGGTAGCAGCACAAGACTCACGGATGCAGTTTAGTTGCTCGCTCCGCGCGCCCTACCCCCGGCCTGCGGAAATAGGGGCGCGATCACCCTTGCACATGATCATCGAGGATCCGGATGAGCAGCCGGACCAGTTCGCGGCGCTCGGCGGCGGAGAGGGCGGTGAGTAGATCGTCCTGGGCGCCTTCGATTCGTTGGTCCAGTTCGTCGAGGTGGCGGGTGCCCGCCTTGGTGATGGTGACGATATTGCGGCGGCGGTCGCTCGGATCCGGGGTGCGTTCGATCAAGCCACGCTCTGCGAGATCGTTCAGTGCGGCGACGATATCGCTGCGGTCGATGCGGGTACGACGGCCGAGATCGGCCTGACTGGCGGGACCGAACTCGCCGAGCGTGGCAAGCAGGGCGTAGTGGTAGCGGCGCGATCCGGTTGCTTCGAAGGCGCGCTCGGTCGCCCGGTTGGCGAGGATGGCCACCTGGTTGACCAGTCGGGTGGGCAGGGCGCGCAGCCTGCCCGGGGTGTCCTCGTGCGCGATCTCCATGAGAGCAATGTAGCAATACTTGTTGGTGTAACCCACGATCTGTTATCGTTGGACTTGCCAACGTTGGAGTTACCAACGTTTATTCCGGAAGGTTAGACCAATGCGCAAGATCCGCCGCTTCCTCCCCCTCGCCGCACTGCCCCTGGCGCTGCTCACCGCCTGCACCACTGCCACCAAAGACGACACGCACCAACTTCGCGAGCTGGTGGACCGCAACGAGATCACCGGGCTGGTCAATCAATTGGGCCGCGCATTGGACGAGGGCCGCTTCGATGACTTCCGCACGATCTACACCGCCGAAGCGACCGCGAAAACCCCTGGCGGCCGGGCCGAGGGTCGCGATGCGCTCATCGCGCAGGCGAGCCGGAATCACTCCGATGACAAGCGCATTCAGCATTTCATCACCAATGTGATGATCGACCTGCACGGCGATGCGGCCGAGGTGCGCGCGAATCTCATCGCCACCTTCGCGCAGGCCACTACCGCCGTGTCGGAGCCGCAGTACACCCTCGGCGAGGTCTACCGCTTCGACGCTGTTCGCACGGCGGAGGGCTGGCGGCTGTCGCGGGTGGAGACGACGCCGCTGTGGTCAACGGGCACCCGGCCCTAGTCTCTCCCCGGCCTATACGGTTGTGGCGAAGTTGGACACCGCCGGACTATGTAAGGGGGTCGGTCATGGGCAAGCAAAATCGTCGGCGGCGCTCGGGAGAGCGTGGCGCCGCCAACGGCTCCGCATACTGGTCTGCGCAGTCCAGTGGGCCACAGGATTCCGAGCAGATCGCGAACGCGATCATGGCCACGGCAATGGAGACCGCGCAGGGGAATGCCCGAGCCGCTGTGCAATTCGCGCAACAGCTCGTCGGGCGCGAGCCGCTGACGCGCGAGCAAGCGGAAGGCGCGCACCTGGCGGCACAGCACATCATCGGCCGAATCTTTCAATACGGCTGGCTTCCGGAAGACATCCACCAGGTCGCGCGGCGACGCGTGGACGAGTTCGCGATCGCGCTGCTCATCGATGTCATGGCCGCCTACGTCCGGCCTCTCGCGCCGGAATCGGTCGATGAGACCTGGCAATTGCAGCTCGCCGAGCTGGGAGCCGACATCTGGTGGTCCGCATCAGAACCGCACCTCGGCCAGTGGGCCGCGAGACATCTACTGACGGCGGCGGAGGCGCTGACGACTGTGGTCGAGGCACTTGCGATGCTGATCCGACTACCAAAGCTGGAACTGATCCGGCCCCTGCCCGGCACTGCACGACCGCAAGCCGCAGCGCACCACCACGCCGTCGACGCCAAGGTCCTGAGCCGAGTCCGCGGACTGCTCGCGAAGGCCGAGTCGACGTCATATCCCGAAGAGGCGGAGGCACTTTCGGCCAAGGCCCAGGAGCTGATGACCAAATACGCGCTCGATCGGGTACTCGTCGATGCGGATAACGCCGTGCCCGATCTGCCCGGCGCGTGCCGGATCTGGTTGGACACCCCCTATGTCGACGCGAAAGCGCTGCTTGTCGATGTGGTCACCAAGGCCAACCGGTGCCGCGCGATCTTCGCCTCGGCATTCGGCTTCATGACCGTCGTCGGTGACGAAAGCGACTTGGAGGCAATCGAATTGCTGACGACCTCGTTGCTCGTTCAGGCCACCAGAGCGATGATCGCCAGCGGCAACGAATCCAAGCGCAGCGCCGATGCCAGAAGCCGCGCATACCGCAAGTCATTCCTTATCGCCTATGCAACGCGCATCGGTGAGCGACTCGAAGAAGCGAATGAGACGACGATTGCGGAATCCCCGGATCCGGCGCGTTTGCTTCCGGCGCTCCGCTCCCACCAACACAAAGTGGATGAGGCGTTCGACGCGCTGTTCCCCACCATCCGAAACCGCGGGATTTCCATCGGCAACGGCAATGGTTGGGCGGCGGGACGTGCAGCAGCTGACAGCGCCCAGCTACAGGCTCGCCGCTCGATCAAGAAGTAGCTCACGCCCGATGCACTGAAATACATTGCGGGGGGCTCTGAT
>NZ_BAGN01000088.1 GCF_000308835.1 Nocardia vinacea NBRC 16497 | reverse complement strand
GGCGGCCAAACCAGAACACAGCCGTGCACCCGGCCCACGCACTGAACATGGAACGGGCGCACAACTACCGATCAGTGCCGTGCCAATCAGCCCATGCCGGCAACACGGCTGAGCACCAGGAAAAGCACCGCACCCACCACATCACTCCAACCCAGAACCGACGCACACCTGCCACCGCCGCCAAACCAGAAACAGCCGTGCACCCGGCCCACGCGAGTGAACGCGGGACGGGCGCACGGCTTCCGATCAGTGCCGCGACGATCAGTCCACGGCGGTGACGCGGCTGGGCAGGAGCCGGGAAAGCACCGCGCCCACCGCGACGATCGCGGCGCCGACCCACACCGCGGGAATCAGACCGTCGACGAAACTCTGCGGGTCCGTGTAGGAGCCGTGTGAGGCGAAGACCGACGCCAGCACCGCGACACCCATCGCGACGCCCACCTCACGGATGGTGCTGTTGGTGCCCGAGGCCATCGCCCGATCTTCCGCACTCGCGCTGGCCATCACGACCGTGGAGCCGGGCGCGAACGTCAGCCCCATGCCGATGCCACCGAGCAGGAACGGTCCGACGAAGGCACCGTAGCTCGCATCGACCGAAGTGACGGCCGCCATCCAGCCCAGCGCCACCGCCAGCAATATCTGACCGGCCGTCAGCAGCGTCCGCGCGCCGACGCGGTCCACAATCAGACCGGCGAGCGGAGCGACCACCATCGGCGCCATCGTCCACGGCATGGTCCGGATCCCGGACTGCAGGGGGCCGTAGCCCTGGACGACCTGAAAGTACTGCGCCAGCAGGAAGATCGAACCGAAAACACCGACCGCGAAGGTGAAGCTGGTCGCATTGCTCACCCGGAAGGCACGGGAGCGGAACAGCCGCAGCGGCAACATCGGATCGGATGTACGCAGCTCCCAGACGATCAACAAGCCGAGCAGCGCCGCACCGCCGATGAGCGTGGACAGCACTCCGGTCGAGGTCCAGCCGTCGTCAGCGCCGTGGATCACGCCCCACACCACCGAAAGCACACCGCCCGCCGACAACAACAGCCCCAACGGATCCAGCCGCTTGGCCCGCCCGTGCGATTCGCTCAGCACCCGTGCCGCGAACGGCAGCACCAGCACACCGATCGGCACGTTGATCCAGAAGATCCACTGCCAGCTCAGCCCCTCGACCACCGCACCGCCGATCAGCGGACCGAGCGCGACGCCGAGTCCGGAGATACCGCCCCAGATGCCGATGGCGGCGCTACGCATCTTCTCGGGCACGGCCGATGACAGCAAGGTCAGCGACAACGGCATGACGGCGGCGGCTCCGAAGCCTTGAACGGCCCTCGCGGCGATCAGCATCCACGGTTCGGTGGCCAGCGCACACGCGGCCGAGGCCAGGGTGAACAGCGCGATACCGGACAGGAAGACCCGGCGGCGCCCGAGCCGGTCGCCAATCGAGGTGGCCGTGAGCAGCAATGATGCGAACGACAGCGTGTAGGCGTTGACGAACCATTGCAGATCGGCCAGCGATGCGCCGAGTTCGGTGCGGATCACCGGCAGCGCGTTGGTCACCACCAGGTTGTCCAGCGTGACCATGAACATCGGGATGCCGACGGCGGCCAACACCGCGGCGAATCGACGTCCGCTTATGCGTTGCTCTTCGAGGGCCGGTGGTGCGGCGATTTCGAGTGTCTCGGACATGTCCAGCCTTTGTTGTAATCGACTGATAACTAACTGAGCCGAAGAGTATGCATCGACTGATAACATGTCAAGGGCAAGCGGCCGACCGACGAAGTGGAGCACGATGGCGAGTTCAACCCGAACCCGAATGACCGCCACCGAACGCAGCGAGGAAGTACTGCGCGCGGCCGTCGCCGCCTTCGCCGAATCCGGTTACGCCGCAACGAAAACCGATGAGATCGCGCGCCGCGCCGGTGTCTCGCAGCCGTATGTCATCCGCCTCTTCGGCACCAAACAGCAGCTGTTCCTGGCCGCGACGAACCGGGTCTGCGACCGCATAGAGGACATCTTCCGCGCGGCTGCCGCCGAGGGCATCACCCCCGACTCGACGCAGGACGAGAAGATGCGGGCGCTCGGCAAGGGCTACCAGACGTTCCTCGACGAACGCGAACTACTCCTCGTGCTGCTGCACGCCTTCGCCGCCGCCTCCGATCCGGCCATCGGCCCGGACGTCCGCAAGCGTTTCGGCGGCATCTACGCCGTGGTCAAGGAGCTCACCGGAGCGTCTATCGAGGAGATGTGCCGCTTCCTCGGCACCGGCATGCTGCTCACCGTGATGGCCGCCATGGGCGTGGCGGGCCCCGACTCGGTCCAGGTCTGCTGGGCCACCGACATGCTCGAAAACCTTGCCGCCGAGGGCGACTGAGGCAGCTGTCCCGTGCCGTGCCGTGCGCGGGTTTTGCTCACGGTGATTGTGACCGATGGCAACAGCCTCGTGGTGCCGGACAATGCGCGAGACCGCTTCGTCGCGGTTGTTGGCAGCGCAGTCGAATTGTCCCCCACGACCATGTCAGGAGTATCTCGCTTGACCACATCACTGCCGGTGAATCTCAAGCACACCAACGATATTCATCCCGCGGTCGATATACCGCTGATGCGCGAGGCGGTGTGTCCGGAGCGGACGCTGTGGTCGCCCACGGAATTGCGGGAGTTGACCAGGTCGGTCGCCGATGCCATGGCGACACCGCTACTGGACATCGTGCGGTTCGATACGCAGCAACGTTGGTGGACCCGGCTGGCACTGACCATGGGCGTCGAGGTGTGGCTGCTGTCGTGGGCACCGGGACAAGGCACCGAACCGCACGATCACGGCGGCGCCTCCGGCTCGTTCACGGTATCCATCGGCGAACTCGGCGAGGAATACCGTCATCCGGATGGCCCGGTACGCACCGCGCAATGGCAGGCCGGTGAAACGGTGGCATTCGGACCGGATCGGGCGCATCGGCTGCGCAATCACAGCACCCGCCCCGCCGCCTCGGTACACGCGTATTCCCCGCCGCTGCGACCGGTCCGCGAGTACCGTGCGCTTACCGATTTCGTGGGCGCATGAGCGAGCGAACGTTCAACACAGCCGCCATGGTGGTCATGACGGAGCCAAGCGCTAGCGAGGAGCAGTCATGAGCGCCGAGGACAGGCTCGACCGGGCGCGGGCCAAACTGAATCGCGTCGACCCGGAGCAGGCGGCGGCACTACTGGCCGACGGCGCGTTGGTGGTCGACATCCGCCCGCACGCCAACCGCCTCACCGAGGGCGAAATTCCCGGCTCGGTCGTGGTGGAACGAATAGTGCTGGAATGGCGGCTCGACCCGACCGGCACACACCGACTGCCCGGCCTCACCGAGAACACTCCGGTCGTACTGGTCTGCAATGAGGGCTACGCCTCCAGCCTCGCCGCCGCCGACATCCAAGAACTCGGCCTCCACCGAGCCACCGACCTCATCGGCGGCTTCCGCGCCTGGCAAGCAGCCGGCCTACCGGTAGTCCCCGGCGGCACACCAGCCGTCCCCTAGCCCGCCGCCGACCAATCGCCAAACCTTTCCATGCCCGGCTTGTCGCATATCCGGTACGCACCTCACAGAAGGTAGAACCTGTGCGCGGCGCGCACTGGATATGCGGCACCTCGCATGCCTATGTCGTTCGGCAGCTTCCGCGCCTGACAAGCAACCGGATTACCAGTAGTCCCAGCGGCACACGGCCGCCCACTATCCCACCGGCCCAGCTGTCGCACATCCAGTGCGCACCTCACAGAAGGTAGGACTTGTGCGAGGCGAGCACCGGATAAGCCCGGCCTCGTCGGGCTATTTCGCGTGCTATACAACCGTCCGTCGCAGTCGAGGTCGATACCCTACCTGTGCTGCCAGGGCATCCGTGCAAAAGAGGCCGTGAAACCTCAAATGACACCACGGTGGCTGGACAGGTGTCCTGAGCTGGCCCGGGAACGCGGCGCGGCGCAGATACACCACACCGACCGTCCCACAGCCGAAAGCCGACGCAAAGGACTGACCCAGCCGTGGTCAGGCGGGACGCACCACACCCAGTTTCCGCGGCCGGCAACTCCGGTCCGATCGAAAGCGCTGGCGTCGCGGGCAGCTGTCCAATCGATCAGATGCGATTTATACAAGCCCTCCCGCCGCAACACCGCCCCCTTGGCGCCCGGCTCGGTCAACCGTTCGTATTCGGCCGCGATCGCGGCGTTGTACTTCGGGGTGAACTTCCGCCGCTTCGGCCGAGATCGGGGACCCTGCTTCGTCTTGCCTACAACCCCTCATCGACCACACCGGTGTCCAGGTCGGCACTGCTCATAGTCACGTCCGAAGGATCCTGTTCTCGCCCTAATCGAAATCAACAACAGACGAACCGATCATCTCGATGTCTCAGGCAAGTCCAACAGGTAGGGGCCGATGCGACACTTGCATTGCTGCCTGACCGTTGCGGGGCTCGCGGCAATCCGCGAGGGCCGACTCCGGCCAATAATATGGCCCGGACAGCGAGAACGGACGGGGAACCCTGTGGCACAGGTCGTGGTGGCGACGAACAACAAGTCGATGCCGAAACTGAGCGGCGCAATCAAGGACAGCATCTACCGCTACCTCGACCGGATCGGCACTGATGACACCGTGACCGATCTGCACATCGAGTCACTATCAGGGGCAGTCGACCCTCGAGTGAGGACCGGACAGGTCGACGCCGAGCATCGCGTGATCATGTTCCGTATCGAGGACCGATTCGGCGATCCCACCTACATCTACCTGGGCACCTGGCACAACGATGTGGCGACCGAACTGGCAGCCCAGTCGACGCTGCAGGTCAATAAGGTCAACGGCGTACTAGAGGGCATCGTCGGCGCCCTGGACGGCCACAACGACAGACGCAAGCGCACGGTGGTGCCCGACCGGAGCGGCAAGCTCACCGAACTTGCCGCTCAGTCGGCGACCGGCTACCTCAGCCGAGCCGGCTACACCCTTGCGCAACTGACCGAACAGCTCGGCCTCGGCGACGAACTTGCCGCGGCCGTGCTGGCGGCACCAGATCGCGACGCCATCCATCTCGCGGCACAGGATTCGTCGGTCACCTGGCAGCTCAACGCCGTGCTCGAACTGGCCGCCGGCCGCTCCATCAACGAAATCCGCGACGGCCTCGGCTTCACCGATCAGCCCGTCGACGACAATCTCGACGAGAACGAGCAGATCCTCGCCGCGCTGGCCCACCCCGCCACCAAGATGCAGTTCACTCTCGTCGACGACAGCGACGAGCTGCGCCGCGTCATCGAGGAGGGTGATTTCACAGCGTGGCGAACGTTCCTACATCCCAACCAGCGTCGATTCGTCGAGAATGACAACCGGGGTGCGTTCCGTCTCTCCGGCGGCGCCGGCACCGGCAAAACCGTTGTCGCCCTGCATCGCGCCCGGTACCTCGCTCGCCGGAACCCGGACGCTCGCATCATTGTCACAACCTTCAACAAAACCCTGGCCAAGGCATTGCAGGACGATCTGCGCACGCTCGATCCGAACATCATGCTCGCGGAGAAGCCCGGCGACAGGGGCGTCTATGTCGCCGGACTAGACAAGCTCGCGGCCGCTGTTCTGAGCGGCCGCCAAGATCTCGAACAGAGCCTCGCGACAGTCTTCGGGCCGGGCGCCTGGACGCGCCACAATCAGCGTCGCGGAAATGAATTCGGCTGGGCCGAGGCCGTCGATACGGCAGGCACCGACCTCGATCCACGTCTGCGCCACCCGTCGTTCCTGGCTGCCGAATACGTCAACATCGTCCTGGGCAATCGTGTCACCACCCGCGAGGAGTACCTGCGGGTGCCACGGGCCGGCCGTGGCGTGCGGTTGTCCCGGCCGCAGCGGACGGCGGTCTGGCGAATCTTCGAGCAGTATCGCAAGAACGGCCGGACCGCCGGGCGGCTCACGTTCCCAGAGGTGCTCGCAGTCGCCGCTGCCGATCTGCAGTGGCGCTTCGAGTCGAGCGGGGTCAATCTAGCCGACCATGTGATCGTCGACGAGGCTCAGGACCTGCACGCCACGCATTGGTCATTGCTGCGCGCGCTCGTTGCCGAGGGCCCCGACGACCTGTTCATTGCCGAGGATTCACACCAGCGGATCTACGGTCAGCCGGTGGTTCTCGGCAGGCTCGGGATCAATATTCGCGGCGGCAGGTCCGCCAAACTGACCCTGAACTACCGCACCACCGCCCAGAATCTCCATTTCGCGGTGAGCATCCTTGACGGTGCCGACTACCGCGACCTCGAAGAAGGAGCGGAATCTACGGTCGGCTACACCAGTGCCCGGCGCGGCCCGAACCCCCGGCTGATCGAGTGCCGCTCCACCACCGACGAACTCCAGGCCATCGCCGACCAGATCAAGCAGTGGACCACCACGGACCAGGTCGCGCCCGACAGTATCGCCGTTCTGACCCGGGCACAGCAGGATCGTGACCTGATCGTGCGCGCCTTGCGGGAGCGTGGCGTCGAGGCCGAGGTCCTCGATGACGACCTGCCCGCGGGCGGCCGGGCACAGGTCCTGACAATGCACCGGGCGAAAGGCATGGAGTTCCGGTGCGTCATCCTGGCCGGAGTCGATCGCGAGCATGTGCCGTCCCGGGCGCAGCTGCGCGGAATTCCGGAGGAGGAAGTGGCGGAGGCCCAGCAGCGCGAGCGATCGCTGCTGTACGTCGCAGCCAGCCGCGCCCGCGACGAACTCGTGGTGACCTGGAGCGGTCAGATCTCGGAACTGCTGGCCTGATCTCGGTGGGGCGCACGGGCATTCGTGTGTGCCCCACCGTCCGGTCACCGTCCAACCAGTAGCGCACCCAGCTGGTTCGCCGCATCGGCAGCCTCGACCGGAATCACCTGATAGCCGTCCCCACCCAGGCCCGAGTCCCGATCGGTGTCCTGACCTTCCACCACAACGATCTTCGCCGCCGGCCAAGCCAGCTCGACCGGCCAGTAGTGCCTTCCCTCCTCGATACCGATCTCGGGTTGCGGCACACCAGCTTTCGCGAGCTCGACCAATAACGCCCGGACCGCGTCCGACACGTCGGCCGATGCCAGATCCCATCGGACTGCAGCCGTGCCCGAATCCACACCGGCCAGGCCGAGGCCGTTGAACACCTCCAGGGCACCGCCACGGGACAGCTTGTCGTGGTGACGCTCATTGCGGTACGAGCGCAGGCATCCGTAGCAGGAGGTCTCTGCACCACAATCGCATTGCGCAACCCGGTACGCGGCCGAGCGCAGCACCCGGTCGAGCTCGGCGGCAATCTGTTTCGAAGCGCCTGCGCCAGCCGGGACCGTGTCGAACAGAACGATGCTGCGGCGCCCGTCGGCACTCCACGACAGGGTGCCGTCGATATCGTCCCGGCTGATCTCGAGCGCCTCCGACGCGCCCTCGAGCATCGCGTAGAGCACCGACATCCACCGGGCTTCGGCCTCCGGGGTGTAGGAGAACTCGGAGGAGAAGGTGATCTCCGCAACGTCGGTTTCGTAGCGGTGAGCCAGCGATACGACTTCCAGTGGACCGGAGCATGCGCTGCCGGTCGCCGGCCGGCTGTGGGATTTGATCTTGTTGCGATTCGCACCGATCGGGTCGGCCCAGCCACACCATCCGCACAGCAGGAATCCGCTCCCTGCTCCTTCGCCGATGACCGCCAGCCGGGCCCGGGTGCCCGCGCGTGCCCGCACTTCGATGCCGTCGTCCGTTCGCCACGGCGGCAGTTCGACCGATTCACCGATCGTCTCGACGTAGCTGGCCCCGAACCAAGCCCGCTGCGGTGGTTCGGATTTCACATCCTCCGGCATCCGATCCGCCACGAATCCGAACTCCGGCAGCACGCATCGCTTGGTCGGCCCGAACTCGGTCTCGCAGTTCGGGCAGACCGGCGGACCATCGAGGACGTGCCCGCACTCGAAATGGTTGCACTCCTTACACACCCGGTACTGGAGCGACTCGAGTTCTCGCTTGGGCAGTTTGTGCAGTCCGCGCGAGGTCCACAACTTCCCGCCGGCCACCACCTGGTTACCGGGCGCATAGTCGTAGATCGCCTGGCCGAGATCACGCGACAGCTCGAGCCGGGCACCGACTGTTCCCTCGCAGTGGGAGGTCCGCAGTTCCACGGTGTCGACCGGGAATCCGTATTTTGGCAGCACATTCTTGTTGGCCAGGTAGCCGAGCAGCTGCCGGTCGCTGATGGTGCGCAGCGTCTTCTGCAGCTTGTCGCCGAGCCCGAGCTGCCGGTCGGCCACCGCCTGCCGGATCAATTCTTCGAATGTCGCTATATCGGTGCGGATATCGTGCTCGGCGTCGGCCAGCTGGTCGCAGAGCCGCTCGACCCACGCGTCGTCATCGACCCCGATCTCGCGCCGGATCCTCTCCGGCAGTGCCGCCCGCAGCGAGGCCCGCACAGGCTCTGGCACGGGGCTCAGAAACTCCCCCACCCGGGCCGCCGGGGAATGCTGCGCCCCGCTGCGGGGGTGAAGAACTGGCCGGCCGTTCGCCACTCTTCGCCGCTGCGGTCATAGCAATGCCGAAAGTAGGCGGCCAGCGCGATGGAATGTGCGTGGCGGCGGCCGATTCGGTCGTTCTCGATGGGAATCCAGGGAATCCGCATCCGGCCCGCGATCATGGATTCTGGACTTTGGAACTTCGACATGTCGTGCGAACTGCGTTTGGCGTAGGTCACCACCAGTGCGGCCGAGGCCGCACGACGACCGGCCCGCCCGGCGCGCTGCACATAATTGGCCGTCTTGGGTGGCATGTTTCGCATCATGACCGATTGCAGGTCACCGACGTCCACACCGAGCTCGAACGTGGTCGAGCACGACAGCACGTTCACCGCTCCGGAGATGAACTCGCGCTGCACTTCCGCGGCCGCGGTGGCCTCCCACTGGGCGGTGTGCTCGCGCGCAGACAGCGGCAGCATGGCCAATGTGCGATAGGCCGTTCGATAGTGGTTCGTGTCCGCGACCAGGCTCGGGAGTGTGAACGGGCTCAGCCGCCCGTCGCAGTTGCCCTGGGGGCACAGGTCGCGAATGTTGTGCGTGGTCAGCCGACGGCACGCGCCGCACTGGAACCAGTGGCAGTCCGCACCAGGCCGAATCCGTAACTGCTCCTGGTCGAGCTGATAGAGCACACCCGCGACGCGGTCGTTCTCCTCAGCGAGGAATTGGTTCTCCAGGAGGAACGTCCAGCACGCTTCGAGCACCCGTTCGGCATCCACCCCCGCACCGGTGGCGGCGAGGACCTTGCGCAGAAACAGAATCCGGTTGTTGGTGGTGCCGGGCTTGCCGCCGGGCAACCAGCTGATGATGCGCCGGTCCCGGTCGGCGGTGCGTGACCGGATCCTGATGCGGTTCGCCCGAGGCTCGAAGATCGATGCCTTGATATCGACCTCGGGCAGCAGGCTCATCGCACCCTGCAGCCGGATCGTCTTCACCAACTCGTCGAGCAGACCCCAGAACTCCTCGTCGGTGAGACCGATCCTCGCGAATCCCGAGGGGATCCGGACTGACCGAGGGCGGAACAGCGAGACGGACATCAGCCCGAGCCCTTCCAGGGACATTCGCTGGTCCATGGCCATGAGCTCAGCCATCACCCACGGATTGACGGCACGTCTGAGCGCAGTGCGGGTCGCTCGCTCGTCGAAATGCTCAGCGTCTACCGCAATCTCGCGCGCGCCTTCGGCAAGATCTTCCGGGCACAGCTGATCCCCGGCGTTCTTCGGCAGTGCCAGAACTTCTGCCAGATAGCGGCGTTCGAGCATGCGCCCGTACGTCTCGGCGAGGTAAGGAGCCGCGAACGCGGCTGCTTGCCTCGAGTCGGAGAACATCAGCAGCTTGCGTCCGCCCCCGACATTCTCCGCGGTCTCGTCGTCGGCGGGCGGCAGGTTCTGGTACAGCGCGGTCGCGATAACCGCTGGTGCGGCGTTGGTATCGGTACGCAACCGCCGGATCACCTGTCGGGCCCGCGCACCACATTCGGTGCACTTGCTCATGATCCGTTGCGCCACAGGATGTTCCCGCACACGCAGGACAGGCCCGCCCGGACATTCGAGTCCACATGATGCCGCTCCGCCGTCGAGCTTTCCGCACCCCGAGCACAGCGAACGGATCCCCGTGTCGCGATCGGTCCCGGTGTCTTCGTCGAGGGTGGCGTCGTCCTCGTCGGTGAGATCGGCGCCGTCGCTGTCGGTGAGGACCAGCCATTTGACCCGTGAATCCCGTTTGGCGGGCCGGAAGAACTCACGTCCACCGTCGAATTCCGGCTGGCCCGCCAGGTGAACCGCGCCGCAGCGCTGGCAGGTGCCGAATTCGAACACCGCACGACCGGTCACCGGATCGATCTCGTGCCGTCCCAGCAGCACAGTCGGCTCGGAGTCGGTGAAACTGACAAAGGCTCCTTCGGTAGCCCGCACGAACAGGTGGTATCTAGCGGACAGTACCGAATTACCGTCCTGACCGGTGACTTTCGACCCCAGCGTGACCAGTGCCTCGAGCTTGGTCACCGCGAGGTCGTCGTCCGGCCAGATCTTCGCGGCCAAGTCGGCGACGCTCTTGGGTCCGCGTCCGGCATGCGCCGTGAGGTCGGCGGTGCGGCGTTCGGCGTGCAGCGCATCGGCGATATCCCCCGACGGCACATTGGCCCCGATCCAGGTCAGGTCCGCATCGGGCTCGGCCAGCAGCATCAGCTTGTCGTCATCGAGCTGCCACGTGGGTTCGGGTCTGCGCGGCATCCGGGTCGCAGTCACCAGATCCTGGCGGGCCGGGTCGCCGTCGACAAACTCGAATGGGGCATCGAAGAGCTTCTGCGCGAAGGCTGTTGCCTCGTGCCCCTGTTTGTCGTCGGTGCTGCCGGACAGCGATGCCGATGTCGCAATGCACTGCAGGGGCCGGTCACCGGCCACCCGGTCACGCAACCGGCGCAGCAGCAGTCCCACCTCGCTGCCCTGGGCGCCGTCATAGACATGCGCTTCGTCGAGTGCGACGAAGCGCCATGTCCCCGAGTGCTTTCCGTCGAACAGCTCCATGTCGCGTGGACGCAGCAGCAAGTATTCGAGCATGGCGTAGTTGGTGAGCAGGATGTTCGGCGGGGACTCCCACATCTCCTCACGACTGAGCAGCTCGTTGGGCAACCGGTCCGCTCCGGGAAACATCGAACGGTAGGTCGCTTCGGCATCGGCGCGGCGCTGCTTGGTCTCCCCGGTGTAGCGGCCGAAGGTGATATCCGGGGTAGCGGCGAGGAGCTGGCGAAGTCGCTTCAGCTGATCGTTGGCCAGTGCGTTCATCGGATATAGCAGGAGCGCACGCACACCGGGCCCGAGCTTGCGCGCGGCCTTCTGCGCGATCAACTCGTTGAGAATCGGCAGCAGGAAGCTCTCGGTCTTGCCGGAGCCGGTTCCCGTACTCACCACCAGGTTCCGGCCCGCAACCGCTTTGCGCACGGCGATCTCCTGATGCCGGTACAGCGGACGGTCCAGCGCCATCGTCTCGGCGAACTCGATGAAGTCATGGTGCAGGACGCCTTCGGCGATCAGCGACCGCAGCGACGCCCCTGCAGCATATGGCGGGGTGAGCTCGAGCAACGGCCCCTTGGTGAGCAGCGAGGTCTTGTCCACCGCATGGTCGAACGCGGCGGCCAGCGCCGGATCACGCGGTGCCAAAAGCGTTTTCAGGTACCTCTTGTAACCGGCTTCGATGTCTGCGCCGGCTGCGAGGGGATCGAGCCGCTCGGTCACCGTGGTCCTCCGATCTTGTTGATGAGGTCGTGGTGGAGGGTGTGCGAGGCGAGCGCATCGGCGATGAGCACGTCCGTGCACACCAGCGCGGGACACAGTCCGGCAAGGCGCGCCCACGATTCGCGCATCGGTGCAGGCATCGACCAATCGCGGATCACCGATCGCGCGCGCAGGCGGGCCACGGCGGCGAACAGCAGCGATTGCATCGACACCAACAACCAGGGGAATTCGGTGGTGTCGGCACCGGTTAGTGCTTCGTTGCGGGCCTTGACCATGTCGTATATCGGTGCCGATGCGCGGCGCAGCAGGGGCATCAGCTCCGCCGAATGGACTGTCATCGCCGTACGGGCCGGGTCGTCCTGCCAGGCGAGGCGTTGCGCGAATGCTTCGAACACGGCGCTGCGGCGGGTGTCGGCGTCGAGCATCGCCGCGGGCACGATCTCGCACGCTTGCTTGAGGTCGGCGAACTGCTCCTCCGGCATGTAGTGCAACGCGACCGTTGCCGCATCGAAGATGTCGGTGTAGGCGCCGCGGACATCGCCGCCGAGCAGGTCGATCAGCTGCCTGCCTCCGTAATTGGCCAGGTCGGCCCTCAACTCGACGGCGGCACCGGAATTCGCCTGTCGCAGTGCGACGAACGGCAGGTCCGCGATGCGGATCAGGCAGCCGAGCCACGGATCGGTGAGGGCGTCGGACCGGATCGGTGAGGACAGGTCGCGTTCGATAAGCCCACTGCTGATCAGCAGGGCGGGGACATCGGTCCGGGCGATGATGCTGCGGTCCAGTGCCTCCACCGAGGACCGCGGGTCGGCGCGAAGCACATCGAGCAGGGCGGACCGCACCGACGACCGGTGGACCTGACCGCTCCGGGCGGCAGCGAAGACTGTCCACACCTCCGGCACTGCGGGGCTCGTGTGCGGAAGGTCACCGGAGCCGGCCAGGAACCGGGCCAGATTTGCCCGGCCCGGGTCACCATCGCGCATCCAGCCGCTCTGCTCCACGGTGTGGGCGGTGTCATCGGGATGTTCGGGTGCGGCAATCACTGTCCATGGATCGTCGACGAACACCTGAACTGTCAACGGACCGCCACCGACGAATTCCTCAGGTAGCGTGGCGCGCCCGTCGACCAGCGGCACCTGAATCGGTGCCCGCCACGGCGCAGTGCACGGCCAGACGTAGGCGGCCAGATCGGAGTCGATCGCCCCGTCGAACATCAGGTCGGCATCCTCGAGCCGCACGCCCGTGCACAACCGGCGCGGCTGGATCCGGGCCAGCGTGACCGCGGTGGTCGCACCGTCGGCGGTGTCGATGCGCACCACGATCCGTGACCGGCGCATCGACCGCGCGGTGTCTATGAATTCCCGGGTCGGGACCTGAAAGACGTTGTCGCGGAGGACCTGCGGCTCGGCGATCTGCCTGATGGCACCGGCGTCGTTGGTCAGAACTACGTCGACTTCGACCGAGCCGGGTACTCGTGCGGCCACGGTCATGTACTCGGCCAGATCGTCGACGGTCAGCACCGGCGCCACCGTCCGCCATCGGGCAGCCGCTCCGATCGGATCCACCCGAAGTTCCACTGCAGGCGGCCGAATCATCAGCCGTTCGGTGAGCTGACCTGATGCCACGACGATGGCCGACTCCCGGACCGTGGCACCGAATCCGAGCTCTGTCCGGTCGGCCCGCAGCGGCGGCGCAGAGGTCACCGTCGTGCTGGTCGGCGCCAGCCCATCCTGGACGGGGACGCGGAATTCCGCCGCATGCTCGACGGCGAGCCCTTCCGCCAGGAACAGACTGTGCCGGATGTCCTGGCCGAGCGGCCCGCTGATGACGACATCGAACAGGCCGAGCAATCCGGGTTCGAGTCCGTCGAACGGGTCGAGCGAGACCGGCTCGGTATCCGATTCCCAGATGTCGTCGGCCAGCCAGTCGACGGTGCCGGAGTGCCGCACCCGTACTCGCCAATTCACCGGTTCTACGGCATGGGCGGGCAGGTCGACGGCAGGGCGCTCGGCATAGACCGGCATTCCCGACCTGGTGTAGACCCCGTCGATCGGGTCCGGTAAGACCAGGCGCGCGGATCCTGTCCGCCGAACCTGCCGCGACGGGCCGGACCTGTTGTCGTCGCGAAGCAGTACCGCGTCGGTGTCGGTCAGGTCGTAGACCCGAGCCACCCAGTCACGCCACCCCACCGGCACGGTGTCCGCGAAGTACTCTAGCGCCGCTCCAGTGTGGGCGTCACGCAGCTGCGCCCGCGCGGGATGAACCGCGACGACCTCGCCACGTGGCAGCGCCACATGACGCGACAGGTGCTTGCCCTGATCGTCGAACAGCAACAACGGATCAGCCTTGTCCACCAGCGAGATCCGATCGTGCACGCCGGTGCCCTCATGACGCAGCACGACTTCCCGGACCCGGTGCGGTACCGGCACCGATGTCGGCGGCTGCACCTCACCGGCCGACAGTCCCCAACCGCGGCGCGCGTGCACACTCGTGGTCTCACCGTCGAACGACACCAGCCAGGGAACATCTGCGGACTCCGCTGGGTACGGCACCTCGACGACGATCTGGTCGTCGGTGCGCGAGTATGCGAGGACCGGGCGCCGCGCTCGCACGGACCGGCTCGTGACCACCGCGACAGCTCCGAAAGGCCGTTCCGTCCAGCGTTCGATCAACGCCTCGAGCAGGATGCTCGGCAGACCGGTAGTCGAGGTGTCCAGGGTCAGGTCGTTCGCGAAATCTGGGTGTTCCCGCGTGTAATCGGCGAACTCGATGATCCGGTCGACGATGTCGACAGCCACCTCGCCACCGTGCTGCAGGAAGTTGCGCACCGGAACGTCCAGGTGGTTCATGCGGTATTCCAGCCCCGGCTGGGTCAACCAGTCGAAGACCGCCGCCCCGCTCGGATCACGTCCTTGCGCGATGTGCTGTTCGATGATGTCGACCAGATCGTCGAGGCAATGCACGGGCACACCGGCATGCACCGCCATCATCTGGACGTATTGGGTACTCAGCTCCGGGAATTCGCGCATCTTGAACTTTCGGAGGAACACCGGCAGCCGCGCCCGCAGCAGGTTCTCGAAGTCCTGTTCCCGTACCAGGTGGAGTTCATCCCAGAAGCTCTCCCAGTATTTGCCCTGCTCGTAATCGAGGCCGGCATGACCGATCAGCGTCGTCAGGGTCAAGGCCGGGAAGGTGTCGATCAACCGGGGTGCGCCCAGCCGGCGCCGATGTTCGCGGATGACTTGGCCGAACAGGTCACGGGTGCGCACGATCTCGTCGTAGTCGAGGTTCAGCTCCGCGAACAGCGACACTTGCTCGAGCCGTCGCGCCTGGCGAAACTCCTCGTTCCCGGCCTCGCGCCACGCGAACGTGTCCGGCACGGCCCCTCCCCTCCCACCAAGCCGCTCCCCATTCACGCCCGCGGCAAACATTCAGAATCGCCCTCCCATCATCGCACCACCCTGCGATGCTGTGGGCCCGACTCGGCCACCTCGGGTTCGCCGATCCACATACACGCGGCTCAGCCGCTACCCTCGATCCAGACCGTGCGGGGGCAGGAGCGGGAAGGTGATGCGGCGTGGGAAACGGGCTGGCAGAACGGATCATCGCGATATTGCGGGCGCAGCCGAATCTGAGTGCGCCGCAGATCGCCGCGAAACTCGCCGACCCCGATATCGACCGCTCCACCGTCAACCGCCTGCTGTATGCCGAACGGTCCCGCTTCACCATGGATTCGACAACCAACCCACCTCGCTGGTCGCTGAAAGCAGGCCCGAAGCCGATTTCGCCGGCACCGTCGCCGACCGAGGTGGCGGAGGACGACGATGTACCTCCCCTGCGGGCGTGGCAGCGGCGCGTATTGGCGCAGTGGATTCGCAACGGGCGCAAGGGCATTGTCGAGGCCGTCGGCGGTACCGGCAAGACGGTGCTGGGTGTCCGTGTGGTTGCCGAAGCCGTCGCGGCGCACACCCCGGTGGTGGTCGTTGTCGCCGATGAAGAGGCTCGCGCCTGCTGGCTCGACGAGCTGGCCGTTGTCGCGCCCGACTGCCGCGTCGCCGGGCTTGGCAGCAACTCACGACCTGGCGCCCAGCGAACGTGGCAGGTCGTGATCGTGATGGCGTCGACCGTTGCCAGGCTCCGTCAGATCGCCCCCGCCACACAGTGTTCGGATGCGCTGCTCGTCATCGACGACGTCGACCGGTACGGCAGCGGACTGTTCGCCCAGGTGCTCACCGAACAGTTTTCAACCCGCCTCGGGCTCACCCGTGCGCTCGATCGTGGTGACCACACGGTACGAACCCAGCTCCTCCCGTACTTTGGACCGATCGTCGTCGGCTGCGACTACGAGATTGCCAGGGCCGACGGATTATTGGACCCGGTCACCCTGGTCCAGGTCGGCGTCGCGCTCGATGCGAAGGAACGCGCTCGACTCGACCACCTGCAAGCACTGGTCGACCGCGAGTACGAGACCCTCACAGGCACTTACGGCGCACCCGAATCGGGCACCGAGTTCTCGGTATTCGTCGAAGCGCTGGCGGCAGGTCGGGGTTCCGGTGCCCACCATGCGAACAGGTATCTCACCGCTGTCACCGATCGCGCGACGACGCTGGCCGAATGCCGAGCCAAACTCGATCTGGTTGGCGCTCTCCCCGCCGATGTCCTGACAGCGACCCAGACTGTCGTGTTCACTGATCGCCCGGTGGCCGCAGGACTGGTCCATCGGGCGCTCTCCGAGAATGGTGTTCCAGCGGCCACTACAACAGGGGCGTCACTCACTGCAACGCAGCGGTCCGAGATCGCCGACGGCTTGCGTGACCGATCGCTGTCGGTGCTCGTCGAGCAGCGAGTTCTCGATCTGTCGCTCACCGTCCCGGGGGCTGAGATCGCGCTGATCCTCGCCCGCACCCGCGACAACACCCAGCTGGCCCACCGGCTGAGCCGTGTTTTGCATTCCGGCCGGCCGTCGCGCCGTCGGCTTGTCGTGATGGTGTTCGCGTCCGGTTCGGTCGATGATCCCAGCCGCGACGACGCGAGCATATCCGCGATCATCCGCCCACTGGCCGTCGATACGATCCGGACGGATACCTCCGGTCTGGTTGCGCTACTTCGCGAATGGCACTGCACAGCAACAACAGTCACCCACGACGCAGTTTCGACAGCAGACCGTACGATGCGAGAGCCCGGCCCAGGGCAAAGCGCCACCGGCGCTGTGGCGGCGACCGCCGAGGCACCCGCGTCGGAACCGGTCGACCACAGAATCGATCACCGGCTGGACACCGAAGACGACGCCGAGCCGATCGATGCAGGCGATCCCGGGTCGTCCCGGGACCACGCCGAGTTGCTGTCCGAACTGGCGAGCCTCGGCAATATCGCCACCAGCGAGGAAGTCGGCGATCTCATCGGCTACGCCGATCCGGCAGACTTGCGCGACATGGTCGAATCCGCAGTCCGCGCCGAGCGGCTGGTGTTCCACGAAATCGGCGGCGACAGTGAGGATCTGCTGCTACTCGGCGTCGACAACGGCACCGATCGGCACCACCTGCGCGCGGCGGCCGAGCGAATCACGGTGTGGGCCCACAGCGCTGAGGACCCGATAGGAGACATGTACGCGCTGATCTCAGACCTGAACGAGGTGTCGGTCCCCCCACATCGGCTTGTCCAAATCGCAGCCTTCCTCCGTGGCACAACCCCGAAAGCACTGCTCTAGGTGCTCGGTCATGGGCGGTGCAGTTGTTCGGCGATCGGCAGCACGATGGCCAGCATGGCGATGGCCCGGTCGGTCAGCTGATTCTGCCCCAGCGCGGAGACGGCATGCCGCATGAGCGCAGACCGATCGGCCCAGCCGGTGGATTCGGCACTGCGGGCTAGCATTCCGGCCAGCTCACGCGCGGGGACATGTTCGATCGCTCGTGCTCCGAGCAGCCGTAACCTGCTGGCGGGCTGCGCCGGAGTCCGGTAGCTGAACCACTGGGGCTGCCCGAGCTCGAGAAAGTCGTCGAGCACCAGCATCCCCTGCTGGACAGCGGCTTCGAGCGCTCGGTCGACCAGTGCAGTGATCCGGTCACGGTCCTCGTCATCACCCGTGTGTACCCGTGCGACCACCGCATGCAGGCGCCCGGCGGTCACCGGTCCTTCCACGTCGACGATGCGGAGCAGATCCTCCTTGACGGAGGCGATGTTGTGACCGGCCCTGGCCACTGGAAGCACGTCCGCGAAAGCACCGTAATCGGCGATGCCGCCCGCTTGCCCAGGGCGGGGCAAAGGCACCTCGTCGCCGACCTGCAAGGTCTGCCGCGCCGACACTCCCGGAGCCACCGTGGCTGTAGGCGTCGGCGCCTCCTGCACCGGGTCGATCTGCTCCGCAGTCGTAGCCTCTGAGGGCTCCACCTGTGTGACTGTCGCGACCTGCTCGACCACCTGCGGTGCGGGCTGATCTGCCGGCTCGTCCTTCGCTCCGTCGAGCCACGGCTTGCCCCACAGGAAGCTGCTGAGCAGTTCCTCCTCCGGAAGAGCTCGGAAGACAGGCACTTCGCCAGTGACCGACTCAGCTGGCACCACAGACACCGTGTCCGGTTCGAAGGCCTCCCGGACAACCGGCACCAGCCCGACCGAATCGAGCAGTTCCCACAGCGGTTCGAGGGCCCGTTCCGGATCGGATACGAACTGCGACTGGCGAACCCGGAAGAACGGCCACCCGCAGCGTTCCAGGTCCCGCTGCCACGACAGTGCCTTCTGGTACGCCTGTGGCCCCGCCCAGGCGTCACCTTCGCACAGCACCGCCACCCGGATATGACCGCCGACGACCACCATGTCCAGCGTGTGGATCCCGACATCAGAGTGGGCGACAACGCGATATCGCCGGGCCAGGATCCGGTTGAACACCTGTTGCTCGAACACCGAGGAGAACGGCGGAACCGGCCGATCCTCCCGAACCGGAGCAGGCAATTCGGCACCTTCCGGCGTCGGAGGAGCCGCCTCGTTCGCCAGGCAGTAGTCGAGCAGCTGGTAACGCATGTCGGCCGGGTTGCCGAGATCCTCCAATCGCAGCGAATGGAACAGCCACATCTGGTCGGCGGCTCGGGACGCTGCGACGTTGTACCGCTGGATCGCCGACTCGTCGGTCTGCGGCATCAATCGGGTGTCCGGTCCCCGAGCTTTTACCATCGACAGGAACATGACGTCACGCTCGGCGCCCTGGAAGTCGGCCGCATCACCGCAACGCAGCTGTCGCCGGTCGATCTCCTCCGGCGGAACGGCAAGCAGCAGCTTGTTCCAAATGAGCTCGGCCTGTGGGGCGCCGAGCAGCGAGACGACCCCGAAGGTCTTCGACGCGTAGCGCGGGTCGGCCAGGCATTCCAGCACCCGTGCCACGATCTGGTCCGCTTCGGCTTCGTTCAGATTGCCCTTGGTGCTGACCCCGTCGGCCACGTACTCGGTCCGGATGGGCGGGAGCCGGTCAATACCGAAGACTCGTACCGGGATCAGCGGTTTGGCGTCCTTCTTGTAGGCGATCTGGTTGGAGAACCCGATGATTTCCGGCACGCAGCGCCGATGTTCGACCAGGGTGAGCCGCGAGCCGAACCGCATCCCGGCATCGTCGAACAGGCTCCGTTTGGTGTCGATCCAGCTGGCCTTGTGCGGGTTGTCGGCGAGGTACTGTTCGGCCAGTCCTCGCACGGTATCTATCTTCACGCCGACCCCCGAGGGCGACACCTGCCGGTCGTCACCGATCACCACGATCCGCGGTGCCAGATATTGCAGAAAGACCGCTTCGGCGCCCGCCTGCGAGGCCTCGTCGACCACAACGACATCGAACATGTCCGGTTCGATGTCGAGCTGTTCGACCACCCGGTAGATCGGCATGATCCACACCGGGACGGCCGAACGGCAGCGTCCCATGGTGTCCCGGATCTCGCGCCGCCTGCGGTCGGCGTGCGGGCCGCTGCCCTTGCCGTATCGCCGCACCAGCTGCGCGTATTGCCGCAGGTCCGTTCTGGTTCCCGGCCCGAGTCGATCCGGAGCCACGGCCCGGTCCCAGGCCTTGGTGACTGCAAGCTGAGTCGCTTCGTCGCGGAGCCCGGCTTCGATGTCGTCGAGCTGATCGAACAGCTTGTTGACCGGTTCGGGGTCGACCCCGGAGAGCCACACACCGAGACCGGCCCAGTCCCAGGCCTGTTCGAGGTCGGCGAGATGGATGTCCCACACGTCCGACACCGCGGTGGACACCACGGCTTCACGCAACCGGGGCAGCTGCGCCATCCGTGCATCGAGTTCGCCACGACGGGCATAGCGGCCACGCAGAACGTTCAGTTCGGCTAGCCGCGTGTGCGCACGCTGGTAGGCGTCGATATCGCGCTGCTCGATCGCACGATGCAGATCGTGCAAGTTGGTAGTGGCGCCGGGCTGATAGCGCAGCCCGGATACACGGGTGGCGACCTTGTCGAACAGTGCCGATGCCTCTGCCTGCTCGTCTAGGGCGGTGGCCGCGTCGAAGGAAGCCAGCAACGCTCGCCGAGCGGCCGGATCCGACCAGTCCGGCTCTGCCATCCCGAATCCGCGCAATTGCTGTCCCGCCGTGACCAATTCAGCGCCGACGGTGAGCAGTATCCGCAACTGCTCGGCATGGTCACGGTGATGGGCCAGCCGGACGGACACGCTGCCGGGCGCCGCGGCAGCAACGCCGGATCCCGTCCACACCTCGTCGAGCTGTTCGACCAGCCGCTCGACCTCCTCGCAGCGGAGGAACGCGCGCAGGTGCGCGGGATCGACCGGAATCCGGCCGTCCACCCGGACATATTCGAACAGCGGTGCGGCTTCTTTCAGCACTCGGTTGGTCGCGATGCCGATCTTCGGTGCACCGTCCGGGCGCAGTTTGATGGACCCGTTCTTCTCGACATAGCCGAGAACTGATTCAGCCAGCGCGACGAGGGCCGCGCGGTCGCCACCGGAAACCCGAACCTGGGCTATGCCGAGCTCTCTGGTCAATGTGGCTGCGGGTTCGAGCAATTCGACAAGCCGCATCCGCCGCCCGTGCCACACACCGCCCCGGCCCCTGGCCACATCGACAACGGCATCGCGAACCCACCCGTCCCGGCTGGACGACAGTTCCCCGAGTTCGCGGTCCACCTGTCGTACCGTCGCCGACACCTCGGCGCAACTGGCCGGCGTCAGTCCGCGGATCGCCTCGATCCACGGGCGCGTCCCGTGTCCGGCCAACGTCGTGGCCCGCTCGGTCGCACCGGCGAGCCGTTTGCTCCATTGCGCCACCTGGGCTACCGGCGGCACATCGTGCACGGTGATCAGCTGCGGGGCTGCCACTTCCGGATCAGCGAGTGCATCGTCGAGAAGCAGCGTCCGCCATTCCCGCACCTCGGTCGATGAAACAGGCAGTGCTGTACCCGGGTGGACCTGGTCCAGGTTTCGAACCCACCCGTACCGCACTGCCTCTGCTCGATGCCGCAGCACCAACTCGGTCAATGTTCCACGGTAGGAACCGATCTCGTGCGAGATCACTTCCTGCTCACGATGCCGCAGCAGCTGCTCGGCGTGCAGCGCACGGGCCGCCCGCAACTCGGCGATGCGCGCGTTGGCGGTCTCGACTCTGCGTCGGGCTCCCGGCGCATCGTGGTCGTCGGCTGCCGCCGCGATCCGCTCCATCGACAGTTTCAGATCGGCGAAGTTGTCGCGGCTTGCCCCAGCCACCGACACACACAGATCACGGATCTCCGCAGGCAGCTTGCCCCGCACCTCCGCCAGCGCGCGATCGGTGTGCGCGGTGACGAGCACCCGCTTGCCCTGCGCCAAGAGGTGGGTGATCAACGCGGCCGCCGTGTGGGTCTTGCCTGTGCCGGGAGGGCCCTGCACGATCGTGTGCGCATGGCAGTCGACGTGCTGGAGGATGTCCAGCTGGACCGCATTCAGCGGCAGCGGCAGGAAGCTGTCGGTTCCGTCGCGCACAATCGCGCCGTTGTCCGACGGCAGGTCCGCAGTCGCCGTATAAGCCGGATCGACCAGGGTGCGCAGCCCGACCGGGACCCGGC
The DNA here is from genome assembly GCF_000308835.1 of Nocardia vinacea NBRC 16497. Taxonomy (GTDB): domain Bacteria; phylum Actinomycetota; class Actinomycetes; order Mycobacteriales; family Mycobacteriaceae; genus Nocardia; species Nocardia vinacea. The sequence continues at coordinate 123,777 of NZ_BAGN01000088.1, read as the reverse complement.
CTCGGTCCTCGATCCGGTCGGCGATGGTGTCGAGCACCCGGGTCAGTCCTCGCTTGCCACGCGACCGCACAATCAAGGCCGGGGCGTAGTAGCCCACCGGTTCTGTAGTGGCCGCGGCCGGCATCATCTCGTCGCGGAAGGCCGAGTCCGGCCCCAGGCTGTGCAGGAGCCGCCGCATGAGCACCGCGACAGCATCCCGGTCGAACGGGTCCACACCGTCGAGGAATTCGCGCTCCACCGAGCGCAGCAGTGCCGGATCGATAATCTCACCCGGGTCGAGGAAATCGGACAACTCCATCGCCGAACGACCGGCGTCGAGATCGAGCCGCACGGTCAGCGTGCCTGAGTCGGTGTCGAACTCGAACTTCACCGGCATGGTCAAGGCGTGCCTGCGGATCGTCCCGGCGCCGCGCCGCCGCCAGACGACGCACCCCAACGCCAGCACCGCTTCCCGACTCTCCGCCGAGGCGTTGACGTCGGAGTACATCCGGTAGATGGCCCGATACCAGCGATACGCCGGCTCCTCGATCCGAGCCATTTCAGCCCAGGCACGCCACCGCCGCAACCAGCCGTCGAACCGTTCGCGGATGTGCGGGTGATCGATAAGCCGTTCCGTCCGGGCACCGCCGTCGACGCGTTCGGCCCGCAGCGCCGGCTCGGCCGTGTGATCGTTGAGTGGTCCGGGCACCAGCCAGGCCCGTACCTCGGGCTCGGGCGGACCGATCGGCGGCGTCACGGGCACCTTGTCCAACCGCAGGAACGGCTTGTCCTCCGACCCGGACGTGAACCTGACCGCCGTGCTCGCAGGCAACTCACCGAGCCACTCCACCGCCCCGAGATCGTCGGCGTCGAGGATCGGGGTGCCACCAATTCCCTGGACTCGGGCCAGAAATCGGAACAACCGCGACGCGCGATCCGCCAGATCGGCCTCCCTCACGGTCCCCGAGTCCGTCATCCCGCTGTCTCCTTACCCCACAGGCCAACCGTCAAAACGGTATCGCCAGGTCAGGGGTATCCGCTACAGATGTATCTCGACCGCGACCATGATCGCGACCGATTCGTTAGCGTCGCGGAGACCTCATTGGTCGCGAAATCGGCAATCCAATTACCTTGTGCCCGCCCTGATCTGGGTGATCATCTCCGACAGCTGCACCACTCGTGCATCGCTCTCCCCGTGCCAGGCCGCCAGCTGCGCGTGCAATTTCCGCAGTCGCGTCAGCGCGGCCCGCACCTGACCGCTGTGTACCTGGCAGGTGGCCACCTGCCGCTGGCAGTACATGACCTGGTCGTCATAGGGCCCCCGCTCCGCGGTGAGGTCGTCGATCAGGTCGCTGTAGAACGCGCTGGCCTGGACATAGTCACCGGATTCCAGACACAGATCGGCCAGCCGAACCCGCGCGTCGACGACGTCCACATCGCGAGCGCCGAGCTGTGGCACGGCAACGCCGAGAGAGTCTTTCAACGCTCCGATGGCAGGCACGTAACGGGACTCGTCGGCGAGGTCTCGAGCACGGCGGACCGCCCGATCGAGATCACCGCGGGTGAACTCGGGCGCGGCAGCCGCATCGCCGACTTCGAGCCGCTTCTGGGGCATCGCGGTCCGTGTCGCCGCTGAGGCACCGACGGCTGCCGCATACAGCCGTGCGGGGCTCGCCGGATCGGGATGTTCCATCAGCCCGTCGAGCGCGCCGACATACCGCATCAGCACCCCGTGCACGGTCACCGCATCCGCCGGACGGTCGACCGGCTCCTTGGCGAGCATGCTCCTCACGAGCACCGCCAGTTCCTCGGGCACCTTGTCGCGTTCCGGCTCGAGAATCGGTGGTGCCGTATTGATCTGGTTGAACATCGTGTCGAACTCCGAGGACCCGAGCATGGCCCGGACGCCGGTGAGCATTTCGTACATCACCAGGCCCAGCGCATACAGGTCGGTCTGCGGCACCACCGAGCTACCCCGAACCTGCTCGGGCGCCATATATTCCGGTGTTCCGATGCCCGATCCCGTCCGGGTGAGCCGTGTTTGATCAGCGTCGAGCGCGACGGCGATGCCGAAGTCGAGCACACGAACCGTTCCGTCGGCGCAGAGCATGAGGTTCGACGGTTTGAGGTCGCGGTGGAAGATCCTGTGCCCGTGGGCTTCCGCGAGCACTGCGGCGGTTTGCGCGCAGATTCCGGCGACCGCGCCCAGCGGCAGCCGACCGCGGGCGGACAGGATGCTGTCGAGCGTGACACCATTGACATATTCCATGATGAGGAACGGCTGCTCGGGCGGCCCCGGGTCGATGCCGGCGTCGAACACGGTGGCCATACCGGGATGACTCATCCGCGCCATCAGTTCGGCTTCCCGCACGAATCGGCGTTCCCATTCATTGTTCTCGGCCAGATGGGGATGGATGATCTTGATTGCGACCTGGCGCTTGAGCCTACGGTCGAACCCCCGGAACACCCGTCCCATGCCACCGCGACCGATGACCTCGATCAGCTCGTAACGCTCGGCGACGATCCGTGGCACCGTGTCATTCGCCATGCGGCCCACCCGCATTGCCCGCCCCGTCCGCAATCCGAAGCGTTCCCGATGAGAGCCCGGACAGGCCGTCTCTGACCATTCGTTCGACAGCGAGACGCTGACCGCGCCATGCCTTCTCGATCTCCATCAGTTGCGCGACCGCTTCGCCGATGGTCCGCTGCTCACCGATCGACACTCGAGGAAAGCCGACCCCGAACAGGTCGATCGGTCGGCTGTCCGCGGCGTCTGCGGCCGCTCGCACAACTCCGGACAAGAAGTGCGCGTCGATGACATCCGGATTGACCCGTAGCACCGCAACCCCTGGCGCGAGCAGAGCCGCGTCCGTGCGCACCGACACCACCGCATGGCCCGCTCCGGTCACAACCACCACGTCGCCCGGTTGCCCGAACACCGCACCGGGGGTGCCGGGATCCCCATTCCTCGACGGTTCCCGGCCGAGACGAATGTCCTTGGCAGTCAACATCGGAGCTCCACTTGCGATCGCCACAAGGGTGGGCGGTGACTCCAGCACGGTCAGCGCCCCGGCCTCGGCGAGCTCACCGATCGACACCGTCGGACGCAGACCATCTCCGGTGACGAGCTCCGGCGCAACCGGCGAACGGAATGCGAAGACGGAGGTCCGCAGCGCGGTGTAGGTTGCGACATCAGGCGCGAGCACACCGCCGGCGACCAGCTCGGTCGGCGCCCCGGCCGCGTCGTTCTCCACGATCGCCACCTCCCCCACCTGTCCAATTCGGGTGCGACAACGGTAGCAGCGCGCTAGCCGCGTGGCCGGTCGGACCATCCACTACTCTGAATACACAAGCCTCGACGCTTCGTCCATTGACATAGTTTTCAGTGCGACCTTAAACTTCGGTGAGGCTGCCGAACGAAACATGCAATCCCTGTAACTAAACATGCGGAATTCCGAATGATTTCGTATCCGGCACTAAGTTGGATCCCCTCAGCATCGACCCACCAGGAGTACCCCTGATGACCCATGCCGTCGAGCCCCGCGAGCTCAACGTCGCCCCCGGCTCGATCGTCGTAGTCCGCGACGAGGAATGGCTGGTCACCTCCGCCGAGCAGGGATCCGACGGCTGGCTGCTACGCGTGCGCGGCCTGTCCGAGCTGGTCGCCGACACCACCGCGACGTTCTACGACAGCCTCGACACCATCGAGGTGCTCGACCCTGCCAAGGCCCAGGTCATCCCCGACGGTTCTTCCGGCTACCGCGACTCCCGACTGTGGCTCGAAGCCCTCCTGCGCAAAACCCCGTTCCCCTACGGCGACCAGACGGTCACCGTCTCGACCCACATGCTCGCCGACTCCCTCGGCTACCAGCGTGCCGCCGTTGCCAAAGCCCTTGCCCCCCAGCACATCCGCCCCCGGATTCTGCTGGCAGACGCGGTCGGCCTCGGCAAGACCCTCGAGATCGGCATGATCCTGTCGGAGCTGGTTCGCCGTGGCCGCGGCGAGCGGATCCTGATCGTCACCCCGAAGCACGTCCTCGAGCAGATGCAGCACGAACTGTGGTGCCGTTTCGCGCTACCGTTCGTTCGCCTCGACTCAGCAGGCATCCAGAAGGTCCGCCAGAAGCTCCCCGCCACCCGCAATCCTTTCACGTACTACAAGCGCGCGATCATCTCGATCGACACTCTCAAAAGTCCGCGCTACAAGGCACATCTGGAACGCCAGCACTGGGATGCGGTGGTGATCGACGAGTCCCACAACCTCACCAATGTCGGCACCCAGAACAACGAGCTGGCCCGGGTCCTGGCCCCCAACACCGAGGCCCTGATCCTGGCCTCGGCAACCCCGCACAATGGCCGCGAGGAATCCTTCGCCGAACTCCTGCGCCTGCTCGACCCCACCGCGGTCGCCGCCGACGGATCCTTCACCAAGGAGGATGTGCAGAACCTGCTGATCCGCAGGCACCGTCACCACGACGAGGTCGCCGCGGAGGTCGGCAGCGACTGGGCCGAACGCGCCGAGCCGGTGCACCGCCTCGTACAGCCGTCCGACGCCGAAGACGCTGTCGCCCGCGAACTCTCGCAGGTCTGGCTGCACCCGGAAACCGGCACCTCCCCACATTCCGGCGAAACCAAGGCCCTGTTCCCGTGGACCCTGGCCAAGGCTTTCCTGTCCTCCCCGGCAGCTCTGCGCGAGTCGATCAACCAGCGCCGTGACAAGCTCCGCGACGGCACTCCCCAGCAGCGCATCGAACTGGCCGCCCTGAACACGCTCAGCGACCTCAACGACAAGGCGTTCACCGAGTCGGCAGGCAAGCAGGCCGCCCTTGTCGCACGCCTGCGCGAGATCGGTGTGGGCCCCAAGTCGTCCCTGCGCGCAGTCGTTTTCGCCGAACGTGTCGCCACGTTGAAGTGGCTCACCGACCTTTTGCCCGCCGCTCTCGGCTTGAAGCCGGAGAACATCGCCATGCTGCACGGCGGCCTGTCGGATGTGGAGCAGCAGGAGATCGTCGACAGCTTCAAACTCGAAACCTCCCCGATCCGAGTCCTCGTCACCGGCGATGTCGCGTCCGAGGGTGTGAACCTGCATGCCCAGTGCCACAACCTGATCCACTACGACATCCCGTGGTCGCTGATCCGCATCGAACAGCGCAACGGCCGAGTCGACCGCTACGGCCAGAAGTTCCCGCCGGTGATCTCCTCCCTCATCCTGGAGCCTTCGGATCCCGAATTCTCCGGTGACCTCCGCGTGCTGTCGCGCCTGCTCGAACGCGAGAACCATGCGCATTCCACGCTCGGTGACGTCGCCTCGCTGATGGGCAAACACAGTGTGGGCGACGAGGAATCGGCGATCCGCGACGTCCTCGCCCGGAAGTCCGACCTCGACGATCAGGTCAGGACGGTCGAAGACGTCCTCGAAGGCGACGATTTCGACGCCTTCTTCGCCCAGCTCGACAACGACGACACCCCCGCGCTCCCCGAGCTCCCCCACCAGAGCCTCTACACCGACGACATCGGCTTCCTCGACGAAGCCCTGCGCGCCGCCTACAACGACGTCCCCCATGCGGCCCCCGGCAATGGTGGTGTCGGCTGGACCATCCACGCCAATCACGGTATCGCCGAACTGGTCCCGCCCCGCGACCTCCGCCAGCGCCTGGCCCACCTCCCGCAGAACTACCGCGAGAAGGGTCGCATCGACACCCACCTGAAGCTCGCCACCTCCCGCCAGGTCGGCGACGCCCAGCTCCGCGCCGCCCGCCAGGGCAAAGGCATCAACAACACCACCTGGCCCGAAGCCCACTTCCTCGGCCCGCTGCACCCTGTCCTCGACTGGGCCAGCGACCGCGCCCTGTCCGCCCTGGGCCGCAACCAGATCTTCGCCATCCGCGGCAACGTCGACGCCGTCACCGTCCTGTTGATGGGCACCTTGATGAACCGCCGCGGCCAGCTCGTGTCCCGCGTGTTCTCCACGGTCGAGTTCCCCGACACCGAACGCCCCACGCTGGCCTTCTCCACCCCGTTGGAAAACCTCGACTTCCTGCTCACCGACACCGGATTGAAGCCCGAGACCGCCAACCCCGGCCCGATCCCCGCCCCGGACCGCTTCCAACAGCTGATCCCCATCGCGGTCGACAAGGCCACCCAGTCGATGAAAATCGTCCTCGGCGAGCAGGAACGCACCGCCAACGAACGCCTCGCCCAGTGGCGCCGCCGCGCCGACCGCTGGCATTCCGGCGCCGACCAACTCGAACTGTTCGGCAGCCAGAAAAAGAAGGTCGACACCTACGCCCGCCGCATCGCCGAAGAACAGCGCCTCGCCGAATCCCTCGCCCCCACCCAGCAATTGGTGCGCCCGCTGCTGGTGATCGTTCCCGGAAAGGACCAGTAACCGTGGCCTCTTTCGATTCCATCGTCGTCGGCGAGGATTGGATCAGCGAACACTACTTCACCACCGATTCGGTGAAGGAGTCGTTCCACGGCAAGGTGATGGAGCTGCGTAAGGCGTGGGACGCCGAGGCCAAGGAGGGTCGGAAAACCGTCCGCAGCTCCCTGTTGTCCGCAGCCGGTGACCTACACACCGCGCTGGGTGCCCTCGCCGAGAACCCCGAGGCCGCCCACAAGGTGCACGCCGCCGTCCGCGCCGCCTTCGGTTTCGACGGCGAAACGACCCCCTTCACCGCCGAACGCGCCGGCTCCGAACTCGCCATCCCCGACGCTCAACTCGCAGGCACCCCGAATGTGCTTTTCCTGCAAGCCAACCCAGTCGAGTCGATCGAAGACTTCCTCGGCACCGGCACCCTGATCACCCCAGCCGTCGAAGACAACAAGCCTCTCGAATCGGCCTCCAAAGCAGTCTCTGCCGCCTTCCGCTCCGACACCCCACCGACCTTCGTCGTCGTCCAAGCCGGCCGCTGGCTCCTGCTCGCCGAAGCCGAACGCTGGGCCGAAGGCCGCTACCTCGCCGTGGACCTGCTGGTAGTCGTCGAACGCCGCCACGACGCGCGTGGCGGCGAAATCGACCGCGCCGCAGCCATCTTCGGCCATCAGGCCCTCGAGCCGGATGCCGACGGCAACATCTGGTGGACCGGCGTCCTCGAAGACTCGGTGAAGCACACCGTCGGCGTCTCCAAAGACCTGCGTGAAGGCATCCGCCTGTCCATCGAAATCATCGCCAACGAGGTCGTGCGCCGCCGCCGCGCCGGTGGCAAGACCATGGACGGCATCGACGGCAACGAGCTCGCCAAGCACTCCTTGCGCTTCCTGTACCGAATTCTGTTCCTGCTGTACGCCGAAGCATCACCGGAAATGCAGGTCCTCCCCACCGGCGTCGCCGAATACGAGGAGGGCTACGGCCTCGACCGCCTCCGCGAACTCACCCTCATCGAACTAGTTTCCAACCACGCCCGCACGGGCACACATCTGTACGAATCTTTGAAGCGCTTGTTCGACCTCGTTGAAGGGGGTCACACCCCGGCTGTGCGCGAGAACGTGGCCGATGATCCCGCCCCGGGCCTCGTGTTCAACCGTCTACGCGCAGACCTCTTCTCCACCGAAGCAACCAAACTCATCGACGACGTCAAGCTCGGCAATGAAGCCACCCAACAGGTGCTGGCCCACCTGCTGCTCACCAAGGAGAGCAAGTCCCGCAAGGGCGCCGACCGCGGCTTCATCAGCTACGCCGAACTGGGCATCAACCAGCTGGGCGCGGTCTACGAGGGCCTGATGTCCTACACCGGCTTCTTCGCCGAGGAAGACCTCTACGAGGTCGCCAAGGAAGGCAACCCGGAGAAGGGGTCCTGGGTGGTTCCGGTCGACCGCGCCGACCACCTGTCCCCCTCTGATTTCGTGTGTGCCGAGGACCCCGTCACCCACGAAAACAAGCCGGTGATCCACTACAAGGGCACCTTCGTCTTCCGCCTCGCGGGCCGCGAACGCCAGCAGTCCGCGTCCTACTACACGCCAGAAGTTCTGACGAAGTTCGTTGTCTCCCAAGCCCTCGAAGAACTCCTAGACCAAGACGGGCACCGCACCACCCCCGAGGAAATCCTCTCCCTCACCATCTGCGAGCCCGCCCTCGGCTCCGGCGCGTTCGCCATCGAAGCTGTTCGTCAGCTCGCCGCCGAATACCTCAAGCGCAAGCAGGAGGATCTGGGCGAGCTGATCGATGCTGACCAATACACGGTCGAATTGCAGAAGGTGAAGGCGCACATCGCCCTTCACCAGGTGTACGGGGTCGACCTCAATGCGACTGCCGTCGAGCTGGCTGAAATCTCCCTGTGGCTGGACACCATGGTCGCCGGGCTGCAAGCACCATGGTTCGGGCTCCACCTGCGACGGGGCAACTCACTGATCGGTGCGCGACGAGCGGTGTACGCGCCCAGCGAGCTGACCAAAAAGGCTTGGCTCAAGACCGTGCCGAAGGACATCCCCCTCGGCTCCGAAATCGGCGCCGGAATACACCACTTCCTCCTCCCCGCCGAAGGCTGGGGAGCAGTGGTAGACACCGCCGAAGCCAAAACCTACGCCCCGGAACAACGCGAAGAACTCCGGTTGTGGCGCAACGAGATCCGCAAGTCTCCCTCCAGGGAGATCACCAAACGCCTTGCCTCCCTGGCTCAGCGTGTGGAAACCCTGTGGGAGTTCACGCTGCGTCGCCTCACCATCGCGGAATCCGAAATCCGGCGTGATCTCCACTTGTGGCGCAGCGATCCTGTCGACCATGTCCCCGCGGTCTCGCGCGAACAGATCGAAAAGGTCCTCAACGACGAGGACGGCTCCTACCAGCGACTGCGGCGAGTAATGGACGCGTGGTGTGCACTGTGGTCGTGGCCAGTGACCGGCGATATCGCAGCACCGGACTGGGATCAATGGGTCGGGGGCCTCGAGGCCGTTCTCGGCACAACCGCAAAGGCGGGGAAGTTCGAGAAGTACGGACAGACCAGCTTCGCTTCGGACATGGGTTGGTTCGAACTCGACGTCGCCGAAGACAACGATCGAGTATTCGCACAGGTCAGACCTGTCGATGCGGCTATCTCCGAATTCCCTTGGCTGACAGTCGCTTCCAGGATCGCTCAAGCGCAGGGGTTCCACCATTGGGAGCTTGATTTCGCACCGGTCTTCGCGCGAGGCGGGTTCGACTTGCAGTTGGGTAATCCGCCGTGGGTGCGGCCGGACTGGGACGAAGCAGGCGTTCTGGCCGAGTTCGATCCGTGGTGGCAGTTGGCGCACAAACCCTCCGAGACGGAGAAGAAAGCCAAAGTCATTGCGGCACTCGCGGTCCCGGCGATCCGCGCGACGCTGCTCGACGAACGAGCTGCCCAGGCGGGCCAAAACCAGCACGTCGGCTCCGGCATCGACCGACCAGTCCTCACCGGCCTACAGCCCGACCTGTACCGCTGCTTCATGGAACGAACCTGGCGATCATCGTCCGCGCGCGGCATCACCTCACTGATCCACCCCGAGAGCCACTTCACCGAAGCCCGCGCCCAAGGACTGCGGCGAGCCTGCTACCGACGACTCAAGCGGCACTGGCAGTTCCGCAACGAGTTCAAGCTCTTCGCCGAAATCAACAACACCCGCCAATACGGCGTCCACGTCTACGGCAGCGACTCCACCGTCCACTTCCTCCAGGGCTCAGCGCTCTACCACCCTGACGTCCCCGCCCGCTCACTTCACGCCCGCCGCTCAGGCAACGACAGCTCCACCATCGTCCCCGGCGTGAAAGACCCCGACGGGAAATGGGACGTCCGCCCCCATCCCGAACGCATCATCGACATCACCGAATCCGACCTCGCCGGCTGGGCCACCCTCATCGACGAACCCGACACCCCCGCCGCCGAAGCCCGCATGCTGTACCCGGTGAACCGCGCGAGTGCGGCGGTTCTCGACAAGATTGCCGCCGCACCGCGACTCACCGATATCGAATTCCAGTGGACGCGAGGCTGGGAAGAAGACCGTGACCGCAAACTCGGCTACTTCGAATCCCGCTCCGCCGTGCCGGACACCCTCGACAACACCATCCTCCAAGGCCCCCACCTCACCGTCGCCTGCCCGATATACCAGCAGGGCAACCCAACCATGCGCAGCAACGTCGACTACTCCCCCATCGACCTCCAGTCGATCCCAGACAACTTCATCCCGAGAACCAACTACCAGACCGCCCGCCCCCTCCCCGAATACCAAGCCGCATACCCGAAGTGGAACAACGAACCAAGCTCGTCCTACTTCCGCCTTGCCTGGCGCCGAATGGCCGACTCCGCAACGGTCCGCACGCTTCACTCAGCCATAGTCCCGCCTGGACCAGCATTCGTTGGAACGGTCTTGACAGCCAAACTCCCGACGTCAACCGATCTGGTGGTCGCATCGGGAATCTGGTCGTCCGTACCAGCCGACTTCCTCATCAAGGCATGCGGCGCCACCGAACTGAAGCACGGACTGATGCGCCGACTTCCCCACATGCGGGGTCATTCGCTAGAAAGCGCCCTGGTCCTGCGCACTCTTCGACTCAATTGCCTGGTCGAACCGTACGCCCCCCTTTGGGCAGAGCTCTACGACCCCACCTGGCTACAGGACTCCTGGGTACCCGGCCTCGCCACCGCCTACAGCGGCAATCTAGACCGCGGTGCGATCGGACCCAACTGGACCTGGAGCACACCGTTGCGCACCGACGCCGACCGCCGCCAAGCCCTCATCGAAATCGACGCCATCGTCGCCGTAATGCTCAACATCACCGCCGACGAACTCCTCACCATCTACCGCACCCAATTCCCCGTCCTCCAAAAATACGAACGCGAAGCCCTCTACGACGCCAACGGCCGCCAACTCCCCACCAAACTCGCCTCCGAATACCGCAAAAAGGGCTCCCTCCCCCCATCCGACTTCACCATCGACGGCATCACCTACGCAGAACCCTTCACCGGAGTCGACCGAGAACGCGACATGCAACTCGCCCATAAGCACTTCTCGGCTATCTCGCCCGGTACGAGAATAACTCAAGCGACCGTAGCCGATTGAGGTTCCAGCTGGCCCATGAGCCATGGTTGCCAGCGATCTGACGAGCTACTCGCAATCAGTTCCAGCGACCCGGAATACGTACAGCGCCAGGCTGTCGTGCAATTTTTCATCGTGAAGGAGATTGAGGTTTAATGGCCATATCGCATGACCGCGTCGCGCAGATGATCGGAGAAATATTCCGCACACCGCCGCGCGCTGTTGACGGAGGCTACGACTTCGGCATCGACCGGTATGAACCTCTGCTAAATCTCAGCCATGAACGACTGACTGAAACGCTTGCACATGTACAATCCTACAAGAAGATTGACGAGACTGCTGTAGTCCTTGGAAAGAGTTTCGAAGTTCTTCTTAGGCGAGATAGCTCGATTAATACGCGACACTTGCTTCGACCCGGACGGGAGGCCTTGACTGTCTCCGATGATCAACAAGGGATATCGTATACAGTTGGCCTGGCAAGCGACGCATACCTCATATTTTTGTTACTAAATATTCCAGAAGGCGCCAACCTCCGAAACCTTCGAATTTCGGCTCCCCCATTGCATATGTTTACGAATCGGCTTAACCGACTGGAGAATCCGCCGACTGACATTTTGGAAGTACTTGGGCGGTATCTGCAGATTATGACACTAAGACTGGAGGCAAAGTCAGCAACACCATCCGATAGATGGCAGCGTTATGCCGATGCATTCTTTTTTCAGCTTGGATACAACCTCGATGTGGCAATAACCCAGGAGCGGTACGTCGAAGAGCTTATACGTCCGTCACGAATTTCCCGCTTGCGTCGGTCCACTATTAGCGACTTGGATGCGCCACGCCGATACTATGTTCCAGACTTGGTTTATCACTATCAACTCGGAGTTTCGGTTGAAAGCCCGATGCTTGAGTATATATCCTACTACCATGTTGCCGAGCACTGGTTTGAATCTGTTTTCGAGGAGGATTTGGTTGCGAAACTACAGGCTCAGATTACTGGTCCCAATTTCTCTTATAAGCGTACAGCAGACATGCGACGTGTAATTCGCACTGTAACGAGAGCGGTACAGCTTCGAAAAGAAGAGCTTGTTATCAACGAGGAGGTCGCATTGAAGCTCACGCTGGAGCGTTACCTAGATTTGGGGACGCTAATGTCTGACCTTGACGAGTTTGAAAGTGGACTTGTTCGATACTATGCGGATAATAAAGTGGATTTCTGCGAAGGAGACTTCGTTGACCTCGCTGGACCCGACTCCTCGACCGTATTTGCCGCTCTAGCTAGGAGAATATACAAGACTAGGAACGCTCTAGTTCACAGTAAAGATGGGTCAAAGGCGAAGTTCGTCCCGTTCTCGCACGATAAACAGTTGATACGAGAGGTGACATTGATTCGATTCATTGCAGAACAGATAGTGGTGTCAAGTTCCACGTTACCTTCCTGAATATTGATTATTTTTCATCCTGACCTGAGTTGCCGTAAGCGATGACATCAGCGAATATCCGCGCGCCGATGCCCGCGTGCCTCGTGAACTTCCCGCCGATATCGAACAGGCCAAAGCTATTTTGAGGTATATTCATCCGCTGGTAAATAGTCACCAGAATTCATTACCCTACTTCCTTGGTCGTCGCGCCGGGATTAGCTCCATAATAGTCTTCCGCCATTGCTCGATAGGGATGAGGATTCGGATTACACCCCGGACCGTAGATATATTTGTCGTCAGCATCTACCGTAGTGGCGCCGGAGAACTATCGGTCGGCGACTGAGGGCCGGGTCAATCGTTGATATCTTCTGAGTCGTAGTTTATTTCGAGGTCGGCTGGCCGAGATGGCCATGGCGGAGCCTCAATTCTGTTTCCGGTCCAGGGATCGATTGCTACAACGGGGTAATCCATCTGATTGGCGATTTCTGAGCCATTCCAGAGCAGGCCGTCGTTTGTGATCAGTTTTGACGGCTCAACTGTCCCGGCTGATATGAATAGTATCCATCCATTGCGGAAAGAGATTCTTATGTCACCGGTCTTGAAGAATACTGCTGACATGATCGGAGTGGAGAGCATTCGCTCGATATCGGTTTTGGACCAGTATGTAATCGGGTGGCGATCCGGATCTGTCTTAGCTAGAGATCGTGGCGACAGTTCGGCGGTATAGTCGACGATGAGCCCGAACGGTGAGTCGAGTGAGAATTCGATATCATTCGGACGCCATTCGGTATGGAGAATGCGGCTTCCGCGCAACGGTTGCAGTATCCACCTGTCTTCATACTCTTTGATCTCGCGTCCTCTTTGATCTCGCGTCGTATTCTCATCTGCAATGGCGGAAAACCTTGCGACTTCAGTCCCCACTGAACCAGAGATACCCATGCCTGCGGATAGCAGTCTCGGCAGCGTCGCGCAAGACCGAGAGTAGCTCCCCCTCTTCGTCATTGTTCGGCGACAGATCCGCGAGTTCATCCAGAAAGAGAGAGAGTTGGGCCATGTTGTACATCGTGTCAGCGTGCTCGTGAATTTGCCACAGCATCGAGCCGACCGAGGCACGATCGACAAGCTTGGCGAATGTGCCCCAGGCGTCCCCGTAAATCAGCTCGATCCGTTCATGGATTTGATTTTGAAGAATTATGTCGATTCCCATTCAACTCCTAGCATCTACGGTATGCGCTGGACACGGTCGTCACCCTGCGAAGACTGCCCCGATTGCGAGACCGATGAGAAATCCGATGATGCACAACAGGAATCCAGCGAATGCGGCTAGTAGTCCGACGCCTGCTCGGCGGGTGCCGTCGCTGAGTGGAAGTCCAGCGGCGCTGATGGCGATGAGGAGGCCGCCAGCGATGGGTGGTCCGGTTATGAACCAGATTGCGTCGCGGGGGACTAGTCCCGTGTAGGGCAACGAAATGGAGACCATGCCGATGACCACGGCGATGAACGCTTCAGGGCCGAACCAGTCCTGCCGGGCGTATTTCGACGGAAGGCTGCTCATGCGGTAGCCAACCAGACGAATGCAACGAGTAGGCAGGAGGTCGCTATACCGGTAGCCGTGCCCAGGGACCGCGGTGTTCTCCGTAGTGCAAGGAGTATCGCCGCCACGGCCATAACGACGGTGATGGTGGCGAATACCCAATGCTTCGATGCGTCGACCGACGGGTACGCCGCGTCGGCCACGCGGATCACCAACGCGAACAGCATTACGGCCGTCGCGGATGCGAGCGGCACCGCTAACGTCGTCGCCTGCCAGAAGACGGGGCCGGACATCAAGCCGCTCACGCCGGTGTCGTCACGATTCTGCATTAGCGTACAATCACAGTTGTGGGCGGATTGCTCGGGCTACCCAGGGTTGTCGGTTTGTTCCGCTCCCAGTTCGGATCACTGAAGTCGGCTTTGAACGGCTCGAACATTGCTTTTCCTCCTCCTACTTCATGGAAGGACGGTAGGTTGGCGAGCGGGCCCCATTGGCTCCCGGAATTCGCCGGATCGATCAAGACAGGGCGTGAATTACCTGCGGAATTGTCCTGGTAGATCTCCATGGACGGGTAGTCGGTGATTTCTCCGCCAGCCACCACCCGAGGCGTACCAGGATTCCCGCTTGTCGGTGATATCACGAGTTCACCGTTGACGGTATGGCCGGTCACGCTGGATCCCGGGGGAGCAAACGGATTCGCCGCATCATATTGGATCAAGACCGAACCATTTGACAGCTGCGACGCCTGAACTTCCGGTTCACCGACCTTCACCTCACCCGATGTAGTGACCGATGGGTTTTGCCGGGTGATGATGAGGCCGTTCTCGTAATCGACATACGTGGTGACACGTGCGTGTTCGGGATCGAAGTTGGAGTCCTCGGAGCGATTGTCGCCCAGGTCGTAGTTGGGCACGTTGAACACCTGCACAGCAGGGATGAAGGCAGCGGCGCGAACCACTCCCTGGCCGGGGACGGGCTCGATACGCGCGACTTTGATATTCGGCGGCACACCCTGATATTTCGGATCGTAACTATTCGGGTTCAAGGCTTCGGCGGTCTTCCAGTCGGTCGGACTGGAAGGTGCTCGGCCGAAGATCTGTTCGAATGCCGCCGCCGACGTACGGAGACGATCAGGATTCGAGCGAGAGTCCTGTTTCTTGTCGTCCTCGATCGTCTTGGTCGCCTCGGTCAGCACCGACTCCGGCGCCATAGCGTCGAGTTCTTGGTTCGCCTGCGCGATATTCGCGCCCCACTGCGCATCCGAACTTTCCAGAGTCGAGACCAAGCCGGCGAGTCTCGAAAGCTGCATTCCTGCCTCGGAATTCCAATCCTCCACGCCGTTCACGGTCCAGTCGTCGGCGACAGTTACCGGCGGCACAACATAGTGCTGGAAGATGGTTCGGATCTCCGCAAGTGGGTACGCCATATCTCGGGCTGCACCAGCGCTCGCGGTTCCGAGATCGTCGTATGCCGTTGCGATTGCACGCATCTGAGTGCGTTCCCGGTCGGCCTTCTCTTCCGCGGCCTGTCTGGCGTCGCCCTTCCAAGCCAAATCGTCGTGGATCGTGGCATACATGGTGTCGGAGGCTTTGATAATCGCGTCAGCTATCGCGGTGGCACTGACGGCCACCGCCTGCAGACCCGATACATCCCAACTGAGCACCTCACGTGGAGCAGCCATCGCGCTACTTCCCTGCGTGCGGGTCGCCGGAGTTGATATCGGCGATAGCGGCTAGCCGCTTCGCGGCATCCAGGTCAGTGTCGTGAAAGGTTTCCGCCGACAGTGCCAACAGACTGGAGAACTGGTTGAACCGAGCCTTCAGAACATCCTTGGCCCGTTTGCTCGACGGGTCCGACTTACCCAGCGCTGCGCCGACCGCAGACCCTGTCAACTTGTCCGCGTTCGGACCCGCGCCCAGGTGCGGTGCCTGATCGATCTCAGTAGGAAGCGCAGCCATCACACCCGCTGCCCCTCGCAGGCTATCCGGATTGACCTCGAACGACATACCGCTCCCTCCTCGCTCCCCATTGACAGCGAGAGCCTCATTCCAGTTCGCCTGTGCATTGATACTGACGCACGAAGTCGATGATCGGTTCCGCCGGGCCGCATTTCGATCGCCACGATGATCAGCATCACGTCGAGCAGCTTGGCCCCTACGCCCATCGATAACCTCGTCATTCCACGGTGCAGGTCGAACCGCCTGCCTACCGCAAGTTGGCTACCGAGTGGGCTTTACACCGACAGCCGCCCCGCGATGCCGGGCAGCGATGAGGCCGCGTCTGACCGCGCTGGTCGGACACCACATAAAGCGTCCATCACGGTTCAATCCAGGGGTGCCCTAACTGGGCGCGATCAATGAGGGCTCTTGCGATTCAGCGTTCCTCCGGGACTGAATTCGAATCACTCATTTCGACGCACCGACGGCCGGGGGTGAAATCACGCCCAGTTGGGTTGGGGTGGTGCCGATCTGGCTGCCTTCCACATTCGCTGTCAACTCGTTGTAGTGAGCGGCGAACTTTTCGTCCTGCTCCATGTACTTCTGGGCGATTGTGCGGTGGAGGTTTTGGATGTCGTCGACGATCTGGTAGTGCTGCTGGAGGATGTCGTAGACGTTGTTGTCCGTGTCGGTGGCGGAGTTGACGATCTTGGCCTTGCCGCGGAAGCGAGCCACCAGCGTTGCGGCCGAGATCATGCCCTCCGTTGTCTCGCCGAGACCCCAGTGCTCACGGCCCGAGATCCTTTCCGCGATTCGCTGGAGTGCCACGATCTCTTCTTTGAAGGCTTTGCAGTCGCGTTCGATGTAGACGAACTCGGCGGCGTTGACCCGCACTTCGTCGCTGAAACTGACGGTCAACTTGCCGTCCTGAGCGTCCTTGATCGCGCTAGCCAGCGGACCCGCAGACGGTGTCGTCGTATCGTCACTCATAGCTGGTATTCCTCCCCAGAGCTCCGGCTGCGATCCGGAGGTCGCCTACAAGTTTAGAGGGCAGCAGGTATCGCTGGAACAATCTGGCCCGCAAGGCGCTTCGCGATATCGCAAGCATGCTGATTCCCAGTATTCCGGCGTGACGGTGGGTTATCGACGCTGATCTCGAGGCTGCCGCCTTTCAACTCGACATTTATTGTGCAGTCCGCGTGCGAATCCTGCCCGCTGACGTGGGAAGTGAGTGCAGCCCGCCCGGCGACCGTAAGTTCCTCGTCGACCGTAAAGTCCTTGTTGGCTCGCACCATCGCTAGGGTGATGTTGGTGGTGTCGATCGTGGGGGCGTATCCGTCGCCACCTGCCTGAACCCAGCCGCAACCGCGCCACTTGATGCCGCCGGGCCTATCTACGTTGTCCGCGTCTGGCTTGATCAAATGTTCCTGCTGAATCACCGACTGCGGGAGGTCTTTACACGCATCGAACCCCGCTGGCACATCCGCCGCGATGGTCGGCGTCACCGACGCACTGTTCGTACTGCCCTTGGACTCCCCACCGGAATTGCATGCCGAAATCAGCATGATCAGCCCCGCACCGAGAACCACACCCCGGACCACACCACTCCAGCTGGCCATCTCGTCCTTTCGCACCGGCGCCATCCCAGACCTGGGGCCGGACCGGCTTCCCCGCCCCCGCAAAGCTCGTCTTGACCGTACCGGCCAGGTCATCACCATGCAAAAGCGTTGGTGATCGTGCGGAGTGGGTTCTACAGAAGCCGCGCACATCGACAACGATGACGCTGGATGCGACGCTGCGGGTTGCTTCGGATGTCGCCATCGTCAGCCGAATAGATGCACGTCCACTTACCGTCGCCGAAGTGCGAGCGTCAAGCCCTGAGAATGGAATGAGCCCAGGCGACGAAAAGTGCCTGGGCTCATTCGGTTTCGTGTGTCGACCGCCGATCAGGCCCGATCGAACTCGCCTTCCTTGACACCGGCCGCAAAGGCATCCCACTCCGCAGGACTGAAAACCAGCGCCGGACCGGTGCGATCCTTGGAGTCGCGTACACCAACCATGCCCCCGTTGAGGTGTGCAACTTCCACGCAGGCCTGGGCGTCCTGACTGCGGCTGGACTTGAACCACTTCGCCCCGGATAGGTCGATGCTCACCCTTCGTACTCCCTTGCTATCTGGGCCACCAGTTCCCTGGATTTCCCCTCATCCAACGCGACACGCCGGATGCCCGCAAGTCCGGAGCGATACTGCTGAATCTCCTTCTCACGTTCCAGGTAGAGAGCACCCGTGTACCCATCCGCGTATACCACCGGAGGCTCGGACAAGTAGGCGGTCGGATGTTCGGGGAACTCCAGCAATACAAAGCTCCCCATCTGCAGGCCGATATGCATTCCGGCGCTGAGCGGTACGACGCGAATCGAAACGTTAGGCATTCGACTCGCCTCCTCGAGGTGGCGGAGCTGGCGTCCCATCACCGCCGGACCACCGATGGGGTATCGCAACGCCGACTCGCACACCAGGGCGTCCAAAGCGAAGTTTTGGCTATCTTTCCAAAGCCGCTCTTGTCGCCGAATCGTCAGGTCTATGTTGCGCTCCACCTCGGTCGGACTGGCCTGTGGCTGCAGCGCCCAGACACCAGCGCGTCGGTAATCGGCGGTCTGGAGGAGACCCGGCATCAGTGTGAGCTGAAAGGTCGTAAGCTCGCGGGCAAACTCTTCCAGGCCGATGAACAGGGCGAAGAATTCTGGAATGACATCCTCGTACGGGTGCCACCAGTTCTTCTGCTCGGCCAGCTCCACGAGACCGACAAGGACCTTCGTCTCGTCCGATGCCGCTCCATACAACTGGCAGAGCGCTTGCACATAAATCTCTTTCAGCTTCGGTCCCTGTTGTCCGGTTTCGATCCGCCACAACGTCTGCGCCGATACCCGAATGGCCTGCGCGGCGACCTTCGGTGGTGTGCCCGATCCTTCCCGCAACCGCTTGAGCGCTCGGCCGAGCATACGACGCGGCAGAGTGGAACCCGTTGAACCAATGGACATTCCTTAGCCTCGCTATCGGGTGATGTCGATTTGGAATCAGTTTGCTCCTCGCCGTGGAATTTTGGAACAAACTTGGTCAATTCACGTGCTGAAATCTTCCACAGCTCCGCCGAGAAGCGTACTACTGAAATCACCCCGGTAGCCGGGATGTACCCACTGCCTCAGTGAATCACCGTGTTGCACAGGCAGTTTCGGCCTCGGTTACCGGGTTTCCAGATACTCACGCCCACGTTTGGAGTCTCCGTATGCATGGCCTTCCCGTAACGAATCACAGCGAATTGCCTGTGATGACAATCGAATCCGCCCACGCGACGATGCAGGCGCACCTGGACTGCGCTGCGTCGACGTGCCCGGTCAAGGCGCAGGCGAAGAAGCGGCTGATCGACGCCGGGCGGTTGGTCCCGGCTGATGTTCCGCACCAGGGATTCTGATATGGCCGCCGATCCCATCGAGCACCGGTTTCCGAGCCATGCGATGGCACCGGCGCAGATGCATCGGGAGATCTCCCGAGATCTACACGCCGACTGCACGGTAGGGACGTGTGAGATGTTGCGCGGCTGTTGGGCACGCCTGATCGAGACGGGACATCCGCACCCCACCGATTCGCCCGCCGACTGTCCGGCCTGCACCAAACCCTCTGCCTGACAACAGATCTACGAAACCGGACAACCAAGGGGTGCCGCCCAATACCCGCTCGGATCGCCGCTCTGATCGTCGTGATTACCAGCCTGCTTTGCGGAATGTGGCCGGTCTATGTCGTGGGGAAACTTCACACCGATCCGGGCGCGGAGGACACCGGTCAGGAGGGGCGGTGACCACGCGAAACCCGAACCGCCGCCGATCGAGAGCGGTGGAGCGCGATTTGGAACTGCTGCAACGTGATCCGTTCATCGGTTCACCGGCCGTCCACTGCGGCGCACCAACCGATGTGATCGATTCGCGGACGCGGTCCGCTGGGCAGACCAGCCCGTGCCCACACAATCGCCCCGGTGCCGAGGCGCCGCATCCCCCGCCACCGGGCGTGCCAACCGTTCGTCGCACTACCGCCGGGTCGATGCCGTGTTCCCCATCGGCACATCGACCGCCCCGCCAAGCCACCCGATCGGTGGCGACAGCTCCTCGGCAGGAAGTGCTTACCAATTAGCGATCAGGAGGAACAACACGGAATGAGCCAGGACATGGATAGCTGCCAGCAGTACACGTCGTGGCGATCCACATCCGCCGATGCTGACGAGAGCAGTCCGAACGCCGTCCGCCTCGAACGGACTAATGGGCCGGAGCACGTGATCGAGACTCGTTGCCACGCTGAGCATCTGGACTATCGCTACCTCGTTGACCCCAAGTCACCGGCGGCGCCCAGCCCCGACATTCAGACCTTGCTGGACGTCCTGGATGGGCTGACCGACCCCGGCGCGGATGCCGCGGCACTCGCCGCACGGCTCACACCGACAGCCGCACCTCGCGATGCAAGGCAGCGATGAGGCCGCGTCCGACCGCGCTGGGTTGGATAGACCCGGTGGTCACCGGAATGCCGGAATGGGATGCCGCGCAGGTGCGGCGGCTGGCGCGGCGGCTCGGCTACGCGCTGGTGTGGCCGCCGGAGATCACGCTGGTGCCGCTGGTCGACCAGGTTCGGAGTGCAGATGTGGATGCGGTGATCATGCCGTCGCCGCTACATGTGGATGTGCTGATGTTGCATGCGCTGATGTGTGTCGCCGACGTCGAAACCGTCACTCCACGAATGTCTTTCGCTCGGTGGACAACGTTCTCGAGTGAGAGGCAGGGATGACGAGTTGGAGCACAGCCGGGCTGGCGCTGGCCGCCGGTGTGCCGTTGGCGGTGTTGGTGTGGGCACTGTGCTGGCCGGTGCGGGTGTCGCAGGATAAACCCAAGCGCAAGTGGCGCGGAAGTGAATAGCAAAGACCCACGTGAGGATGTGCCCATTGCTGTTGCCTACCAACTCAGTGCTGTGAACAAACTGATCGTTTAGTGGCTCCGGTGGGCGGAGCTGCGAAAAGGCTTAGGCCCCTAGTGTGGTGGGCTCCAGTGGGGCGTTCAGCGATTCCCCGCCCGATTGTGCTCGACCGCGGCCACGAAATCCGGGTGCGCGGAAACGATCAGCTGGTCGGCTGTTTCGTTCATCCAGACATCGGCGAAATAGCGGGAGCGACTCCAGGACAGCATCGCCACCAGCAACGCGATCGGCATGCATCCGGGCACGCTCACGAAAGCCAAAGGCAAATAGAGCGGTTCGAGTTCGAGCGCCCGTGCGATGAGGACGGCCGCGATTGTCAGCGGTATCGCCAGCAGTGCCACCAGCGCGATTCGACGAAAGCGCCGGACCTCGAGGAGACAGAACTCGCAGGCCGGGCAGTCGAAGCGGACGCGCGCTAGGACGGGGTCCCGCCGCCCGGGTTTCGTGGAGCGCAACATGGCTCGCAGTGTCGGCAACTCCGATAATGGGCCACTGGAATTGACTGCGAAGGAACGGGTCTCACTGGCGGTGCAACCGTGCTCGCTGCACAACCCCGGCATCGGCTCAGTGAGAACGAGCTCCGTCGGTGCCGTCACGAGAGTCGGCGTCCACTCCGGGTTGATCTCAGTGTCGAAGACCACCCGCGCCCTGGTCACTGCAGCCATCCGTGCTGCTGGCGGTTCCGGAAGTATTCGTCGTCCTCGTCGTCGTCATCAGTCGGGGTTACGACGCGATCGCGGTTGGGCTTGCGGGTGCCCGGGATGACGGCGTTCCCGCTGGGCGCCGGCCGATCCGCGGGAGGTGGCATCGGCCGGTCCGACGGCCGCTGGTCCTCTAGTGGTTCAGACCGGAGTCGCACCAACTCGGCTTCGCCCTGGGCGGCCAGCCGCTGCCGTTCCTCCTCCGGCATGTCCGCGAACTGCTGCATGGCAGCGGGCAACGTGCGATCGAGCACCCGATTGAATGCCTCGCTGTGCATCAATTCGCGTGCGCTGCCCTTGCCTTCGAGGACACCGCGCAGCTGCTCCTTCAATTGCGGATCGGTGGCGGTATCCATCAGCACTCGAATCGCGCGGGACAGTTGGCGCGATGCCCCGAGATCGCCGTGGGCCAGATCATGAATCGGCTCGGGCACCTTCATTCAGGCTCCAGGGTGGTCGTAGGTGGCGGCGGGCAGGCTCGGCATATCGGCGGACTCGACCACCGCGACCACGCCGAACCCGACCCCGGCGATGGCCTCGAGTGCGACATACGCGGCATTGAACTTCTCGACCAGCAGGCCCCATTCCGCGATCACCTTCGCCGTGGTCGCAGTGGCGGCGGCGACCAGGGCCGCCGTTGCGAAAATTCCGACGCCGGTGAGCGCGGAGGCCTGGGCCGCGGCCCACTCGATCACCGCCATGGCGCCCCAGTCCAGCAAGGTCTGCAAGGCATTACTCATGGCGGTGGAGAGGTGGTACGCCGTCGACGCGAAGCGGTTGATCTCGGTCGCCATCTCCTTCAATGGCTCGACCTGAGCGGAAATGGCTGTCGAGAGCTCCGTGAAATACGCTTGAGCGCTGGTGGCCGCGTTACCGTCCCACGTCGCGTCGACAGTCGTCGCGGCGGACTTGACCGATTCGGAGAAGCTCGCGCTGTAGGAAGCCAGGTTTTCTACCGCCTTGCCCGCCTTCTGCAAGGCCTCCCAATCACCGGAGATCTTGGTGGTGAGCCACTTCAGCGGGTCTGTCCCGAGGACGTTTTCGCACCACTTACAAGCCCAGTACGTCGGCGAAATGGCGTTCGAGGTGATGAGGAACTCGAAACTGTCGTTGAGCGGGTCCTCGAGCGAAGGTTCCGCCAGGTGCTCGGACGGCGTCTTGGTCATCAATTGCTGCCTGTGGGGTAGGTGCGGTCCAACTCGTCGGCGCGCGCGTGGTCGGTGGTCCGGTAAACCTGTGCGACTTTGGTCAATTCGGTCGCCGCAGCCTCGGAGAGGGTGCCGAGGGTGGCGTAATTGGGCTTCAGCTTGTTGTGCGCCTCGGCAACGGCGCTCAGCCCGATACGGATGAGCCCGCCGTCGCCCCACACGGTGTTGTCCAAGACCAACCACTTGTCCAGATAGGCTGCGACATTCGCATTGGCCTCGGCCAGCGTCTTCAAAGCCGCGGCGAACGCGTCCACTGCGGCTGGATCGACTTTGAAAGTCTCCGACATCGGACCTCCCCTCTCGGCCGTGCGCCGGCCGCTCTACACCGAAGCACCTTCACACGAAATGCCTGTTCAGCGCAACTTCGCCGATATCGCGTGCGGCGGCGCGTGGCAACCGTCCCGCCTGCGGACGATATGCGGCACCCCCTGTGCGTGTCTTGGTGCCTGTGAGCCAAACTGATCGTTTAGCGCCCCAGGTGGGCTGAACTGCGAAAACGCTTGGGCCACTGTTGTGGTGGTTGCCAAGAGTTTATCGTCGATGCGGGGTAGGCGATGATGTCGTGGCGTGAGGAGCTGGACCAGCATGAGGCGGCCGCTGCTGAACCAGGTCGAGCAGCTGCGTCGCCAGATCGCGGAGCTGACCGAACAGCTGAATAGCACCGCTTGTCGCGACTGGCGATCACGCGGGAAACGATGAGCGAGATCTGCGCCGAGACCGCCGAACCGACCCCGCCTGCGGTGGGCGAAGTTTCGGCCGGTAGAACGGGAATGATTGCGTCGCAACCAATTCCGGATGGATTGCCGATCGGATTGGTGCTGGTGCCGCTGCGGGCAGCGGGGATGAAAGCGTCAGCGCTGCAGGAGGATTACGCCGAGATCCTGGCGGTGCTCGCCGAGTCCGGCGGCGGGTTGCCGGGCAGGTCGCCGCCGAGCCGGATATCGATCGGTCGAAAGTCGAGTCGTTGCGGGGAAGCTGAAACGCCTGGTGGCGCGTGGCTGGCTGGAACAGGAGCCTTCTGGGGTGTTCACGATCGTCGAATAATGCTGGTGCGGTGGGTGATTCATTGCTTGGTGCGGGCCAGACGCCGAGACATCAGCATGATCGTCGACCAGATCATAAGGGCTTCGTGGTGTTCGGGTAGTCGTTCGCAGTCGCGGACCAGGCGGCGGCGCCGAGAAATCCAGGCTGGCCCCGTCGACCGTCGGCACGCTCTCCATGACCCAATCATGCATCAGGCGACCGACATCCACGCTCGATGCCTTGATACCTCGAACGCGCCCGCAGGCAGTCCTGCACAGTGGTCACCCGGGCATCGCGCAGCGAGGGCACCAAATTTTCCCACCGCACCAGCAGTCGGCATCGAGACTCGACGACATCCGCATCGATCAGCATGCCGTCGCGAGCAAGTTGCTCGCCACAGTGACCGCAGACATATCCGCCAGTAGTGACGCCATGAATCGCGTCATGATGGCGACGTATTCGATTCGCTCATCCGCGGCGAGGTAGCGGAAGAGATCGAGGTGCGCAGATGTCGAGCTCGGCATGGCAAACCCAGTTCAGGTGAGGCGCTGTCGGCATCACGATAGATGGGACCACCGACAGGCAACGGAAATTCAATTGTCGTTCAGCTCCGCCCGGCACTGCTCGGTAGTCTTCACAGCGATGCACTGTGCCCAGTCTCCTTGGATGTCACCGGATGTCGGCGGTTCTCCGCAGCGGCGGCCGCACCGGTCGGCGCCGATCACCGGTGAGCCGTCCGGCCACACGCATCCGTTCGCGTCACATCGGTATCCGCGTCCGTAAGGATCTGCGCCGGACTGGGATTCGGCTTCGGCGTTCTCCCGGCCGCCTCGGGTGTCGAAGCACCATTGGGAGTAGCGAGTGGTGCCGTCGCTCCAGATAGCCGGCCCGGGAGTTCCCTCCAGGCACTCGACCGGGTATGGCTCGGGTTGTGCGGCCGGTTCTGTCGTTGCTGCCGCATATGTTTCGGACGGAGGCGTCGTCTCGATCGGCATCGCCGTAGTCAGTGACGACTTCGGTAGCCGTGCCGTCTCTGCGGGAGCGGGCGGCTCTGCCGGGATGGCAAATCCGGTCACGCCGAGCACCACTGCACCGAAGCCGAAGGCGGCGACAGCGCGCCTGATCCGGATTTCCATCGGTCACCCTCCAAACGCCTGCATGAACAATTTCAGTCAGGCTAATTGGCGCTGAAAACATCGTCAATCATTGATTTCGCGATCAAGGTCGTGTTACCGTACCGCCGGGGACGACCTCTGAGTCGCATAACGCCCCGGACGAAATCGCCCGGTCGACTAGCATCCGAAACACGTGGCAAGCACCTGACGAACCACAGGTCAGATGCTTTCCGCAACGACCCGGCCGAACAGCCGGCTGACATTCGAGGAGCACACGTGGGGGCCCTGCTTCCGACTCTGCAAGCCGAGCGGCTGCGGGAGGGTTTGACCGACTATCTGACGACAACCTTCGCCCTGACCGACCCGGACACGCAGGGCGCGCTCACCGACTTCATCGGCAATCCCAGGGATGGCCTGTTCAAGGGCCCCTATGTCCGCCTTCGGCTTCCCTTCTCCCCTGCCGGTGGCAACTGGGGAATGCACCTGGACTGGTGGCCGAAGTACTTCGAGCCATACGGGCACCAGGCAGCGGCGTTCGAACGGTTGTCGACCAAATTCCAGCGGCGGCCCCGGCCCACGTTGGTCACCACGGGCACCGGCTCGGGTAAGACCGAGTCGTTCCTGATCCCGATCCTCGATCACGTGCTGCGCGCCAAGAAGGCCGGGGTCGTGGGGATGAAGGCGCTGATCATCTATCCGATGAACGCCCTGGCCAACGACCAGGAGCAGCGACTGGCGAAGATGATCACCGGGCATCCCGAGCTGTCGGGAATCACCGCCGGCCTCTACACCGGTGAGCAGTCCTCGGGTGGGCGAACGTTGGTGTCGGAGGCGGGTCTCATCACCGACCGACGGCTGATGCACGATTCACCGCCCGACATCCTGCTCACCAACTACAAGATGCTCGACCACATGTTGTTGCGGTCGGATCGGGCGGCGCTGTGGCGGCAGTCCGCGGATTCGCTGCAGTACGTAGTTCTCGACGAATTCCACACCTACGACGGCGCGCAGGGCACTGATGTGGCAATGCTGTTGCGGCGGCTCGGGTTGACGATCAAAGCGCACTGGACGTCGGGATCGCCGGTCGGCGAGGAGGACCGGAAGCGGCCGCTGGGCAAGATCACCCCGGTGGCGACATCGGCGACGCTCGGATCCAAGGACTCTTCGCCGGAGACCATGCTGGCGTTCGCGAAAACCGTGTTCGGGGAAACGTTCGGCGAAGACACCCTCATCGGGGAGACACGACTCTCGGTCGAAGACTGGCTGGCAGCGCGCAGCCTCGCGCTGGACCGGACCTTTTCACCGATCGAGCCGGTTATCGCGGACGCGGTCGAGGAACTGAATAAGGTTGCGGCGCAGGCCCCGACGAACAAGCGGCTGACGGCTTCGCTGCTGGCCACGTTGTTCCGCCAGACCTCGGATATCGATGACACCTTCGACCGTGCTGCCGCGAGCTTGAACCGGCTCGACGAGACCGAGATGCTCGACCTGGTCAAGCGGCACGGCACCGTCGCACGGCTGCTGCGCAACACCCTCGACGTTCGTTCGATCGAAGACCTTGCGGTGAGAGCGCTGCCGGCGCACACCGGTGAGCGCGATCTGGCACGAGGACAAGCGCAGCGGGAGCGGTACCTCGGATATCTGCTTGCTGCACTGTCGCACCTGCGGGCCGAAGTCGGTCGTTCGGCGCTCAATGTCGATGTGCACCTGTGGCTTCGGGAACTGTCGCGGATCGATCGGGCGGCGATGGTGACTCCGCTGTTCCGGTGGTCCGACGACGGGAAGCTCGACGATGCGACGACCGAGTACTATCCGTCGCTGTATTGCCGACACTGCGGGCGGTCGGGATGGGGTGTGCGGCTGGCGCCGACCGGCAGCGCGCTCGATTCCAGCGATGACGACATCCGCGGCTATCACGCGACCGGCGGGCCGAGGTTCCGTGCGTTGATCTCGGCGCCGACCGAGGCCGAACTCGACAACGCCGTAGACGGATTGCAGTGGTTCCGGGTCGACGATCGCGAGATCGTCGACCAGCGGCCCGACGCCGACAGCGCAGACCTGCTCGATGGACGGGTGCTGCCGGTGCTGTACCTGAGCGGCCCCGAAGCCGACGAGAACTCGACGAAGGACCTGTGCCCGGCATGCGGCGCCGAGGACGGGATCAGGTTCCTCGGAAGTGCCATCGCCACCCAGCTGTCGGTGGCACTGTCGAACCTCTTCGGTGATGCGCGCCTCGACGACGCCGAGAAGAAGGCACTGATCTTCACCGACAGTGTGCAGGACGCGGCACACCGGGCGGGGTTCGTCCAGGCACGGTCGCACACGCTCAGCTTGCGCTCGACATTGCGGAATGCACTGGGCGACCGGGTGAGCGGGTCACAGACGTTGACGCTGTCGGAGCTGTGCGCCGCCGTGCTCGAACGAGCTGGTGAGGACCCGAATCGGCGCTACCGGCTGTTGCCTCCCGACATCGTCGAGCACGACGAGTTCACCGCGTACTGGCAGCCGGACCGGCCCGCTACGCTGCGCCGCAAAGCGGCCAAGAATGTGGCGCGGCGCGTCCAGTTCGACATCGACCTCGAATTCGGTCTGCAGTCGCGGTTGGGCCGCACCCTCGAGCTGACCGGCAGTGTGGTCGCCGAGGTGGATCTCGGTTCACCGCAACGGGTTGCGCAGCTCGGTGCCGCTGCGCTCGAACGCACTGAGCACCAGCTCGCGTTCTCCGCACCGGACTCGGAGGCGGTGACCCAGTGGGTGCGCGGCGTCGCCGAACGTATGCGCACACGTGGCGCGGTCGCGCACGAATGGCTGACGAAGTACGTACAACGCGATGCCAACCGTCGGTGGGTGTGGGGCGGTCGGCCCAAAGGCCAAGGCATGCCGGCATTTCCGAAGGGTCGGCCTGCCCCGGCGTTCCCGGCCGTAGGTGGGCGCACAATCCCCGAGGGCTTCGACCCCATTACCGCAGCCACGTCCTGGTATGCACGATGGGCGGCGCAATGCCTGAATGTGTCGCCGCACGAAGGTGGTTTCCTCGCTCGGGCGCTGTTCGACGTGCTCGCCGAGGAACGGATCGTCACGACGGAGAGCACCGAGAAGTCGCTCACCGCCTACCAATTGACCCACGACTCGATCCTCGTCGGGATTCCCGATCCCGATGGGCTGGCGGACATGCGGTATCTGCTGGTCTGCGATGTCTGCCAGACCCCGACACCGGGCAGCGCCATCGTCATCGACCAGCTCGACGGCGCGCCCTGTCTGCTCACCCGCTGCCCCGGCGAGCTGACTCGGGCGGCCAAGCACGACAACTTCTATCGCAGTCTCTACGACAGCTCCGAAATGAAGCGGGTCGTCGCCCGGGAACACACCTCGCTGCTCCCGACGAAGACCCGGCTGGAATACGAGACCAAGTTCAAGACCACAGCCACCGACCCGGGCGCGCCGAACGTGCTCGTCGCCACGCCCACCCTGGAAATGGGTATCGATATCGGTGACCTGTCCACCGTCATGCTCGGCTCGATGCCGCGCACGGTGTCGTCGTACCTGCAGCGAGTCGGCCGCGCCGGACGTCTCACCGGCAACTCCCTCGCCCTCGCATTCGTGCGTGGCCGGGGCGAGCATCTGCCCAAGCTCGGCGACCCGACCTCGGTGATCCAGGGTGAGGTCCGACCGCCTGCCACCTTCCTCACCGCCGAAGAGATCCTGCAGCGCCAATACGTTGCGCACATCGTCGACCGGCTGTCCCGGAAGGCCGGCGCCGAGGACCCGGGAAGCGCCAATAACGTCCTGTCGAGCTTCGACGAGGGGACCTGGATGGGCACCCTCGTCGAAACCGCCGACGAGGACGCTGATCTGCTGCTCGACGAATTCCTCACCCAGTTCGGTGACACCCTCGGCGAAACTGCCGCGGCCAACCTGCGAACCTGGGCCACGCCACCGGGTCTGGGCGACCACAGCGGGCTCGGAGTGCTGTTGTGCGAAGCGGTGCACCGCTGGAACCGCGATGTCAACGAACTGCGCCACCGACGCACCGCCGTAGACGCCGCCATCCCCGAATTCGAGCAGCGAGCCAACTCACCCGCCGCGACCGACGACGACAAACGCGACCTCCGTACGGCACGCGGCACGCTGAAACTGCTGTCCCGCAGCATCAACGATCTCACCACCGAGCACTGGGTCGGCGTGCTCGAACGCTACGGAGTGCTGCCCAACTACACGCTGCTCGACGATGCGGTCACGCTGGATGTCGGCATCACCTGGATCGACCCAGACACCAACGAATATGCCGAGGACACAGCCAGTTACCGGCGCGGTTCTCGGGTCGCGTTGACCGAGCTCGCGCCGGGCGCCACGTTCTACGCCCAGGGACTCGCCGTCGAGATCGACGCCGTCGACCTCGGCGCAGGCGAGTCTGCCATTCACACCTGGCGGGTGTGCCCGTCGTGCGGGTGGACCGGAATCAGCCATGCCGCGGATCAGAGCCCACCGCCGATCCAGTGCCCCCGCTGTCACACCTCGGCCATCGCCGATGTGAGTCAGCAGTTGCAGGTGGTCGAGATGACGAAGGTATCCGCCGAAGTCCGCCGCGACGAGTCGGCGATCACCGACATCCGCGACGAACGGCGCAAGGAGTCCTTCACCGTCCTCACCGCGGCCGACATCAACCCCGACAACATCACCAAACGCTGGTTCGTTGCCGAACAGGACTTCGGCGCGGAGTACTTGCGCCGCATGGATATTCGCTGGATCAACATGGGACGGCGAAACTCCCAGGGCAGCAAACGCACCATCGCCGGCAATACGACAACCGGTGGGTTGTTCCGGGTGTGTTCGGGATGCGGACAGCTCGACAAGATCGCCGGACAGAATCAACCGCACGAGCACCGCAGCTGGTGCAAGTACCGGAAAGCCGACGACGAGAAGCACGTTCGCGAGATCGCCCTCGCACGGACGTTGCAGACGCAGGCGGTGCTGTTGCACCTGCCGAGCTGGCTCGAATATGACTCCTTCGCCCATCCCAGCCTGAGCGCGGCAATCCTGCTCGGGCTGCGCCAGGTGATCGGTGGTTCGCCGGAGCATCTCGATGTCGCCACCATCACCGACGCACTACACGCACCGAACCAGCGCGCTCTGCTCATCCACGACACCGTGCCCGGCGGCACCGGCTACCTGGCCGACTTCGCCAATCCGGCACAAGTGTGGGCAGTGCTGGCCGCGGCACGGGAGGCCGTCAAGAACTGCGACTGCACCGACCGGCTGGCCTGCCACAAGTGCCTGCTGCCGTTCGCACCGCCGCGAGAACTGGACAAGGTTTCGCGGATCACCGCCGCCAAGGTGCTCGACGACCTGCTCGCCTGCCGAGGCGGTGAACCGAATGCGGACAATTGGCTGGCGTCGATCACCGAGGAGACGCCGGAGAAACGTATCGGCAGTGAAGAATCGCCGCTGGAGCGGGAGTTCTACCGTGCCTTCACCGAACGCCTGACCACCATGGGAGCCACGATCGTCGAGAAGCCGGGCACCTACGGCCCGACGGCGACGATCAAGCTGCCGGGCACGAAGATCCGGACCTGGCAGCTCGAACCCCAGGTGCTGATGGGTAACAGCCAGCCCGACTTCCAGCTACGCACCGCCGACCCCGACATCCCGATCATCGCGCTCTTCGCCGACGGTCGCCGGTTCCACGCGGTGCCCGGAAAGAACCGGGTCACCGACGATGCCCGGAAACGAGAGATCCTGCGGTCGGGTGGGGTACTGGTGTGGTCGTTCAGCCACGACGATCTGTTGCGGTTCACGGGCGCCCAGCCGATGCAGCCGTCCTGGTACACCGACAAACTCGCCAAGTTCACCCTCAACCACGGAAATCTGCGACCCGCTCTGTTCAAACTCCTGCATGTAGATCCGATCACCCAGCTGATCGAGTTCATGCTCAACCCGGATCGGGAGGATTGGAACGCCGTCGGGCACTGGCTGCCACTCATGT
This sequence comes from Nocardia vinacea NBRC 16497, assembly GCF_000308835.1. Classification (GTDB taxonomy): domain Bacteria; phylum Actinomycetota; class Actinomycetes; order Mycobacteriales; family Mycobacteriaceae; genus Nocardia; species Nocardia vinacea. The sequence goes on along the minus strand of NZ_BAGN01000088.1, from coordinate 92,875 downwards.
TCATGCTCGACGGCCGGGTGAACGGCGACGGTGGCGCCATCGCCGGCTGGGCGCTGGATCTCATCGAAGGCAACGGATCACACATCGCGGCAGGTGAATACGCGTGCTGGTCCTACACCGACGGTCCGCTGACCCTCACCGCCGCATTGCGCAAGGACAAGAAGGTCCTCGACGCGGTTCTGGCCCTGGACGACCGCGACGACACGCTCGAACTGCGCGAGGGTCACGCCTGGAAGGAATGGCTGCGCCTGGCCAACTGGTTCGGCCTCGCCGACCACGTGGTCACCACCCGCAGCCTGCTGGCGGCCGACAGCACCGTGCCCGAGCGTGGACCCGACTCCACCGGCGCCGGACTCACCCCCGAATGGCAGGCCCTCTATGACGACACCATTTCCGACGCCGAACGCGAACTCGTCCTCGGCCTGGCTGCGGTGGGGGCGCCGGTTCCAGAGCTCGGTGTGGAAACCGATCGTGGTGACGTCATCGACATCGGTTGGGCGGATGCCCGTATCGGGGTGCTCCTCGAAAGCCCTGAAGCGGCCCCTACGATGACCGAGCAGGGCTGGACGATCTGCCCGGCTGATCCGGCAGAGCTCGTCCAAGCGCTGAAGACGAACGGGGTGATGTGATGGCGCACATCGTCATGACCAGTACGAGCAAGTCCGGCGTCGAACTCGAGCGGGCTGTCCAGCGCCGGGTCTACGACTTCCTCGACACCGTCCAGAACGACGAGCCGGCCGCTGCCGGGCTAATCGAGACCGTCGCCGGCGCGTGCGACGAACGTGTCCGACTCGGGCGGATCGGCTTGGGCCACAGCGCGATCCTGTTCCATGTCGTACCTGCCAAGGGCGACGGTTCCTATGTATACGTAGGCGCATGGCAGGATGCTGCGGCCGCAGAGTTGGCACCCCGCGCCGAGCTGCAAGTCAACCCGATCAACGGGGTACTCGATCTGGTCGTGCACGAGGCCGGTGCGGAGATCGTTCCCGCTGTCATCGCAACAGCACCGCAGTCGGCGCAGCAGCGGGGCTACCTCTCAGGCCTTGGCTTCACGCTCTCTCAGCTCACCGGTGAGCTCGGACTCACACCACAGCTGGCGGCCAAGGCCCTCGCAGCCCCCGACGATCACGAACTCAACGACCTCGCGGCCGAAGTCGACGGATGGCAAGGCTCCGCGATTCTCGACCTGGCGTGCGGCGTCGCCCTCGACGACATCCGGGAGAAACTGCGGCTCGACGAGAACCCTGTCGACCCCACGCTCGGCCGGGACGAGCAGATCCTGCAGGCACTGACCCACCCCGCCTCGCAACTCCGTTTCACCTACGTCGGTGAGAACGCCGACGAGCTCCGGCGCGTCATCGAAGGCGGCAGTTTCGCCGCCTGGCGGACCTTCCTGCACCCAGAGCAGCGCACCTACGCCGAAAAGCACTACAACGGCGCGTTCCGGCTGTCCGGTGGAGCCGGCACCGGCAAGACCGTGGTCGCGCTGCACCGGGCACGCAATCTCTGGCGGCACAACAAGAATGCCCGCATTGTCCTGACCACCTTCAACCGGACTCTGGCCCGGCAGCTCCAGGCGGATCTGACGACCCTCGAACCGGACATCACCATTGCGTCCGCCCCCGGCGAACCAGGCGTCTACATCGACGGAGTCGACAAGCTCGCCAGCGATGTGCTTGTTCGCGCGCGGAACCTCGTGTCTGTCACCGAAGCCGTACTCGGCAGTGCCACCACCGTCTCGTCTCGGCGCACCGATACAGCCAAGGTCTGGCGCGAGGTCACCAAATCTGTTGATACGCCTCTGGATCCGCGCCTCACTACAGCCGCGTTCCTCGACAACGAGTACACCGCCGTTGTCCTGGCCAACAAGGTCACCACCGTCGCGGAGTACGCCAAAGTGGCGCGAGCGGGGCGTGGTGTACGGCTGAACCGTCCGCAACGGATCGCGGTCTGGAAGCTGATGGAAGCATTCCGGCGGCACAGCCGCATGGACGGAACTGTCAGCTTCCCGGAGGTACTGGCGCTGGCCGCGGAGTACCTGCGGCAGCGAAGCGCCGCAGGTGAGCCATTCGTCGCCGATCACGTCATCATCGACGAGGCGCAGGACCTGCACGCCACCCATTGGTCGATGCTGCGCGCGCTCGTCGCCGAAGGCCCCGACGACCTGTTCATCGCCGAGGACTCCCACCAGCGAATCTTCGGTCAGCCGGTCGTCCTCGGACGGCTGGGTATCAAGATAGTGGGCCGTTCACGCCGACTCACGCTGAACTACCGGACAACGGCGGAGAACCTGCGGTTCGCCGTCGACATCCTCTCCGGCGGTGACTACCAGGACCTGGAAGAAGGGGCCGAGACCACCCACGGCTACCGCTCTGCCCGCACTGGGCCGGAACCTGTTCTGGTGGAATGTAATTCGCTGGCCGAGGAACTCGATCGAGTCACCGAAACGGTGCGCGGATGGCTGGGCGAGGGCGTGGAACCATCGAGCATCGCGATCCTGACCCGAGGCCGGAACGAACGCAGCCAGTTCGTCCGCGCTCTGGGCGAACGTGGTATCGAAGCGCGCGTTCTCGACGACAACCCCGCGGGCCCCGGGCATGTGCAGGTGCTGACGATGCACCGGGCCAAGGGAATGGAATTCGCCAAGGTGATCCTCGCCGGTGTAGACGAGGCCCACGTTCCTGCCAAGTCCGTCCTGAATGAGGCGCCTGAGGAAGAGCGCGGCGACGCCGAGCTGCGGGAGCGGTCCCTGCTCTATGTGGCGGCCAGCCGGGCCCGCGATCAGCTCGTCGTGACCTGGAGTGGCCGGGCATCGGCTTTGCTCCGGTCAGCCGTTCCAGCTTGATCGAGGCAGCAAGCATCGGCTGCCGATACCGCGGGTAGCCGACGCCGATCGAACGAAGTGGGGTGTGGCGTGGCCAATCTCGTCCTGGCGAACAACAAGGCGATGCCGAAGATCGACGGATCGATCAAGGACAAAGTCTGCGACTTCTTCGACAAGCTGCGCGCTGACGACACCGCACCCGGCCTGCACATCGAACCGCTTCGCGGAGCCCTCGACGCCCGTGTCCGTACCGGACGGGTCGACCTGAACTATCGGGCCGTCATGTTCCGTGTCGACGACCGCTTCGGCGAGCCGACCTACATCTACCTCGGCACCTGGAAACACGACGTCGCCAACAAGCTTGCCGAGAAGGCGACGTTGCGCGTCAACCCTATCAATGGCGTCCTCGAAGGCATCGTCAGCCAGCTCGACGGAAGTAGAAAGCGGCCGGATATCCCCCTTGGCCGGGCAACGGCACAGCCGACGATCGGGTACCTGGCCAGCTCGGGCTACACCCTCGAACAACTCACCGATCGTCTCGGCCTCGACACGGACCTGGCTGCCGAAGTGCTCAGCGCCCAGGATCAGGACGGCGTGTTCACCGTGGCGCAGATGACAGAGGTCGCCTGGCAGCAGAACGCGATCCTTGAACTGGCGGTGGGGCGTTCTATCGATGACATCCGTGATGCCCTGGGCTTGGCAGAGTCGTATCCGGAACCGGTTCTCGACGAAAACGAGCAGATCCTGGCCGCCCTGACCCATCCGGCCAGCAGGATGCAGTTCACCCTGGTCGACGACAACGAGGAGCTGCGCCGAGTGATCGAAGGCGGTGATTTCACAGCCTGGCGAACCTTCCTGCATCCGAGCCAGCGCCGATTCGTGGAGCTGGACCAGCGCGGCGCCTTCCGATTGTCCGGAGGCGCGGGAACAGGTAAGACCATTGTCGCCTTACATCGTGCACGTCACCTCGCCAGGCAGAACCCCGGCGCACGGATCGTGCTGACGACCTTCAACAAGACCCTCGCGCAGGGTCTTCGCGACAGTCTCCTCGCCCTGGATTCGACGATCACGCTCGCCGGTCGACCGGGTGAGCGCGGCGTCTACGTCACCGGAATCGATGGGCTCGCAGCCGCTCATCTCCGGAGCACCACCGATCTCGACTCGGCCTTTCGCATTGTGTTCGGCGCCGATACGCCAGCCCGCTCAGGCCAACCAGTGTCACCCGATATCGGCTGGGCGGAAGCAATCTCATCAGCCGAGCACAACCTCGACCGCCGTCTGGCCCAGACCTCGTTCCTGTCGACCGAATACGTCAACGTGGTGCTCGGCAACCAGGTGACCACACAGGCGGAATACCTGAGAGTTCCGCGAGCCGGCCGCGGCGTCCGACTCAGCCGTCGCCAGCGAATTGCGGTGTGGCAGACGATCACCCGATTCCGCCAGCTGGGCCGAGTCGCTGGTCGTTTGAGTTTTCCAGAGGTGCTTGCACTCGCCGCGGCAGATCTGCAGTGGCGCGCCGAATCCACCGGGCAGCGCGTTGCCGACCATGTGATCGTCGATGAGGCTCAGGATCTGCATGCCACGCACTGGATGCTACTGCGCGCCCTCGTAGCCGAAGGTCCCAACGACCTGTTCATCGCCGAGGACTCCCACCAGCGCATCTACGGTCAGCCTGTGGTGCTCAGCAGGCTCGGAATCAATATCCGCGGGGGCCGTAACGGCAAGCTCACCCACAATTACCGCACCACAGCTCAGAACCTGCACTTCGCTGTCAGCATTCTCGAAGGAACGACCTACCACGACCTCGAGGAGGGCGAGGAATCCACCGCCGGCTACACCTCCGCACGACTGGGGCCTGCCCCGGCACTGATCCGTTGCGATTCCGCCGCCGACGAACTGCAGGCCATCGCCGACCAGGTCACCGCCTGGATCGACGAGGACGGTATCGGTCCGGGTGAAATCGCGGTACTCGCCCACGGCGCTCGAGAACGGGACTTCCTGGTGCGGGCGCTAGGCGAGCGTGGTGTCGCCGCAGAGGTTCTCGGCGACGCGCTGCCGTCCGGGAGCCAGGTGACGGTGCTTACGATGCACCGTTCCAAGGGGATGGAATTCCGGTGCGTGGTGCTCACCGGCGTCGACCAAGAGCATGTGCCATCACAACACAGGGTGCGCCTTGTGCCTGTGGAGGAACGCGACGAGGCTGAGCGGCGCGAACGATCTCTCCTTTACGTCGCGGCCAGCCGCGCGCGTGACCAGCTGGTGGTGACCTGGAGTGGGCACGTATCAAAGCTGCTGGCATGACACGAATCGCATCACCCAGGCCGGATTCGTCTGATTCGCGTTCTGAACCTTTGAACTTCAACTATGTTGGACAACAAGGTATTTGAGCCCGCGCGCCGGGGCAGCCTCCGGCCGTGTAGATCGGGGGGATCATGGCGAACATTCATCGTGAGCGGGTTGCCCGCTGGGCCGAACGCACCCTGTCCGAGCAGCGACAGCTGACCTCCGCACAGCGCCGCTTTCTCGCCGGTCTGCTGACCGTGCGCGGCTGGCATCTTCTGGTGGAGCGTGGAACGCCGCGCTCGGATCGAGCAGCCGCGTTCGCAGTGGGACGAACCGGCGTCTTCGCGCTCGTCTTCGCAGAGTCGGTGCCGGACTCGGCCACCATCGGGAAGATTCGCAAGAATGCCGAAGAGTCATTCGCCCGCCTCGCTCTGGGCGGCACCCAGTTCGTTCCATACTCCGTCGAGTTGGTTCTATTGGTACCCGACACGAAGCACTTCCTCGCGGACGGTCGCTTCCTTGTCGCCGACGAAGCTGGGTTCGTCGGCATACTGGTGCGTGGTGATCAGCGAATGCGCGCCCAGCGCGCAGACGAACTCGCGGCGACCGCCGCGGCGAAACTGTCATCACACCAGTGGCTACGTGCCGATGATGCTCCCGAATCCGAATCCGTCGACGCAGGAAGCCTGTTCGACGAAGTCGACCTTCGCTCCGACGCTCGTGATGTCGCGCTGGCCCGGCCGTTCGGCGACTGGATGACCTTTCTCGACCCGGATCAGCTCTCCCTTGTGCATGCCACATTCAACGGTCCGGCGAGATTCAGCGGGCCAGCCGGGACAGGAAAGTCGGTCGTAGCACTGCATCGCATGGCACATTTCGCCAAGCGCAATCCGGGCAGGCTCCTGTTCACCACATTCGTCAAGACGCTGCCCTCCTACCACGAACTGGGGTTTCGGCGCCTTGCTCCGTACGCTGCGGATCGCGCCAAGTTCACAGGCCTGCATGCCTGGACAACCGCTTTCCTACGCAGCCGTGGGATCGACTTCAATCTCGATGAGGGCGCGATAAATACGGCGCTGGCCAAGGCATGGCAGGGTGCACGGGACGTTTTGGACCGTGTCGAAGGCACCGACCACGGTTACTGGACCGACGAGATCGATCGGGTGATCAAAGGCCGTGGGATATCCGAACCGGAGAGGTACGAGACGGTCAAACGTACCGGCCGCGAGGGGATCAGCCTGCATTCGAACAAGCGAAAGTATGTCTGGGAACACTGGTACACGCCCTACCAGCAGGGCCTCGAAGCGCGGGGCGCACACGACTTCAACGACGTCATCGCGGTAGCTGTCGACGAGCTGAAGCAGCGGCCCCTCGACAACACCGAGGATTTCGCAATGGTGGTCGTGGACGAGGTACAGGACTTCACACTTCGGCAGCTGGAGCTGGTGCATCAGATAGCCGGCGGCGACGTCGATGCACAGTTGCTTCTGGTCGGCGACGGACAACAACAGGTCTACGCCGGTGGTTGCACCCTCTCCGAAGCAGGCATCCCTCTCGCCGGTGGCCGCGGCCGCGTGCTCCGCAAGAACTACCGCAATAGGCAAGCTGTTCTGCGATATTCGCAATGTATCGAAGCGGGCAACACCGTGGACGACCTCGACGGCGGAGCCGGTGTCATCCTCCGCGACAGCGAATCCACGCTGCCCGGCGGGCAAGCGCTCGACGTACGCGTCGGACGTCGAGACATCGACCGAGCGCTCCCCCAAGCGATCCGTGACGCATCACTACCTTCCAGCGCTGAGATCGCCGTGATCGTCAACTGGCCCAAGGAGGCAAGCCGCTATCTACAAGTCCTGCGCCGCGCGGGTTTCCCGGCGATCTCGCTGGAACATTACGATGGCAGCCAGGTCGGTCCGATCAAGGTCGGCACGGTTCGGCGCGCCAAAGGGATGGACTTCGCCGCGGTCTTCCACATCACCGAAGAGCCGCCCGCCGATCCGACACAGCTCTCCGGGGGCGACAGGGACCGGGCCGATATGCTCGCCAGACAGCTTCTCGTCGCCACAAGCCGCCCTCGCGACTACCTGTGGGTCGCCTATCTGACCGATTGATCCGGAAGTTTCGGCGACCGATCGGCCCGCCCGAGATAGCCGAGGACCTAACTCGGCGGTTCGATCGCCCCGGCCGTCAACCCCGTTCCGATCAGCTCCGCCGCTCGCTGCGCCGCATCAGCCGTCCGCGCCGCCGCCACACGCAAGAGATGCAGCCGACGGAACGCCTCGGCATATGGCTTCTGATCTACGAGCCGCAGAATCGGAATCCGCAAGCGGGTGGGGTCGATCCGGATGGTCGTCGCGCCGAACATCGCCGCCGAGTTGTCGGGGCTGCCGATGAAACCGGCGAAGAACCAGGGATCCAATCTCGTGGGATCGGCACGAAAAACGATCACGCCTACTCCGGGAACTGCCCCCACGTCGGCGCCTTCCGCCACCCGAGCACCGGGTGCGGCGCCATGGTCGTCGCGAAAACGAGAGACCAGGATGTCGCCCTCGTGGATCACCTCGGTGGAGGCGTGGACGCCGGGGCCGGTAAGACCGGACGGTCCCCGGCCGGCGAGCAGGTCACGACCGGAAAGTACCGCACGCTGAGGTGAACCCACGGCCTGATCTTCTGCCACCAGTGGGACCAGGTGGACCGCGCCACCTCGTTCGAGGTCACGGACAGTGGCCGTCCGCAAGGTGAGGTTGCCACCCGGGGACCAGCGCTCGACCGTCTCAGCAGCAGTGCGGAGTTCAGCCAAGTGGCCGCCGAGGAGCTCGATGGCGGCGTGGACGGAAGCAGCGACACTGTCGGGGTCGACGGCGGCGCGGACTCGACGGGCCGGAGTGAGATCGATGTCGTCGTCGAGGACGTCCATGACACGAACCACGGCGGTGAATCCGGCAATCGTGGCGGCTTCCATGTCACCGTGGTCGAAGGCACGCCAAGTGTCGGTCACTCGCTCGGCCAAGGCTTGCCAATCCGATTGGCTTCCCCCGGAATCGAGGACTTTAGCGGCGTCGGCGAACAGAACGAACTCGGACGTAGCCGCGGAATCTGGGCGGCGGAGCACCCAGATCTGCAGACCTACCTGTTTGGGGGTCGATGCCCCGGGCGGGAGCGCGATGACAGCGCGCAGCGCATTTGCGCGTAACAGTTCCATCCGGATCCGTCGCCCGGATGTGCGTGAGGCAACGGCAGGCGGTAACAGAACGATCGCTGTGCTGCCGGGGTGTACGTGGTAAAGGGCATGTTGGACCCAAGCCAGTTCGGATTCGCCCCGCGGGGGGACCGAGTACTCCCACCGGAGGTCGAGGGCCAGTTGGTCGGCGCCCCAATCACGTTGCGTATATGGGGGGTTCGACAAGATCGCATCGAACTGCTCGCCCGGGAACGCATCGGACAGGAGGCTGTCGCCGGTGCGGATCTCGATACCGACACCAGGGAGCTCCGCATGCAATAGGGCGGCGGCGCGGGCAGCCTGGACGGCCAGCACGTCCTGTCCGGCCAGGGTTGAGGCACCGATCCGCGCAGCCTCGGTCAGGAGGGCGCCGCTGCCGCAGGCAGGATCGAGAATGCTCTGAGGCTTGGGCGAGGAAGCGGCTGCAAGGAGATCGGCCATCAACGCGGCGACCGGCAGGTCCGTCGGATAGACACCGGTGCTCGGCACCGCATCCAGCCCCCGTTCGGCGAGCACATCCAATGTCGCCTTGATCCCGGCCTCCGCGACGGCGTCATGAATCGCGGCATGCAACGCAGTGCCATCGGCAACATCCCGGTCGCTAACGACTTTCATCAATGCGGGCACTTCGCTGGGATCCACCTCGGCCCGGAGAACCGCACGCAACCGCTGGACAGGCGAGTCAGCGGACCGTACGCCGTGCCCGTGCAGCCATTCCTGGACCTCACCGAGGTGGAACACCGGCCGAGCTTCGGTTCCGCCGGACACCGGCGCCGGGAAATCGGCATGCCGACGCCGCCAGTTGCTGACGGTCGCACGGGTGACGCCGGCCAGCCGGGCGATCTCCGCCGCGGCGACCGTGGGCGTTGAGTCCGACATGAGCCTCCTCCCGACCAACCACCACTCGGAGGAGGTCGTGGCTCAAGATAACACGGCATCAGATTGACGATGTTTTCAACAAATCCACAGGCCGGAGCGCATCACCCTGCTCCATCTGACTGAAAACAATGTCAATCACTTATGCGGTAGACATCCGGGTGTTAATTTCATTGCATCGTCAGCGAACCAACGTCGATTACAGAGCAACCAAAGACTCTGTCCCCCAACAGATCTCACTCGATACCCGGCCTCAGGCTGTGATTCGTCGTGCCCGCATCCGCCTGAGAGGAGAACGTATGTCCACCCGCCGACACCTTCACCACCGTCGGATCCGATCCGGCAACCCGTGCATCCTGCCCCTCCGACAGGGTGACGACCTGCGCAAATAACGGTTCCGGGTGCCGACGACTCGATGCTTCCACGGCAAGCGCCGATACTTCACCCAATCTGACGCCGAGCTCGTCCTCAGCGGCGTCGACGCCAGCGATCCACGGCTCCGGGAGAAGCGCAGCTACGAGTGCCTGTCCTGCCACGGGTGGCATTTGACCAGCAAGACCCCTGGAGCACTACTCCGCCGCCAGAACAGTCCATAGCGCCGCCGCCAGAACGGCGGCTCTAACTGCGCGGGCGCCGATCACACTCGACGTTCCGCTCCGCAGCGGTCCGTTTCCGACCCCCGCCGAGCTGACGACGCGGCTCGCTCGGTCCTCTGCAGCGCTCGCGACGCCGAAAACTGATCCGACCGTGAGGCTCTAGCGGCGACTGCTCCGCGAGATTCGGCGCCGAATCGCCTACCGACGTACGCGCTGACGCGGACGTACGTCGAATCCGGCGCCGATCTGACCACGATCAGCAGCACATCTCCGGACGGCCGAATCCCGACGACAACTGAATAGCCACTTCCGTTCTACCGAGGAATTCTCATGAACACGATCATTCGCACAGCAGCTGCCGCGCTCCTCGCGACCGCAGGCATCCTCACCATCACAGGCACCGCTCGAGCAGCACCTCGCACATCACTGAAGGAAGGTACCCAGGTCGTCGGCACCGATGTCGCGTCCGGGATCTATCACACCGCCGGCCCCCGCGACAGCGACTACGGCGCCTGCTTCATCGAATGGCTGCCCTACAAGGGCGCCCGCGGCTCCGAGCTGATCGACATCCAGAGCTACACCGGTGAGTCGTACGTGACATTGCGGGAAGGCGACGTCGTCACGGTCACGGGGTGCCACTGGACGCTCGACAACTGATCTCGCCTATTCCCCTCTCTCCCAAGGAGTCACCGTGACAAACCCCCAGTACCCCGCTCAGCCCGGCTTCCCGCCGGGATCCCATTACCCGCAGCCGCCGAGGAAGAGGAAGGTGTGGCCGTGGCCGTGGGTGCTCGGCGCGATCCTCGCCGTCTTTCTGCTCATGTTCGGCGGTTGCGTCGCCTTGATCGGCGGGACAGCGAACGAGGTCGCAAAGGCCGAAGAAAAGCGCAACACGGCCGCGGCCGCCGGGTCGGAAGTGCGTGACGGGAAGTTCTCGTTCCTGGTAACCGGAGTGGAAGAGCCGGTGACGGTGATCGGCACCAACGAAATCCTGAAGGAACAGGCGCAAGGCGAATTCATTCAGATGCACGTCGACGTGACCAACGTCGGTAGTCAGGCACAGCACTATTTCGGGTCGAATCAGAAGCTGATCGACGACCAGGGGCGCGAGTTCGCCAACAACACGGGCGCGGAGATCAACGTCAACGACCACCTCAGCGCGGAGATCAATCCCGGCAACAAGGTGTCGATCACCCTCGTCTTCGATGTGCCCCGAGGCACCGTGCCCGCCGCAGTCGAGTTCCACGACTCGGCGTTCTCCGGCGGCTTACGCGTCGCACTGAAGTAGCTGAACTCGTGCGCCGGGACTCGAAGTCCCGCCGCCCTCGGACCGAGAACCACCATGACTATCCCGCCCAGCTACCCCACCTCAGCCGCCTGGATCACGCAGCGACTCGGGCTGACCGCCCAAGCAATCCGCGAGGATCGCATCCTCGACGAACCGCACCCCACCGGCGTTGGCATCCGCCGCATCTGCGACCTGTTCGGACTCAGCGACGCTGGTACGACCCGATACGGCTCGGCCGTCGAGCACCCGGACTCAGCCCGCCTCAGCTCGCAGTACTCTGCAACGGCACTCAGGTGAGTGGGTCGCGGTGGACAAGGCGCGGGCAGGTATCCCTCGTCCGCTGCCGTCGACATCCGCCAACCCGATTCGGTGCCAACGGAATTCGCCGCTCGCAACCTCCGGATATCCGCCAGCAGCATCGCGCATCGGCGTAATCGGCTGCAGCACAGGCTGAGTGGTGTGAACACATCGTCGCGTACCCTTGCCGACGACGCCGGTTCGGCGGTAGAGACGAGAGCTGGGCTATGAGTTATCCGCAGTACCACGGTGGTCAGTACCCATATTCGCAGGCGTCGACACCGAAACCCAAGGGCGGGACGGCGATTGCCGCCGGGGTGCTCGCCGCGATCGGCGCGGTCATGCAAATGCTGGTCGGGCTGATGAATATCGTGCTGGGCCTCACGCAGTCACACGAACTCCGCCAGGATGCGGGCTTGACGTGGTATCCGACTTATGTACTGAGCACCGGGGCGGTCGCACTGCTTGCCGGGACGCTGCTGGGGACCGGAGCAGTGGCATTGTTCCGTCGCAGACCGGCCGGGCGGTTGCTGATCGTCGCGGGCTGCGCGTCGGCGATCCTGTTCGGAATCGCCTGGGCGGTCGTCATGTTCGGCGTCACCCTGATCGGAGGCCTGTCGGGTATTGCTGGGACACTCGATGGTTCCGTCGGCTTGGTATTCCCCATTGCCACAATAATTTTGGCATTGGTGCCGTCGACCAGACGCTGGATCGCCGCCGAGCCGGCACAGAACGCCATCCAGCCCCCGCCCTACCCGGGCCAGCCGTACCCGGCGCAGCCGACGCCAGCTCCCTGGCAGCCTATTCCGCCTCCTGGACACCCTATGTCGGGCGGCCCGATGAACGGTCAGTTCGTGGCAGTTCAGCCGATGCCATATCCGGAGCCTGCTCAGTACCCCGACCAGCCGGGCGATCGATAGCAGCAGGAAAAACGCGTTGAGACGCCGGAAACCCCTGACCGTCTGCGCTGGCGTCGTCACCCGCTGTATCGGCAGGAGGAAGAACGTCGGCACCAGGCCGAGCGTCGGCGAAACGCCGGCACGAGATTCGGCTGCGGTGCATCCCATGCCGATCAGTCTCGCGCCGAGGTAGGTGGCCAGACCGAGCGTCATTGCGGATGAGGTGACCCAGCAGAACGCATCACGTACCTAAAGCACGACCCAGGACGCGGGTCGTTTAGGCAGGTCCGGCGGCCGACGATGAGGACGCAAAGTTCCTGAGAGAGTTGGACTGCGGTCTTGCCCGGCGTAGACCCCTGCACCGTGGCCGGGCTCGAATTCTCGGCGTTGCTGCCGGATCATCTCGCGGCAGCCACCATCGCGGCTCGGTGGGCAGACCTCTCCCCTGAGCGAGCCGCTCTGTCCGAGCCGACGCGCTGGCACTCGACCGAACGACTGTTCCCCCACGCCGTACGGAGCCAGTTGGCGACGCGTGTGCGGAGGCTGCACACCTCGAGAGCGGCAAGGGGCCTGTTCGACTCCGCCCTGAAGGCCGACGAGGTGAACCGCTAGTCGAACCGGCGATAATCGAGGGGAGTTCGCGCACAGCCTATTTCGTATGCTGGACCCGCGCGCTCGCGTACAGGCAGATAGCGGCTGCAGCGGCGAGGTTGAGACTCTCGGCGCGGCCGTGGATCGGGATACGTACCCGATGGTCGGCCCGGGCGGCGACCGACGGATCCAAGCCGTGCGCCTCATTGCCGAACAGCCAGGCCACCGGACCCGCCAGCAGTTCGTCGGCGTCGTCCAGGTCGACTTCGCCCTTCGCGGCGGTGGCGAGCACCGTAATGCCCGCTGCCGCAACGGCATCGAGCACCTCGCCGATATCGCGATGCCGCGCGATCGGCACATGGAACAGACTGCCCGCACTCGCGCGGACGCATTTGCCATTGTGTGGATCGACCGCATCCCCCGCCAGCACAACACCATTCGCGCCCACCGCGTCGGCGACTCGAATGAGAGTGCCGGCATTGCCGGGCTCGGCGATCTCGACAGGGATGGCGAGCAGTCTCGGCCGCTCGGCCAGCACGTCCGCCAGCGGCACATCGATGTGATCGCACACCGCGACAAGCCCCGGCGCGGTGACGGTTTCACCGAGGTGTTCGGCGGCGCGCTCACTCACTAACGTGGTGCGCACGCCCGCGGCGGCGGCCCCGGCGATCAGCTGATTCTCCCGAACCGCGGCGTGCATCGAGTAGAACAGCTCGCGCACCCGACCGGTTTCCACGGCCGCCGCAACGGAATTCGCGCCCTCGGCCAGAAACTGTCCGGTCTTGCGACGCTGCGCGGCGCGCTGGAGCTTGACAGCGGAAACGACCCGCGGATTGTGCTCGGAGAGCGCGTCCACGGGTCGTTCCGAATGCTGTGTCGTCACGCAGGCCGGATCAGGCGGCCGGGGCGTTGACGTCCTGCGGGAGGGCGGCCTTGGCGACGGCGACCAGACCGGCGAACGCCTCGGCGTCGGAGACGGCGAGCTCGGCGAGGATCTTGCGGTCCACCTCGACACCGGCGGCCTTGAGGCCCTGGATGAAGCGGTTGTAGGTGATGTCGTTCAGGCGCGCCGCGGCATTGATGCGGGCGATCCAGAGCTTGCGGAAGTCACCCTTGCGCGCCCGGCGGTCCCGGTAGGCGTAGGTGAGCGAGTGCAGCTGCTGTTCCTTGGCCTTGCGGTACAGCCGCGAGCGCTGGCCACGGTAGCCCTTGGAGGCCTCGAGAACGGAACGGCGCTTCTTCTGCGCGTTGACGGCCCTTTTGACGCGTGCCATGGGTCAGTCCTTTGTCGATCTAGGGGGCGCTGTGCGTGACGCCCTGGAATTGGTCGGTGGTCGGCGTCCGGAATCCCGGTCGCGCGGGTGCTGGCCTAGGTCTCAGAGACCCAGGAGGCGCTTGACGCGAGGGACGTCAACGGACGCGACGGCTTCCGTGCCGTCCAGACGACGAGTCCGGCGAGTGGACTTGTGCTCGAGCAGGTGGCGACGGTTCGCCTGCTGACGCAGCAGCTTGCCACGGCCCGAAACCTTGAATCGCTTCGAGGCGCCGCTGTGGCTCTTCATCTTCGGCATGGATTCCTCTATCTGTCTCGTACCGGTGGTCCTCTCGGACCACCGGTTTTCTGATCGGTATTACTGCGGGTCGGCCGGCGCGACCTGTTCGGCGACCGGTGCGCCCGCGGCAGGTGCGGGAACGGCAGGCGCTTCGGTGGCGGCGGGACGCGGTGCCCGCGAATCCTCCTGCGCCTTCACCCGCGTCTTCGCACCCTTATGCGGCGCGAGGACCATGGTCATATTGCGACCGTCCTGCTTGGCGGAGGTCTCGACGAAACCCAATTCGGCGACGTCGGAGGCCAGACGCTGCAGCAGCCGGAAGCCCAATTCGGGGCGCGACTGCTCACGACCGCGGAACATGATCGTCACCTTGACCTTCGAGCCGGCCTCGAGGAAGCGAACAACGTTGCGCTTCTTGGTCTCATAGTCGTGGTCGTCGATCTTGGGACGGAGCTTCTGCTCCTTGATCACGGTCTGCACCTGGTTCTTGCGAGACTCGCGCGCCTTCTGCGCCGTCTCGTACTTGAACTTGCCGTAGTCCATGATCTTGCAGACCGGTGGACGGGCATCCGGCGCGACCTCGACCAAGTCGAGATCCGCCTCGAGGGCGACGCGTAGTGCATCTTCAACACGCACGATCCCAACCTGTTCACCACCCGGTCCGATAAGTCGGACCTCGGGAACACGGATGCGATCGTTGATGCGGGTCTCAGTGCTGATGGGGCCTCCTAGGTCAAGCGGTGTCGTCAGACGACCGCACGCAATAACGGCAACCCCTTTTCAACACAAAAGCCCCGGTGCGGTATTCCGCAACGGGGCCCGAGTCGACCGGCCTTCGAGCACGAGCAAGCTCGCGTCGACCTCGTCCGATGATCCCCTGAGAGATCCCCGCACAAGAAACCCGCCTCGAAAGGGCGGGTGACCGGACCGTTTAACCAGTACGATCGCTCGTCGGCAACGGTGGGAGTCGGGCTCCACTTATCAGCCCCGAGCAAGCCCGGGGCGGTCGTCAGCGGAAAGTCTAACATTCCCACTCGCTATCGCCGAATCGCCCCGCCCGGCGACCGCGCCCGCCCACCACGATGCCATCCTCGTGGCTATGAGTGACGAGGCATCCGACGCGACCGACGTCCGCGAGTTGGCCGACATCCCCGCAGTGGAGATCATCAGCCGCGCCGCGATGATGCTGATGAGCGCGGCGGCGGAGAAGCTCGGACTCGCCGACGAGGATCCGGACAACAGTCCGCGCCGCGACCTGGACGAGGCACGCCGCCTGATCACCGCGCTCGCTGGATTGATCACCTCGTCTATCGAATACTTCGGTCCGCATGCCGGTCCGTATCGCGACGGACTGAAGTCGTTGCAGCTCGCCTTCCGCGAGGCCTCGGCGCATCCGGACGAGCCGGGCAAGGGTCCGGGCGAGAAGTACACCGGCCCGGTCTACGCCTAGCTAAATTTGCCCAGCGGGAAATATTGCCCGCTGGGCAAGTTTTGGCGTACTCTGGTGTCATGCCAGATGAGCAAGTCCTCGGCCTTCGCGAGCGCAAGAAGCTCGACACCCGCA
Organism: Nocardia vinacea NBRC 16497; assembly: GCF_000308835.1. Classification (GTDB taxonomy): domain Bacteria; phylum Actinomycetota; class Actinomycetes; order Mycobacteriales; family Mycobacteriaceae; genus Nocardia; species Nocardia vinacea. Next base: position 76,884 of record NZ_BAGN01000088.1, on the reverse strand, counting down.
AGGCACTCAGCGACGCGACGCTCCAGCTGGCATTCGAACACGGACTGGCCAATATCACCAGAGAGGACATCGCCGCCCGCGCGGGCGTGTCGGTCCGGACCTTCAACAACTACTTCACCGGTAAGCACGAGGCGCTGGCATACCGGCAGACCGAGCGGATCCAGCGCAGTCTGATCGCACTACGGAACCGGCCCGTGGACGAGCCGCTCTGGACCGCGATCACCGCGGCGATCCTCGAACCACTCGAAGTCGACGGCGCCGGGGACCACCCGCCGACCGCGCGCCAACTGGCGGTCGTTCGCGAATTGCTCGAGGCACCCGAGACCCGAACCGCGGTGTCCAAGGCGGTATCCGACGACTGGATCGAGGCGATCGCGGCACGCACCGGAACCGACGCGGCACGCGATCTGTATCCACGGCTCGTCGTCGGCGCGATCGGCGCGATCTACCAGGCCGCTACCGCGACCTATGTGTACGCGGATCCGCCGGTATTGCTCACCACACTGCTACGACAAGCCGTCGACGAGATAGCCGCGGGACTTCCCGCGCCTTCCGTCGACGACTGACTCACCGCACACTCACTTTTCAAAGGCAACAAGAGGTGTATTTGTCATGCCCGAAAACTCTGCCGACGTAGTCATTTCCGGTGCCGGGCCGAACGGGCTCATGCTCGCCTGCGAACTCGCACTGGTCGGCGTGCGTCCCATCGTGCTGGAGAAACTGAGCGAGCCCAGCGCCGAGCCGAAAGCGAACGGCCTTGTCGGCCAGGTGATTCGGCTGCTGGATATGCGCGGCCTGTACCACGAATTCGGCGGCGCGCCGGGCGCGCCGCAGCCCGTGCCCGGCTATATGTTCAGTGGGATGCCGGTGTCATTCGCCGAAGTTGCGAACAATCCGATGTACGCGCTGCTCATCCCCCAGCCCAAACTGGTTCGCCTGTTGGAGAAAAGGGCTCGCGAACTCGGTATCGAAATCCGTTGGGGCCATGAGCTGACCGATCTGGTCCAGCAGGACGGGAGCGTGACCGTCACAGTGACGGGTCCCGACCGCGAGTACGACCTGACCACCACATACTTGGTCGCGGCTGACGGCGGCAGGAGCTTCGTCCGCAAACACACCGGAATCGAATTCCCCGGCAGCACAAACGCATCGAAGTTGGTCCGGATGGCACATGTGAGCGTGCCGGAGGAACTGCGAACCGGAGACGGCGGCATCCTGATTCCCGGCCTCGGGCGACTTCCCTTCGGACATAACCGACTCGAACGTGGCATGTTCATCTTCGCGGAGCTCGAACGCGGCCGCCCGTTGGTCGCGACCATGGAGTTCGACGGCGATCCGGTACCGGAGGACACGCCGATGACGCTCGACGAACTACGCGCAAGTCTGCGGCGGGTGCTCGGTGTCGACCTGCCGATCGCGCCACCGCCTGGATCCGGCCCGCACGCCTTGCGCCGGACCGAAGGCCAGAACACTCGACTGGCCGAACGCTATCGCGACGGAAATGTGTTCCTGCTCGGCGATTCCGCCCACGTGCACTCGGCGATGGGAGGCCCCGGCCTCAACCTCGGTTTGCAGGACGCGGCCAATCTCGGTTGGAAGCTCGCCGCACAGGTGAACGGTTGGGCACCCGTGGGACTGCTGGACACCTATCACTCCGAGCGATACCCGGTCGGCGAGCGCGTAATGATGCACTCACTGTCCCAGCTCGCACTGATGGCGCCCGGTCCGGAGGTCACCGCGCTGCGCGAGTTCATGGGCGAACTACTCAAAGCACCTGAAAACGCTGGGCATATCGCACATCTGCTCGCCGGATCCGATATCCGCTACGACATCGGCGATCCGCACCCACTGTCCGGACGCATGGTCCCGGACCTCACCCTCGAAACCTCGGACGGCCGAACGCGTATCGCCGAGCTGCTGCACTCGGCACGAGCTGTACTGGTCCAATTGACCGAGAACAGCGGGTTCGCCGATATCGCGGCCGACTGGAACGACCGCGTCGACACCGTGATCGCGACCTGTCCGGACGCGCCCGCTGACGCGCTACTCATCCGACCGGACGGATATGTGGCCTGGGCAGGTGAAGTCGGCACCGAAGATGACCGACTCCGGAACGCATTGACGCGGTGGTTCGGTCCAGCTCGAAGCTCGTAGGCACGCCGATGTGGTCCGCCCGGAATCGCTGTGATGCCACCCGGGTGGGCCGCGAGCGACGCGGGGCAATCCGTGCCGCCGCTTCCCGTCGCTCTCACGGGCAATCCCACTCGACCCGAAGTAGTTCATCTTGTGAACAATGAAACGCTTTGTGCGCGTGGCTATCTCGGTGACCCAGACATATTGCTGCGGATTTGCGTTCCGCCAGGTTCGGCGTGCGATGCTCACTGCATGGCACGGATACTTCTCATTCCCGGATTCTGGCTCGGCGCGTGGGCATGGGACGACGTCGCGGCCGATCTGCGCGGCCGGGGTGACGATGTGTTGGCGCTGACCCTGCCCGGACTCGACCCGGACGAGGACGACCGGCTCAGCGCGACCCTGGAAATGCAGGCGCAGGCCATCCTCGACGAAATCGCCACGGATGAAGCGGTGGTGGTCGTCGCGCACTCGGGCGGTGCGGCGGCAGCCTATCTCGCCACCGATATTGCCCCGGAACGCTTCAGCCGCGGGATTTATGTCGACGCCGCTCCGCTACCGAATGGCTTCATCCTCAATTCCGCACTGGATGCGACCGTTCGCGAACTCGCGCTGCCGGATTGGGATCAGTTGGAGGCCGACGGCAATAGTCTCACCGGACTGGACGAGTTGTCCCTGGCCCGGTTCCGCGAGCGTGCCGTTTCCGAACCCACCGGAGTCGCCGCCGCTCCCCTGCGACTGAGCGATTCCCCGGCGCGCCTTGCCATCCCGACGACGGTGATCTGCAACAGCATCACCGCGGACCTGGTCAAACAACTCCGCGACGCGGGTCAGGAACCACTGTTCGCCGAGTTGGCCAAGATCGACGCCGAATACATCGATCTGCCCACCGGCCATTGGCCGATGTGGTCCCGATACAAGGAACTCGCCGAACTGATCCACACCATCGCGAACCGCTCGGCCTAGACAAGCTCGTCGGCCCGAGAACTGAGCCCGCAGCCGTTGTCTTGCCCGACACCGAGTAGCCGGTGTCGGGCGAGACAAGCGGTGTGCGAACAGGATCAGCGGAGCGCGGCGGCCTTCCGCGATGCGCGCTTCGCGGCGGCGGCATTCGGTGCCGGAATCTTGGTCGCCGTCGCGTTGGTGGCCGACGAATTGTTCGCCGCCTTCTTCGCCGGGGCCTTCTTCGCGGCCGCCTTCTTGGCCGGAGCCTTGGGGCTGGTCGCAGCGGGCAGTGCCAGGACTTCCTTCAGAAACTGGCCGGTGTAGCTGTCGCCCACTGCCGCAACATCTTCCGGGGCGCCTTCGGCGACGACCGTGCCGCCGCCGGAGCCGCCCTCTGGACCCATATCGACCACCCAATCGGAGGTCTTGATGACGTCCAGATTGTGTTCGATGACGATGACCGTATTGCCCTTGTCCACCAAACCGTTGATGACGAGCAGCAGCTTGCGGATGTCCTCGAAGTGCAGGCCGGTGGTCGGCTCGTCGAGGATGTAAACGGTGCGTCCGGTGGAGCGCTTTTGCAGTTCAGCCGCCAGTTTGACGCGCTGTGCCTCACCGCCGGAGAGGGTCGGCGCACTCTGGCCGAGTCGCACATAGCCCAGGCCGACGTCGACCAGGGTCTTGAGGTAGCGGTGGATCGAGGTGACCGGCTCGAAGAACCCCGCGGCCTCCTCGATCGACATATCGAGCACCTCGGCAATGGTCTTGCCTTTGTAGTGCACCTCGAGCGTCTCCCGGTTGTACCGGGCGCCGTGGCAGACCTCGCACGGGACATACACGTCCGGCAGGAAGTTCATCTCGATCTTCAAAGTGCCGTCACCCGAGCATGCTTCGCAGCGGCCGCCCTTGACATTGAACGAGAACCGGCCGGGCTGGTAACCACGCACCTTCGCCTCGGTGGTCGCCGCGAACAGGGTCCGGATCTTGTCGAATACGCCGGTGTAGGTGGCCGGATTCGAGCGCGGCGTCCGGCCGATCGGCGACTGGTCCACCTGCACGAGCTTGTCCAGATGATCGAGGCCGTTGATCCGGGTGTGCCGGCCCGGCACCTGCCGCGCGCCGTTCAGCTTGTTCGCGAGCACGGTCGCCAGAATGTCGTTGACCAGCGTGGACTTACCGGAGCCGGAAACACCGGTGACCGCGGTGAGCACGCCGAGCGGGAAGCTGACATCGATATTGCGCAGGTTGTGCTCGTTCGCACCGACCACGGTGAGCTGGCGCTTCTTACTCACCGGCCGCCGCACCATCGGCACCTCGATGCGCTCGCGGCCTGAAAGATATGCGCCGGTCAGCGATTTCGGGTCGGTGAGCAGTTCCTGATACGGACCGCTGTGCACGACTTCACCACCGTGCTCACCGGCCAGCGGACCGATATCGACCACCCAGTCCGAGGCCCGAATGGTGTCCTCGTCGTGTTCGACCACGATCAGCGTATTGCCGAGATTCCGCAGCCGCGTCAGCGTTTCGATGAGCCGCCGGTTGTCGCGCTGGTGCAGGCCGATCGACGGTTCGTCGAGCACATACAGCACCCCGACCAGCCCGGATCCGATCTGGGTCGCCAGCCGGATGCGCTGTGCCTCACCGCCGGACAGCGTCGCCGCGGCCCGCGACAGGCTCAGATACTCCAGTCCGACATCCAGCAGGAAGCCGAGGCGCGCCTGCACTTCCTTGAGCACCTGCCCGGCAATGGCGGTCTCCCGCTCCCCCAGCGTCAAGGCATTCAGGAATGCCGAGCAGTCACCGATCGACAATTCGCTCACATCGGCGATGGACTTCTTCTCACCGCCCGAGGCGATGGTGACGGCCAGAATTTCCGGACGCAGCCGAGCACCGTTGCACACCGGGCACGGCACATCACGCATGTACCCGTCGTAATGCTCCTTCATCTGCTCGGATTCGGTGCTCTCCATACGCCGCTGCAAGAACGGCATCACGCCCTCGAAATCGGCGTAATACGAACGCTTCCGGCCGTACCGGTTGGTGTAGGAGACGTGCACCTGATCCGAACTGCCCTCCAGCACCGCCTTACGTGCCTTCGGCGGTAGGTCGTGCCACGGCGTATCCATGGAGAACCCGATGGATTCGGCCAGACCCGACAGCAGCCGGGTGAAGTATTCCGCGGTCTGTCCGCGCGACCACGGTGCGATCGCGCCCTCGGCCAGGCTCAATTCGGGATCTGGCACCACCAGATCCGGATCGACCTCCTTGCGGATGCCGAGTCCGGTGCAGTCCGGGCACGCACCATAGGGCGAGTTGAACGAGAACGAGCGCGGTTCGAGATCCTCGATATCGAGCGGGTGCCCGTTGGGGCAGGCCAGGCGTTCGGAGAACCGGCGCTCCCGGTCGTGGGCGTGCTCGTCGCGGTCGACGAAGTCCAGTACCACGATGCCGTCGGCCAGCCGCAGGGCGGTCTCGATCGAATCGGTAAGGCGCTGTTTGGAACTCGGCTTCACCTGGAGCCGGTCCACTACGACCTCGACGTCGTGCTTCTCCTGCTTCTTCAGCTTCGGTGGATCGGTGAGCGGATACACCACGCCGTCGACCCGGACACGCGAATAGCCCTGGCTGTTCAATTGGTCGAACAGATCGACGAATTCGCCCTTGCGGGTGCGCACCACCGGCGCGAGCACCTGGAATTTGATGCCCTCCTCCATGGCGAGCACCTGATCCACGATCTGCTGCGGACTCTGCTTGGCGATCAGCTCACCGCAGACCGGGCAGTGCGGAGTACCCGCGCGCGCATACAGCAGCCGCAGGTAGTCGTAGACCTCGGTGATGGTGCCGACCGTCGACCGGGGGTTGCGGTTGGTCGACTTCTGATCGATCGAAACGGCAGGCGAAAGTCCCTCGATGAAGTCGACGTCCGGCTTGTCCATCTGCCCGAGGAACTGGCGCGCGTAGGCCGACAGCGATTCGACATAGCGGCGCTGCCCCTCGGCGAAGATCGTGTCGAAGGCGAGGCTGGACTTGCCCGAACCGGATAGACCGGTGAACACGATGAGACTGTCGCGGGGCAGATCGAGGTCGATGCTCTTGAGATTGTGCTCCCGAGCTCCGCGCACAGTGAGGCGTTCCGCCACCAGGTGTCCCTTCTCGATCGTGTCGGTCCAACAGACGTGATACCCCCAGCGCCATGCTAGGCCGACCCACCGACAAGTTTCGTCGCACGCCGGGTTCCCCGGTCATCGGTCCAGGTCAGGAGTCGGATCGACGCAGCTTTCCAGCCAATCCGCTGAGCTGCCAGCCCCCATTGTCCACGGTGACGGTGAGCACATCCGACCCCACCCGGACCCCGCTCACCCGCAGGGGCAGGTACCGATCCGGCACCGCGGGCGCGACCGACGCCGACCCGGTGCCCGGCTCCAACCGCAACATGCTCCGCATGAAAAGCAGCGGCGCCGCCGACGCCCACGCCTGCGGTGAGCAGGAGGTCGGATACGGCACCGGCGCGTCGAATTCCGCGCGGTCGAAACCGCTGAACAGCTCGGGCAGTCGGTAGCCGAAGCGGGTGGACGCGTCGAGCACCCCGTCGACCACACGGTTGGCGTGTTCGGTGAACCCGTAGCGCATCAGTCCGGCGGCGCAGATCGCGTTGTCGTGCGGCCATACCGATCCGTTGTGATAGCTGACGGGGTTGTAGGCACCCATGTTGGTGGCCAAGGTGCGGATACCCCATCCGCTGAACATCTCCGGCGACAGCAGGTGATCCGCGACCGACCGCGCCTTGTCCTCATCGATGATCCCGGTCCACAGGCAGTGCCCGATATTCGAAGTCAGCGCGTCGATCGGCCGCTTGTCCCCGTCCAGACCGATGGCGAACCAACCGTGCTCGGGCAACCAGAACGCCTTGTTGAACGCTTCCTTCAATGCGGCCGCCTTGACGCGGAACCGATCCGCGGTCGAGTGGTCGCCCACATCGGCCGCGAGCGCCGCCCGCGCGACATACGCGGCGTACACATATCCCTGCACCTCGGCCAGCGCGATCGGCGCCTCGGGCAGGCTGCCGTCGGCGAAGTTCACCCCGTCCCAGGAGTCCTTCCACCCCTGATTCGCCAAACCATGCTCGGCCGCGCGCTGATACTCGACGAATCCGTCGCCGTCCGCGTCACCGAAGTGTTCGATCCACTCCAGCGCCCGATCCGCATGCGGCAGCAGTTCGTCCCTGGTCTCGGCATCCAATCCCCACCGATGCAACTCACCGAGCAACATCACGAAAAGCGGTGTGGCATCGGCGGTTCCGTAGTACACGGTGTCACCGCCGAGCAGCGATGTCACCGCCCGCCCGAACCGCACCTCATGCGGTATCTTCCCCGGCTCCTCCTCGGTCATGGCGCGCACCTCGCTGCCCTGCAGACCCGCCAGACTCTGCAGCGTGCCGACGGCCAGCCGCCGGTCCAGCGGCAACACCATCCACGAGGTGAGTAGCGAGTCCCGCCCGAACAGCGCCATGAACCACGGCGCGCCCGCGGCGACCACCGCCCGCTCGGGATGCCCCGGATCGAAGATGCGCAGTGCGCCGAGATCGACGACGGCGCGCCGCAAGACCGCGGCGAGCGTCTGATCGTCGGTCTGCACCGACGGCGAATTCTCGTACCATTCGCGCATCCGCAGTGCGGGCGCGCTGTGCGAGATCGGGTTCCCGCACTGATGCCGCGGCGTCACCACCGAGCCGAGCGTCGGCTGGTACTGGATGCACACCGACCATTCCCCGCGCCCGGGCAAATCGACCTGCCACCGCAATTCGCGATCGACCGCGGTCGCCCCCGCGGCGGTCACCGTCACCGCCAGCGGCAGATCGGTCCGGCTGATCTCGACCGTGCCCGCTGTCGACTTGCTCTTGGTGACCACCACGCTGTTGCCGATCCGCCCCTCCTTGACCTCGAACAGATCGGCGAAATCGGCATCGAGTTCCAGCACGACCACACAGCTGATCGCCGCACCGGAGAGATTGCGGACGGTCACGTCCTCGCGCATACCGTCGCCGACATACCGCGCGACGGTCACCAATGCCGTGCTGTCGGCGCGGCCGGGCTGCGGCGGCGTCCTGGCCAGCAGCGTCGCGCTGTAGGGATCGGTGTGCTGGACGGTGAGCGGTTGCGGCGCCAATCCGTCGACGGTCAGCCGCCACCGTGACAGCACCCTGGTATCGCGCACGAACAATCCCTCGGCACGATTCGGACTGATAACACCGCCGTCCTCGCTGATGCAGAAGGTCGAGCCCTCGACCAAGGTGACCCCGGCGACCGCTCGTGGTGCCCCGGGATCGGTGCCGTCACCCCAGGGGCTCGTCAAGCGACCGGCGTGGGCAACATGGCCCGGGTCGTCCGCTCACCGGTCTGGATGCATCGATACAGCCGTTCGTGGTCGCGAGCCATCCGCGGGCGGTCGAACCGGCGCTGCGCGGTCTGGTGGCGGACCCGGTGATCGATGGTGGCGATCCGGTCCGGCGCATCGCCGTGCCGCACCGGCTCTACCGGAGGCGCCAGTGGCTCCTCGCGAGGTTCGGGGTCGTCGGCTCCCATCAGTGGACGCACCTGCTCAGTGTAGTAGCGCCACTGCTCCGGTTCGCGGATCTTGGTGATCATCACCAGTTTTCGGCGCGCCAGCCGGGCCATCCGGACCGCCCGATGCAGCCGTTCTCCGCATTCGTCCGGCCGGCGAAGACGACGTAGCCACCGGTGCGGGCACTCACGGCGGCACGATCAGCCCGATCTTCATGGACACGTCCACGCTTCTTCGGGTCCCGGCTGGGGATCGATAGCGGGGAACTCCCGAATGGCGCGGCCATGTGCGAAGCGCCATTGCACGCCGCATTCCCGGCACCGGAACAGGGCGTCCCGGTGGTCGACGAAGGTGCCGATAGCATGCGAACCACAATCGGGACAGCTCCGCGGCGGACCGAAAATATTGCCGAAATCGAGCGTCGCTGAATATGTCATTGTTCGACATACCTATGCATGGGGCCCTCCAAGGCCGCGCTACCAAAGACCGCTATGAATGACTTCGGCCTCAGCATACCTGGAACCCTGATTCGCACAATGCCATTCAAGCGGTCGGTTTCTCTCGGTGTTTCGATAGCGTTCGTCGGTAAATTCGAGTCGCCATTACTCGAAATTGTCGTTCCCGACATACCGATGTGGCCCGCCGAGCGATACCTTGTCGGGTAGGACCAAACGCCGGGGGCCGCACGAGATCCCCTGCACCGCACAGGAGGTCGCGTGATCACAGTGTTCCTCGTCGACGACCACGAGATCGTCCGGCGCGGCCTCGTCGATCTGCTGGAGAGCGATCCAGAACTCACCGTGATCGGCCAGGCCGGCGATGTCGCCGACGCTATGGCGGGCATTCACGCGCTGCGACCCGATGTCGCTGTACTGGACGTCCGACTTCCCGACGGCAACGGCATCGAACTGTGCCGAGACCTGCTGGCCGAAATCGACGATTTGCATTGCCTCATCCTGACGTCCTACACCGATGAACACGCCATGTTGGACGCGATATTGGCGGGCGCGAGCGGCTATGTCGTCAAGAACATCAAGGGCATGGAATTGGCCGCGGCTATCAAACAGATCGGCGCCGGACATTCGCTATTGGATAACCGCGCGGCGGCGGCACTCAAGGCCCGGCTACGTTCCAGCACCGAAAAAGACGGGCCGCTGGCCGGCCTCACCGAACAGGAACGCCGACTGCTCGCACTGCTCGGCGAGGGATTGACCAATCGACAAATCGCGGCGCGAATGTTCCTGGCGGAGAAGACCGTCAAGAATTACGTCTCCCGGCTTTTGGCCAAACTCGGCATGGAACGGCGCACCCAAGCCGCGGTGCTGGCCTCCAAACTGCGTGACAGCTAGCGGATTTCGACCGGAACGACGACAGTGAGATCCCCGTCGTAGCGGCGGTACAGCAGGCGGCCGCGGCCGCCGTCGGCATCGGTGAAGAACAGGAACGGCAGCCCCTTGCGGCACAGCCGGGTCACCGCCGCCTCTTCGATCAGGACCGGCGCCGGATCCGAATCCATGATCAGGGGTAGGGAATTCACCGTGAGCGGCCGCTGCGCCGGAGCCTGCGGCGGGTGTGTGCTGCGCTGCCTGGTTAGCCGGACACCCAGCGGATCCGCCCAGCTCACCAGGGCATCCTCACCGGTTTCGGCGTCAATGAACAGGTACGAGTCGTAATCCATCGCATCCATCACCGCCAACGCCTCGGCGGGCGTACCGGTCAGCAACGCGCAGTGCTTCCTCCGCACGATCGGGCGCGGTTCGGTGACCCTGGCCAGGGGCGGACGCGCCGGATCGGGCCACTCGCGTGACTGTTTGGTCGCCAGCCGGGCGATCTGCCGGTCCAGCCGTTCCACCGCGAAGGTCACCGCGAAGCCGCGCGGACCGGTGACCTGCACCCGGGTCGGGGTGTCGTGTATGCGAATATTGGCCTGTACCAACGTGGGTTCTTCCGAATCCACCGGCGCGGTCACCCGCACCCGTGCCGCTGCGTCGAGGTGGTGCCGGCGCAGTACGCGGCCGATCCCCCGCACCGCCCTGGTCACATCCGCTGGCGGCACCGCACCCCGGGTGGTCACGGCAAGTTCGGGGTCGGCGGCAGTGGCCCACAGCTCCGACGAACGCAACGGCGAATTCATAGGACATCCCTACTTTCTATTCCCGGTGTGCGACCATGCCATCACCGCTACGCCATCGCGAACAGGGCCGAAAGTCCTCGATCGACCAACTAGACTGGCGTAGGCGCTGTTACGCGCCTGCCAGAACAGGATGCCGTCATGACCGAAGAGTTGGGCAGCGGCCTCTATTCGGTACGCGACACGCTGTCGCAACTTCGGCTCCGGGAGCTGCTGTCGGAGGTCAAGGAACGCGTCGAGCTGATCATCGATTCACGCGACCGGATGGATGGCTTGGTCGAGGCGATGCTGACCGTCACCTCCGGCCTCGACCTCGATGAAACGCTGCGCGCCATCGTGCACACCGCCACCAGCCTGGTCGACGCCCGCTACGGCGCGCTGGCCGTGCGCGGGCACGAGCAGCAGGTCACCCAGTTCCTCGACGAGGGCATGGACGACACCATCCGGGAGCGCATCGGCCGACTTCCCGCCGGACACGGCGTACTCGGCGAGGTGTTCAGCCAGCCCAAACCGCTGCGCCTCGACGAACTCTCGAAACACCCTGCGTCCGTGGGGTTTCCGGAACACCACCCGCCGATGCACACCTTCCTCGGCGTCCCGGTGCGCATTCGCGACGAGGTCTTCGGCAGTCTTTACCTGACCGAGAAGGCCAATGGTCAGCCGTTCACCGAGGACGACGACGTACTCGTGCAGGCGCTGGCTGCCGCGGCCGGTATCGCGGTCGATAACGCCAGGCTCTACGAATCGGCGCGCACCAGACAGGCCTGGATCGAGGCCACCCGCGATATCGCCACCGAATTCCTCGCGGGCACCGAACCCGATCTGGTGCTCGCCCACGTCGTAGACCATGCGCGCACCCTGACCGGCTCGCATCAATCGTTCCTCGCCAGCACCGCGGTACCGCAACTCCAACTCGCCGCGGTCTCCGAACTCGTCATTACCCAATGGTCCGGTCCGGGTAGCGGATTCGACGGACTGATCGTGGATGCCGACGGCACCGCACTGGGCGAGGCCTTCACTCGCCGCACACCGCTGCGCTTCGACAATGCCGCCCTGATCGACCTCGGCGTCCCACTGCACGATGTCGGGCCCGCGCTGATCCTGCCGCTGTGCACACCCGACGCCACGCTCGGCACGCTGGTCACCGTGCGTCCCATCGGCTCACCGCCCTACCCCGACGAACTCGTCGAGCTGACCAACGCCTTCACCGACCAGGCCGCGCTGGCCATGCAGCTGGCCGAAACCCAGCGCAGAATGCGCGAACTCGATATCCTCGCCGACCGCGACCGCATCGCCCGCGACCTGCACGACCATGTGATCCAGCGGCTGTTCGCCATCGGGCTCACCCTGCAGAGCGCGGTACCGCGCGCCGAGGTACCCGAAGTGCGTCAACACCTTTCGACGGTCATCAATGATCTGCAGGAGGTGGTCCAGGAGATCCGCACCTCCATCTTCGATCTGCACGGCGGCAATGGCGGCGGCATCGAATTGCAGCAGCGGATCGAGGATGCGGTGCGCCAGCAGACCACCGATTCGCCCTTGCGGGCCACCGTGCAGGTGAGCGGACCGCTGTCGGTGCTGGAAGCCGAATTGGCCGATCACGCAGAGGCGGTGGTGCGCGAGGCGGTGAGCAATGCGGTGCGACATTCCGGCGCGGCGACCGTCTCGGTGGAGATCAGTGTGGCCGATGATCTGATCATCGTGGTCACCGATGACGGCTGGGGCATCCCGAATCACGTGATCCGCAGCGGTTTGCGGAATCTGGAGCAGCGGGCCGAGAAGTCGGACGGGCAGTTCACCATCGGCCCCGCGGTGGCTGGTATGCACGAATCAGAGGGCATGCCGGGCACGAAATTATCCTGGTCGGTGCCGCTCCCGTAAGTGAGCTCAATCGACAGGACCGAGCACGACCATCGAATTATTGCCGCCCATGCCGAGTGACAGCTTGACCGTGATCCCGCCCTCGAAGCGCGTCGGCCCGTCCAATAGTCGCTCGTAGGCGGGTGCGACGATCGGTGCGGCGGGCACGATGCCGCGGTCGTAGGCCAGCGCCGCCGCGGCCACCTCGACACCGGCCGCCGCGCCCTGGCAGTGCCCGGCCAGCGGCTTGACCGAATAGACGTGCGGGCGGTCGTCGAACATCCGCCGCAGCAGATCCCGCTCGGCCACATCGCACTGCCGGGTGCCGGTGCCGTGCGCGTTGAAATACCGCACGTCCGCAGGGGCGATAGCAGCGTCCGCGAGCGCGTGGCGCACGCAGTTGAAGATCTGGGTGTGCCCGGGATCGACCGAAACCACGTGATAGGCGTCGTTGGTCATACCGCCACCGAGCACCGCGGCATAGGGCCGCTCGACCGAGCGCGTGAGGACGAAGGCGACCGACGCCTCACCCATGCTGAAACCGCGGCTGCCCTCCTGAAAGGGGCGGCAGGCGGCCAGTGGTTCGGCATCGCCGACCGCGGCGCCGAGTCGAACGAAGTGCTCGAGCATTTCGGGGGTGGCCGACATATCGGTGGCGACGCAGATCACGTCATCGGCAACACCGCACTGCAGCCAGAGTTTGGCGGTGATCAGCGCGACATTCGCCGAACTGCACGCCGCCGAGACATTCATCGATGGCCCGTGGAAGCCGAATTCCTGCTGTAGTACCGAGATCGGTGTGGAGGGCAATAGTCGCAGGTAGTCGCGCGAGCGCCGGTGCCCCTCATCGATCAGATAGAAGTCGCGCCATTTGGCGACGTCGCCGAGCACGATGGCGTGCAGCAGGCCGACGGTGCGGCCCGGTCGCCAACCACGCGCCGAGGCGTCGGCGATCGCCTCGCGACCCGCCTCCTGCAAGGCACGCCCGTAGATGCTGGTGCTCACCATGGGATCACCGCCATCGGGAATCAGCGAAACCCAGGCGTGCTCATCGCGGCCGAAGCCGTAGCCTGGTTGTAGTGAGGCCGCGGATTTCCCGCTCAGCAGCCCCTGCCAGAGCGCCTCCCGACCCCAGCCGTACCCGCTGACCGCACCGATCCCGGCGATCGTCATATGATCTTGATGGTGCTCTTGACTGTTCGGGTTGGTACCCGGCATGGCATCGCTCCTTCACCGGCTCCCGGGGCCGAAGCGACGTTCGGCTCGAGAAATGTTCACAAATCCGGGCTCTGTAATGATCACCAGATAGCGGCGGATGGACTGCCCGGACTGTGCGCGAAGCAATAGCGTCGACGATGTGATCTTGTACACGTCGAGACCAGAATAATCCCATGTTCCAATGGCCATGATTGGGTCGATGATCGGGGGTTCCAGTGGATCAGGACAACGCAGTCGACGCCGAGCAGCTGGCACAGCGCTACCGGTCCCTGGTCGAACACACCCCGGACGGGATCGTCGTGCACGAGCGCGGCACCGTCGTCTACGCAAACCAGGCCACCGCCCGCATGCTGGCCGCCGACAGCGCCGACGAGGTGATCGGCCAGCCGCTGACCCGGTTCGTTCATCCCGATTCGGTGCCCGGCATGGTGGATCGCATCAGCCAGCTGACCACTGCGGGCGCCGCCTCCGATCCCACCGAAATGGAGCTGATCCGGGTCGACGGCGAGATCGTCCCGGTCGAGACGGTTTCTGTGCTCACCGCATGGCACGACCATCTCGCCTATCAGGTGGTCATCCATGATCTCACCGCTCAGCGCGCCGCCGAGGCCGCGCAGCGCCGGGCCGAACAGTACTTCACCACGGTGGTCTCTCAGTTGGAGGAGGGGGTGGTGGTGATCGACCGGGACGGCCGCATCGAATCGGCCAATCCTGCGGCCGTGCGGATCTTCGGCCCCGACGAACGCACCGGCGAACTCATCGGCGCCACCATCGACGAACTGCCGCTGATCCTGCTCGACGCCAATGCCCAGCCGCTGCCGCCGAGCCGACATCCGGTGGCACGCACCCTGGCGACCGGCGAAACGATCACCGGATACATCTTCGGCGTCGACCGCCACGACGGCCAGCGCCGCTGGCTCTCCGGCAGTTCGCGGCTGCTCAATCCGGGCGATCCGGATTCACCCGCGGTGTCCTCCTTCGCCGACATCACCGAATTCCGGGCCAGTCGAAGGCAATTGGAGTTCCAGGCCACGCACGATTCGCTGACCGGACTGGCCAATCGCTCGCTGATCCTGTCCCAGCTCGCCAATGCGCTCGCCGCCAGCGAGGATCTGCCGGTCTCGACGGTGCTGTTCATCGACATGGACGGCTTCAAGGCGATCAACGACACCCTCGGCCACGCGATCGGCGATACCGTGCTGCAGATCGTGGCCCAGCGGTTGCAGCGCGCACTGCGCGGCTCCGATCTGGTCGGCCGGCTCGGCGGCGACGAATTCCTGGTGCTGCTGTCCGGCCGGACCCGCCGCGTCGATCTCGACTCGCTGGTCGAGCGGCTGCGCTCGACCATGGCCGAGCCGATCATCGCGCGCGGGCACCGGATCGAGGTGAACGCCTCGATCGGCGTGACCGAACTCGCAGAGGGCGACAACCGCACGCCCGAGGCCGTGCTGCACGACGCCGACCTGGCGATGTACCGCGCCAAGCCGACCGGACACCGGGAAGGCACCGGCCTGGGCCGCAGACCGAATAACACGCACGCTTCCTGAAGGTTTTCCCATGATCATCGAACACGCGCTGTTGCCCGTCCGCCCCGCCCAAGCGGCGGCCTTCGAGGCCGCGTTCGCCGAGGCCAGGCCGATCATCGAGAGTATGCCGGGCTTCCGGTCGCTGTCGCTGTCACGGTGCGTCGAGGCGCCGGACACCTATTTGCTGCTGGTGGGATGGGAACAGTTGAGCGACCATGTTGATGGCTTCCGCGGGTCCGCCGGATATCAGCGCTGGAAGCAACTGCTGCATCACTTCTACGAACCGTTCCCCATCGTCCAACATTTCACGCCGGTCCTGGCCACGGACCCGCTACCTGCGGTTACAGCGAGCCCGCCGAACCGGCAGTAGACTCGAAAACTCTGTTTTCAATGGCGTTCGCGTGCACCGTGACCTGCGTGTGCACCGGCTCATCGCGGTGACAAGGAGTTCAGTTTGCCCGACCGCCTCACTCAGGATCGTGCCGCGCACGACGGCACACCCGAGCGGAACCGCGAGATCGACCTGGAGCAGGCCTACCTGTCCGTGCTCTATGAACGACTCGACGATATGCGCGAATACGCCACGAAACGGCTGCGCACCGTGCTGCTGGAAACCGGTGGCACCCCGCAGGCCCGCACCGAGCGCGAATCCTTCAGCCAGCTCTATTCCGAAGATCTGGCCAAGTACGACGCCGCCGAACACGGCCTGTGTTTCGGCCGCATCGACCTCGACGGCAGTACCGTTTCGGGCGACCCGCAAGCAGCCGCCGACGGCCAAGAAGGCGAGTACCGCTACATCGGCAGGCTCGGCATCCTCGACGAGAAGGACGATTACGAGACGCTGCTGCTGGACTGGCGCGCGCCCCTGGCCCGTCCGTTCTATCTCGCGACGACTGCCGCCCCGGACGGGGTGATCCGCCGCCGACATATCCGGTCCCGCAATCGGCGGGTCACGGCCATCAATGACGAATACCTGGACCTCGACGCCGCTCGGACTGCCGGTGTGACCGATAGCGAGGGCGGGGTCGGCAGCGAGAGCGCACTGCTCTCGGCGCTCAATGCCGCGCGCACCGGCCATATGAACGACATCGTCGAGACCATCCAGAGCGAGCAGGACGCGATCATTCGCTCCGAGCACAAGAGCGTGCTGGTGGTCCAGGGCGGTCCGGGCACCGGCAAGACCGCCGTCGCCCTGCACCGCGCGGCATACCTGCTCTACACCTACCGTCAGCAGTTGGCCAAGAGCGGTGTGCTGATCATCGGCCCGAATGCGACCTTCCTCGATTACATCGGTCAGGTGCTGCCATCGCTCGGTGAGACCGGCGTGCTGCTGTCCACCATCGGCGATCTGTACCCGGGAGTGAAGGCCACCCGCGAGGATTCGCTGCGCGCCGGTGAGGTCAAGGGCTCGCTGGCCATGCTGGAGGTCCTCAAGCAGGCGGTGCGCGACCGTCAAGAAGTGCCGTCCGAGCCGATCATGCTTGCCTTCGACGGCTATCCGGTCACACTCGATCGCAAGATCGCCACCAAGGCGCGCGGCCGGGCCCGCTCCTCGCGGCGCCCGCACAATCTGGCCCGGCCGATCTTCGCCTCCTCGGTCATCGACGCGCTCACCGAACAACTGGCCCAGACCATGGGCGCGGATCTGTCCGGCGGCCACCGGGGGATGGCAGGAGGCGCAGCCGACGGGGCGGGTAGGGAAAGTCTGCTCAGCCGAACCGATCTCGCCGAGATCCGGGACGAAATGCGCGCCGATCCGGAGATCCAGGCGGCCATCGGCAAGCTCTGGCCGATCCTGTCGCCGCAGGAGGTGCTCGCGGATCTACTGGCCGATCCGAAGCGACTCGATCGGGCCGCGAGCAGTCTGGATCCAGCCGACCGAGCCGAACTCGCGCGCTCGGACAACGGCGAATTCAGCGCACCGGACGCACCGCTGCTGGACGAACTAGCCGAACTGCTCGGCATCGACGACACCGAGGAACGCGAACGCGCCCGCCGTCGCTGGCGGGCCCAGCTGGCCGAGGCGCAGGACGCGCTCGACATCCTGACCGGTTCCGCGCCACAGGATCTCGAGGACGACCTCGATCCGGAGATCCTGATGGCCTACGACCTGATCGACGCCAGCCAGCTGGCTGAACGTCAGGATGTGCGCAACCGGCAGACCACCGCGGAACGCGCAGCGGGTGACCGCAATTGGACCTACGGCCATGTGATCATCGATGAGGCGCAGGAACTTTCGGAGATGGCCTGGCGAATGGTGATGCGCCGCATACCGAACCGGTGGGTCACGGTAGTCGGCGACGTCGCGCAGACCGGCGATCCGGCGGGTGCATCGTCCTGGCAGCGGATGCTGGAACCCTATGTGGCACAACGGTGGAAGCTCACCGAGTTGACCGTGAACTACCGGACCCCGGCGGAGATCATGGCGGTCGCGGCGGATGTGCTCGCCGAGATCGATCCGGCCGCGTCGGTGCCGCGGTCGGTGCGGGAGACGGATGTGCGGCCCCGCGCCCATGCCGTCGATGCGAGCGAATTGCGCAGTGCGGTAGCGCAATTGGTAGCCGCGGAGACCGGTCCCGGTACCACGGCCGTCATCACACCGCATGAGATGGTCGCGGACTTCGTCGAGTTGGCGGGCGAATCCGTCCGGGTGCTCACGGTGCACGAGGTCAAGGGCCTGGAATTCGACGCGGTCTATCTGGTGGAACCCCAGGGGATCCTCGACGAATCGCCGCGTGGGATGAACGACCTGTACGTGGCACTGACCCGAGCGACCCAGCGACTCGGTGTGGTGCACACCGGCGACCTGCCACCGGTGCTCAGCGGACTGGATTGACGACGACAGCCGCACATTCCTGGGAATGTGCGGCTGTCGTTTCGGCTTTACTGCTTACCTGACGGTGTGCACGATCAGCACATCGGAGCGGGACTTGCGCGCCACATCCGAAGGCACCGAACCCAGCAACCGGCCGGCCAGGGTGTTCAGGCCGCGGTTACCGACGACCAGCAGATCGGCCTCGACCTCCTTGACGAGCGCGAGCAGCGATTCGACGGGCTCACCGACGATCGCGCGCTCGACGATATCCTCGGCGCCTTCGGCGGTCGCGCGGTCGCGGGCGGTGCGCAGGATCTCGCTGGTGGGCGCGGAGCCGCGCACCTGGTAGGCCTCGTCCTTGAGCACATCGGCGGCGGCAGCCACATCGCGATCGTCGGTCGGGTAGTAGGCGCAGGCGACGACCAGGGTCGCACCCGCGGCCGCGGCCAGCGAAGCGGCCTTGTCGACGGCGACGTACGACGAGTCCGAGCCATCGGTACCGACGACAATGGTCCGGTAGGCGGTCATTTCTCCTCCAACTATGTGGGTGTCGGGTGCCTGCGCCGGTGCCACGTGGAGTCGTGGCACCAGCGCGGCGACTGGGGTCGACCATAGCGGCAAATCGGCCGGAAATAGCAGAAATCGCAACACATCACACTGCGGGTGTTCTGGGTTTACCGACACAGGTTGATGCGGCGAATGCCGCAGGGCCTTTGCGACCAGGGCGGATCTAAATTCCGGGTCCGCGACTTGTGATCCATCACAACCGACGCGAACGTTCCTGTCCCCCTGGGATATTCATCACATATACCCGACCGTGGCCGCTATACGCTGGCAATGTCGGCCCGACCGGGACCGGTGAGAACGTACCCGGCCGGGCCGACGCCATCCACCCGGTTCCACAGTTACCGCGATGGAGCTCCGTCGACCCGAAAAAGCCGACGGCGTCTATACGGCTCACAATATCGGCGCGATCAGCCCAAATCCGGTCGCACCTACAGACCGGTGAAAAGCGGTCCGGTGATGGTCAATCCGAGTTCGTCGACATGTGCGAAGAAGGCGAACAACATCAGCGCGGCGCCGGCGAGCGCGAGATCCTTGTTGAAATGGATCATCTCGCCCTGTTGGGCCTGCGGATCGGTCTCCTTCCAGAACTGGTGCATCAGGAATGCCGTCGGCACCAGCATGATCACCAGTAGCAATGCCCCGAGGTCGGCCCACACGCCGAGCAGCACACTGAGGCCGCCGACCGCGAGAACGACGCCACCGGCCAGCACCGCGGCCCGCGGCTGCGGCAGGCCGCGACTCCGCGCATATTCGGTCATCGCGTCGGTCTGCGTGAAATGCCCGTACGCGGAGCTGAAGAACAACACCACGAAAAGTACTCGCCCTATCAAGACCAAGACATCCATCACGAACTCCTCATTCGCCGATGTGGAGGGCCGATTCCGATTAGTGCTCGAATGGGTCGAACGCGAGCGGTCCTGCAAACTACATTCTGGTCGGGACGACCTTCGAAGTCACCTCGTTACGGGAGCGTAGCGAATTCTTGGCGTATTCCAGTGGAGCCATTCCGACTTCCGCGGTGAACTCCCGCGAGAAATGCGCTTGATCGAAATAACCCAACTCGGTGGCCAGTGCGGCGAGATCTTCGATGCGCCCGCGCGCGAGTAGATCGGCTCCGTCCTGGAGCCGGTATCGGCGCAGCACCCATTTCGGTCCGGCGCCGACATAGCGCCGGAAAATCCGCTGTAATGTGCGGATCGGGATATCGAACCGATCGGTGACCTGATCGACCCTGGTCAGTTCTTGGTCCTGTTCCATGGCGTCGACAATGCGCAGCACCAGTCGGTAGTTGAGATCTGCCGCGGCCTTTCGGCCGATGAGGAAATCCTCGATTATGCTGCGGCGCTTGATATCCGAGGATTCGGCCAATACGCGGTCGGCCAGGCCGGCCGCCTCGGGCAGCACGTCCGTGAGCGGCACGGCGGTATCCCGGAACGCACCGACATCCAGTCCGGTGAACGCACCGAATCCACCGGCGCGAAAGCGTGCGCCGAAGGTCTCCCCCATACCGCTGAGCTCCCGGACGAACTTGGTGGTGCAGACGCCGTTGACGAAACCACCGGTGCGGGTTTCGCTGCGTTCGAAGGTGACATTCACGCACGGAAACGGCAGCACCTCGGCGTAGTACGGCGGCCGACCGGTCAGATCCCAGCGCACCGACCAATACCACTCGACGAACCGTCCGACCTCCGGCCCGGCCGACAACCGCGCCAACGAGCGATGTCTTGCCTGCTCGTCGGGATGCAGAATGCCCTTCACATTGTCGAGCGCGGGCACCGCAACCGGCCCGTCGGCTGTGCCGGTCACGGCTGTCGCTTTCTTACAAGACCATCTCGCCACGCTCGACGAGGCTTGTCGGCATGAGCGAAACAGCGAATACCGTGAACCCCATCGCCGACGGCTACCACTCCATCACCTGCTTCCTGGCCGTTCCCGACGGCAATAAGGCAATCGAGTTCTATACCAACGTCTTCGAGGCCGAGGTGATCAGCCGCAACGATCTCCCCGACGGCCAGCCCGCACACGCCGAACTGAAGATCGGCGACTCGACACTGCAGCTGGGCATGCCCATTCCGGACAACAATGTTCTGGCTCCCAATGGCGAATGGGTGCATACCTCGATCGTGCACTACTGCCCCGATGTCGACGCGGTCGTCAAGCGGGCCATCGAAAACGGCGCCCGCAGTGCGGAAGAGCCGCAGACATTCGTCACCGGTGACCGCTTCGGCGTCGTCCTCGACCCCTTCGGCCACCG
The DNA here is from genome assembly GCF_000308835.1 of Nocardia vinacea NBRC 16497. Classification (GTDB taxonomy): domain Bacteria; phylum Actinomycetota; class Actinomycetes; order Mycobacteriales; family Mycobacteriaceae; genus Nocardia; species Nocardia vinacea. Next base: position 55,873 of record NZ_BAGN01000088.1, on the reverse strand, counting down.
CTGGGCGGTGCTGACCAAGGTCGAGAACGTCTCGCGCGAAGAGGCCGAGCGCCGCGTCAACGAATGGATGGCCACCCAGAGCTGAGCCATGCCGAGCCCGGCGGCGTCGAAAGACGCCGCCGCTCAACTCAACCCCGCGGCATCCATCCCGCGCAGTTCCTTCTTCAGGTCCGCGATTTCGTCCCGCAGCCGACCGGCCAATTCGAACTGCAGCTCGCGGGCCGCATTCATCATCTGCGCGGTGAGTTCCTTGACCAAATCGGCCAATTCGGCCCGCGGCATGGACTTGACGTCGCGGCCCTCGTACACCCCCGCACTGACCGCTCGCCCCGGCTCGCCCTGGGCACGGCGGCCGCGACTGGCATTGCGACCGGAACCGCCGACGGCCACCTCGCTGTCATCGGCCTCCTGATACACCTGATCCAGAATGTCGGCGATCTTCTTGCGCAGCGGCTGCGGGTCGAGGCCCATCGATTCGTTGTAGGCGACCTGCTTGGCCCGGCGGCGTTCGGTCTCCTCGATCGCGTGCTGCATCGAGTCGGTGATCTTGTCCGCATACATGTGCACTTCACCGGAGACATTGCGCGCCGCGCGCCCGATGGTCTGGATGAGGCTGGTGCTGCTGCGCAGGAAGCCTTCCTTATCCGCGTCCAGGATCGCGACCAACGACACCTCGGGCAGGTCGAGACCTTCGCGGAGCAGGTTGATGCCGACCAGCACGTCGTACTCGCCCAGTCGCAGCTGTCGCAGCAGCTCGACCCGGCGCAACGTATCGATCTCCGAATGCAGATACCGCACCCGGACACCGAGCCCGAGCAGATAGTCGGTGAGGTCTTCGGACATCTTCTTGGTCAGCGTGGTGACGAGCACCCGTTCGTCACGCTCGGTCCGCAGCCGGATCTCGTGCACCAGATCATCGATCTGGCCCTTGGTCGGCTTGACGACGACCTGCGGGTCGACCAGGCCCGTCGGCCGGATCACCTGCTCGACCACCTCGCCACCGGCCTGGCCCAGTTCGTACGGCCCCGGAGTAGCCGACAAATAGACCGCCTGCCCGATCCGCTCGGCGAACTCCTCCCAGGTGAGCGGTCGGTTGTCGATCGCCGACGGCAGCCGGAACCCGTACTCGACCAGATTGCGCTTACGCGACATATCGCCCTCGTACATGCCGCCGATCTGCGGAACGGTCACATGCGACTCGTCGATGACGAGCAGGAAATCCTCCGGGAAGTAATCCAGCAGCGTGGCGGGTGCGGACCCCGCCGCACGCCCGTCGATATGACGCGAGTAGTTCTCGATACCCGAGCAGAATCCGACCTGGCGGATCATCTCGAGGTCGTACTGCGTGCGCATACGCAGCCGCTGCGCCTCCAGCAGTTTGCCCTGGCGATCCAGCTCGGCCAGCCGCTCCTCGAGTTCTTTCTCGATATCGCGAACCGCACGCTCCATCCGCTCCGGACCCGCGACATAGTGCGTGGCCGGGAAGATCCGGACGGTATCGACCTGCCGCACCACATCGCCGGTGAGCGGGTGCAGGTAGTACAGCGCCTCGATCTCGTCGCCGAAGAATTCGATGCGCACCGCGAGTTCCTCGTAGGACGGGATGATCTCGACGGTGTCACCGCGCACCCGGAACGAACCGCGGGTGAAGGACATGTCGTTGCGGGTGTATTGCACGTCGACCAGCAGCCGCAGGAATGCGTCGCGATCGATTTCGGTGCCGACATCCAGTTGCACCGACCGATCCAGATACGACTGCGGTGTACCGAGGCCGTAGATGCACGACACCGACGCGACCACCACGACATCGCGACGCGAGAGCAGACTCGAGGTGGCCGAATGCCGCAGCCGCTCGACATCGTCGTTGATCGAGCTGTCCTTCTCGATATAGGTATCGGTCTGCGCGATGTAAGCTTCGGGTTGGTAGTAGTCGTAGTACGAGACGAAGTACTCGACGGCGTTGTTGGGCAACATCTCTCGCAGCTCATTGGCCAGCTGCGCGGCGAGCGTCTTATTCGGCGCCATCACCAGCGTCGGCCGCTGCAGCCGCTCGATCAGCCAGGCGGTGGTGGCGGATTTACCGGTGCCGGTCGCGCCGAGCAGCACCACGTCACGCTCGCCCGCATTGATGCGACGCTCGAGTTCGGCAATGGCCGCAGGCTGATCACCGGCCGGCCGGTGTTCGCTGACGACCTGGAACTGCCCATCGGCCCGCTCGATCTCCCCGACCGGCCGGAACTCCGAATGCGCCAGCGGGGTGCCCCGGTCCTCGTAGCCTTCCGCCGGGATTTCGGTTGCGAATGCCATGGTCACCAGCCTAGGCGCAGGCACCGACAGATTCTGCGGCCCCGCGGATCCGCCGCCGAAGGGCTCGTCACCGGATTACGATCGGCGTATCCTTTCGCGATCTGACGCACCGTCCCGCACCAGGGCCGATGCGCAATCTGTTATCTGTCCTATAGGACAGGTAAACGGACATTAATGTCTGTTGTCGCAACGAGATTCGGCGTTTTCTCAGCATCGGCGAACCGGCCGCAGCAGGTGTAGCCTGATTTGGTTGTCGGACATGAGGATGAGGCCATGAGCGCTCTGATTCCATTGCTTGCCGCCGCGCCCGCTGTGACCGGTATCGCCGGTTACGTTGCGCGTGACTTCCGGGGGGTCGCGCCCCTGATCCAGCCAACCACCACCACCGCTGCACCGGGATCGCCGATGACTACCACCCAGCTAAGACCGAAGATCGAACATTTCAATATCGCCGAGCTGACCATGACCGATCCCAAGGGTTTCGTGCGCCCGATCGACCGCGTGCACGTCGAGCCGTGGGGCCTGTACGTGGCACGCACCGTCGGTGGTCCACGGATCCAATACATGGAGACCTGGCTGCTGCCCGAACTCTGGTTGCGGGTGACGATCGTGCACTACCAGCCCGGACATCACCGCGACCTGGACTATTGCCTGCATATCGGCGAGTACACCCGGATCGAGCCCAAGCGCTGGAAGTCGATGGATCAGTACCTCGAGATCGCGGTGCGCCACTCCCGCGCGGCCGAATTGCGTGGGGTGGACGATCTGCTGGCCGCCCATTCGGCCGGCCTGATCGATTCGACGCATGCGCATCACGCGCTGGACCGGGCGACCAAGGCGATGGAGGGCCTGGCCGCGCACGGACACGAGGTCGAGCCCTGGCTTGCCACCAAGGAGATCACGCTGACCTGGATGTAGCCGCCGGACGATCTGCCCACCGCTGCCGTACCACTCGACGGCGCGGCAGCGGCGGTAGATTCTATTTGCATGACACAGGCACCATCAGTGGACGTGCACAGGCCCAAGGTCGAGTACTTCAATCTCGCGGACCTGACCAACACGGACCCGAAGGGCTTCGTCCGGCCGGTCGAGCGGTACTGGACCGAGCCGTGGGGCCTGTACATGGCGCGCACCTCGGATCATCCGCAGTTCCATTACATCGAATCGTGGCTGCTGCCCGGGCTTTCCATTCGGGTGACGATCTTCCACTATCACCCCGCCCATCAACGCGATCAGGACTACTACCTCGACCTCGGCCAATTCACCCAGGTCGGTCCGAAGAAGTGGAAGTCGGTGGACCACTACCTCGATATCGTGGTGCGGTCGGGGCGCGAGATCGAACTGCTCGACGTGGACGAGTTACTCGCCGCGCACACCGCGGGATTCATCACCCTGCGCGAAGCCCAGGCCGCCATCGAACACGCGTCCGTCGCGATCGATGGCATCGCCGCCAACGGCTACTCGCTCGATCGCTGGCTCGCCACCCTGGACATCACCCTGACCTGGCTGTAGTACCGCCGCTCAGCGTTCGACGCTGTCCCGCCAGGCCGCTGCCCGCGGGTAGGCAGCGTCGAACCATGGTTCCTTCACATCCAGATACGCCAGCGTCGCCGCCGCACCGGTCAGCCCGGCCGCCTTGGCCTCGGCCTCGCGCTTGACCTCCAGATACTCCGCGCGCACCGCCGCATCGGCAATCAGCCAGTCCCGCAACAGCAGGGCGAACTCCTGCCCCGGCGAGCCCGCCACCCGGATATGCACATTCGCCAACCGCCCCGGATCGGCACTCTGGTGAAACCGCTTGGCCCACAATGCCGTATCGCCGCCCGCCGGATCTGCCGCCGTCGGCTTCGGATTGTCGGCGGTGACATCGGGCCGCACCGGAAAACCGGCCGCCCCCAACGCATCTCGCAGCCCATCGGCGGCCGCCAGATCCGCGACGGTGATCTGCACGTCGATCACATCCTTGGCGGGCAATTCCGGCACCGCGGTCGACCCGATGTGGTCGATTCGCGATGCCGCCGGACCACACGCCACCCACAGCCGGGCGATGAGCCGCTGCGCCTGCACCGCCCACTCCGGATTCGCGGGTACGACGCGCAACTCCTTGCGCCGCGCCGGTGTCGCCGTGCGCAGGTTCTCCTCGAACGGCACCAACCGCTGCTTCCACAACTGCCGAACAACCGAATCAATGGCCCCCGGTTCACCGCTATTGTCCAACAGGACATCCGCGACGGCGTGGCGCTGTTCATCGGTGGCCTGCGCCGAAATACGCGCCCGTGCATCCGTTTCGGAAACGTTTCGGAATTCCACCAATCGCCGTATCCGAGTTTCCGCGGGCACATCGACGATCAATACGAGATTCATCAGCGGCGCGAGACCGTTTTCCACCAGAAGTGGAATATCTTGAACGAGAATCGCATCCGCTGGCGCGGCCGAAATCAATTCCGCGGTTCGTTTACCGACCAATGGATGGACAATGGAATTCAACGTCGCACGGGCCTCGTCGTTTCCGAATGCCTTGGCCGCCAGCGCAGGCCGATCCAGGCTGCCGTCGGCGGCGAGGATGTCGGGGCCGAACGCCGCTACCAACGCCGTGAGGCCCTCGGAACCCGGCTCGACGACCTCCCTGGCGATCACATCGGAATCGATGATCACCGCGCCGAGTTCGGCGAGAATCCGCGCCACCGTCGACTTGCCCGCTCCCATGCCTCCGGTGAGGCCGATCCGCAACATTCGACCAGTCTCGCATCCGCGATGTCGGACCGAACGCAACCCCCTGCGCGCGCAATCCACCCAATCGGCCGGATTACCCACTCGCGCCGCACATTCCACCATCTGAAACACCATTTGCCCGATCCGTGACTAGGCCGAGACCATCTCGCAACATTTCCGGTCGATTCCCGCCCCCAGACCACAACTTTCCGACACGCCGAGGCAATTACTCGTGCAAAATACTGTGCCGAACACTTTCGTTCGACTAATCTTCGCCGTGGCGATCCAGGCCAGTACCAGCAAGCAAAGGAACATCATTGGGCACCAAAATCAACCAGGCGGGTCGCCACCGCTTGGGTAAGGCGGGGGGCATGCACTGCATCAAGCATCCCGCCGTAGCGGCCGCGCTCGCCGAGCACCGCCGTTCGTGGTTCACCGCTTTGATCAGCCCCGCCCGGCACAGCTTCGCGGCCATGCGAAAACGCTCCGCTGCCGCGACCGCGTACTGGGCGCCTGCGACCGCCAGCTGATCCCAGCCGCCTTCTGGCCATAAACTTCCGGTGACCCAGCCCCATCAGGGGTTGGGTCACTTCGTGCTGCCGTCACCACCGCCGACTTCCTGACAGTCACTTGCACTTCATGCGCGAGCCGCCTTAGGATTGCGGAAAATATCTGAGAGTGACTCTCAGGTTGTCTTGTGGAGGGGCAATGACGCAGCTGACCGCGACCAAGACGGACCCGCCCGAGTCCACAGGCACCGGGAAACTGGGAGCCGTCGGCCAATGGGGCGTCTTGATGGCCCGCCATCGTCGCATCGTGCTCGGCGCCTGGTTGCTTTTCGCGATCGCGTGCGGATCGGCCTATCCGGCACTGCACGACCGCCTCAGCACGCCCGATTATTCGGTCCCCGGATCCGAATCGGTGACCGTCGATCACCTTGTCGCCGAACACTTCGCGCGCTTCGGCACCGAACAGGACCTCATCGTCTTCCATTCCGAGCAGCGCACCGTCGACACGCCGGAGTTCCGCACGGTGATCGATCAGGCGCTGGCAACCACCCGTGCCGTCGCTGGTGTGGTGGGCGCGATCAGCCCGTTCGAAGGCAATGCCGCGGCCCAGATCTCGACCGATCGGCACACCGCCTTCGGCATTGTCGGCGTCGATGGCGAAACACCGGAGCGCGTCGCGATCGCCCGACAACTGAAGTCCGAATTGGCTGCCGCATCGGGCTCGGGCGCCGAGGTCATGATCACCGGGTTCGCGCCCGCACAGGCCGATCTCATCGAAATCGAGACCGCCGATATGCAACGCGCCGAGGCCATCGGCCTGCCCGTGGCGACCGCGGTGCTGGTACTTGCCCTCGGTGCGGTGGTCGCGGCCACCCTGCCCATTGCGGTCACGGCGGCGGGCATCGCGGTGGCCGTGGGCGCACTCTTCGGCCTGACCACCTTTCTGACCTTCGATTCGCTGGTGCTCTCGGTGGCCACGATGATCGCCACCGGCACCGCGATCGACTACGCGATGTTCATCGTGAGCCGATTCAACGAGGAGTTGACCCGGCACGGAGTGCGCGATCGACGATTGACGCAGGCCATCGCGGCGGCCGTGGGCACGGCGATCGATACGACCGGCCGCACCATTCTGGCCTCGGGATTCATCGTGATGATCTCGCTGTGCGCGCTGTCGGTGGTCGGGCTGCCGATGCTGAACGGTGTCGCGATCGGTGTGGTGGTGGCCGTCATCGCCACGCTGATCGCGGCCTTCACCCTGCTGCCCGCGCTGCTGGCCACGCTGGGCCCTGCGGTGAATCGCGGTGCGCTGCCGGTCCGGCTGCGGCCCGCCGAGGTCCGGTCCGCGGCGGCCTCGAGCGCGTGGGCGCGGTGGGCACATACCGTCATGGGCCGCCCTGTGCTCTTCGGCGCGATCGGGGTCGGTCTGCTACTGGTCGCGGCGGCCCCGATCACCGGCATCCGCTACGGCGTCGATATGGGCCTCACGTCATTGGCGGATCGACCGACGGGTCAGGCGACCGAACTCGTCGAGGACAACTTCGGTCCCGGGCTGCTCGCGCCGATCGAGGTGATCGCCACCGGCCCGGACAGCGGGCCGCTCGGTGACGAAACCCGTTCCGATGCCAATCGATTCATCGCCGAACTATCCCGCGACCCGCGCATCGCCACGGTGCTGCCGCAGCAGTCCGACGGCCGGGTGCTGGCCGTCGTGGTGCCAAAGGCCGCCTTCGACTCGACCGCCGCCACCGACGTGGTCTCCGATATCCGCACTCGTGCAACGGCTCTCGACGGTGTCGAAATTCGAGTCGGCGGCACGTCGGCGGCGTTCGCCGATGTGTCGCACCGGATTACCGCCCGCTTTCCCTGGGTGATCACGCTCGTATTGACGGTATCGCTGGCATTCCTGATCGTGGCATTCCGCAGTATTGTCTTGGCACTCAAGGCAATACTGCTCAACCTGCTGGCCACCGGCGCCGCACTCGGACTGACCGTCGCGGTATTCCAGCACGGGGTCGGCGAATCCGCATTCGGCTTCCACAGCACCGGATTCCTGCAGGTGTATCTACCGATGCTGGTATTCGCCGTATTGTTCGGCCTATCCATGGATTACGAGGTATTCCTGATCCGGCGGATGAAGGAACACTGGGACACAACCGGCGACAATACCGCCGCGGTCGCGGATGGACTGCAACGCACTGCCCGGCCGATCACCGCGGCGGCCGCGATCATGGTCGCCGTTTTCGCGAGCTTCCTGACCGCGAATGTGTTGGAGCTGAAGCAGATCGGATTCGCGCTCGCCGTGGCCATCACCATCGATGCACTGCTGGTCCGGCTGGTGCTGGTGCCCGCCTTCATGCAGTTGTTCGGCCGGTGGAACTGGTGGCTGCCGCGCATCGGCGGGCGCACGGCGGAAACGGCCGCGACTAGCGAAACATGACCTCGATCGAATCGATGATCGAGCCGATTGCTTTGGCGTAGACATCCTTCAGCGGTTCGGTGAAATCCCCGGCGGCCCAATGGTCCAGGGCCGCGACACATCCCCACACACCGAAGGCCGCGGCGATCCCGATCGTCAGGTCGTCGGCGTCGCGGCCGATCCGTTCGGCGAACAGCACCCGGAATTGGTCGGCCATATCTCGCATCTGCCTGGTCTGCCCGTCCTTGATCTCCGGGATCGTCGCGACATACCGCAGCCGCCTGCGGATCCGCCGCTCCGATTCGGCCGTCAGCAGCGATTCGATCAGCACCGGCACGATCAAACGCGCGACGCGGATGAGCTCGGCCGGTTCGACGGTCTCGCCACCGCCGGCCGTCCGCAGCACATCGAGTACCCGCGGATCGGCCTCGTCGTAGAGGACAAGCATCTCCTTGGTGCCGAAGTACCGGTACACCGAACTCGGCGACACCCCGGCCGCCGCCGCAACCCGCTCCACCGTCACATTGCGATACCCGTGCGCATCGAACAGATCCAGCGCGACACGCTGGATGCGGCTCATCGCCTCGATCTTCCTGCGTTCCCAGGCGGTCCCGGTGAACTCGACGGCGGACTCGGACATCAGGGCAAGAATACCCGCGACCTAGCCCCGTACGATGCCACTCGGACGGCGCCGGGAGCCGGATTGCTGGCTCGGCATCTGGTTGGGCGGCACCGGATACGGAACACCCGAGTTTGTGGTGCCCAGTGCGATATTCGGGCCGCACTGGGCGATCGCGGCATCCTTCTTCGGCTTCGGATCACTCAGGACCGGCTTCGCCGCATCCGGGTTCGAGCCGAAATCGAAGGCCGAGGTCATATCGCCGGTGACGCTGCGCCGCCACCGCGTCAGATTCGGCACCTCCACGCCGAAGCGGGTCTCCAGCAGCCGCAGCTGGGAGGTGTGATCGAAGGTCTCCGAGGCGACCAGCCCGCCGCGGCTGTACGGCGAAATCACCAGGCCGGGCACACGGTAGCCCAAACCGATCGGACCCGCGATACCGTTCGACGCCTTCACCCGATCCAGCGGCACGGTGACGAATTCGCCCGGTGTGCCCGCGGGCGCGGTCGGCGGGGTGACGTGGTCGAAGAAGCCGCCGTTCTCGTCGTAGCTGATGATCAGCGCGGTCTTCTCCCACACCTTCGGATTGGAGGTGAGGATATCGAGCAGTTGCACGATGCCGTATGCGCCGAACGCCGCAGGCAACGCGGGATGTTCGCAGTTGATCAGCGAGGGAATCACCCAGGACACGGCGGGCAGCGTGTCGTTGGCGACATCGGTCTGAAAGTCGTTGGGATACACCGGCGCAAGACCGCGCCGAGCCAATTCGGAACTCGGATCCGAGGATTGCGTGAAGCAGCCGAGCATGCCGTCCAGGATCACCGAGGACAGCGGGCCCACATCGCGATTGTTGTAGACCTTCCAGCTGACACCCGCCTCGGAGAGGTTCTCCGGGTAGGTCCGCCAGCTGTAGACGTGCTGCGGGATCAGCGTAGGCGTCTCCAGCAGGGGCCCACCGGCCACGCCGTCCGGGTCGATGGTCGCGCTGATCCAGTACAGCCGGTTCGGGTCCGTGGGGCCAAGGACCGAGCAGTGGTAGTTGTCGCAGATGGTGAACGCATCCGCGAGTTCGTGGTGGATCGGAATGTCCTCGCGCAGGTAGTAGCCCATGGCCGCGGGTGCGTTGGCCGGGCCGACGCTGGCAATGGACATCGGCATCCACTGATCGTTGGCGCCGCCGTTCCAAGCCCGGTGCATACCAACCCAGCTGTGGTCCGGATCGTTGATGCATTCACCGTCGAGGGTCGCGCCACGGGTGGTGTCGAGGCGGAACGGATTCACGAAGCCGTCCGGGGTCGGACCGACACCGGGCGTCCATCCGTACTGCTGCCACGCCTTGGAAGCCTCGCCGAAGCCGCGCACGCCGGACATGGTGCCGAAATAGTGGTCGAAGGAACGGTTTTCCTGCATGAGCAGCACGAAATGCTCGATATCGCCGAGGCCGCCGGTGCCGGCCGGATCGGCGGCATAGGCGCGTTCGATGATCGGATCGGCCCAGGACGCCAATGCGCCCACCGCTCCCGCCGCGGCGGCTTTCGCCAGGAACTGCCTACGGTTGAGACCGCTGAACGGACTCGCTGCGCACATGCGTGGTGTTCACTTTCTCCGTGGCCAGGTCCGACGGGCTGCGTCGAGCCGGGTGCCGAATGTTCGGATGCACCCTACCGCGAAGTCGATCACACCTCCCGGCAAAGTTGGTCAATTGTCCGACTAGTCATTGTCCCGCCGACCAGGTCTCGAGGACGCGCGTCAACTGGCCGATGAGCGCGGACAGTCCGGATAGATCGCCGCCCAACTGATAGGTCTTCAGTTCAGCGGGCGTCGGCAACTGCGCGACGATCTGGGGCAGTGAATCGACCAGTTGCGCTTGCGTGGCCGACGGGGAGCGCTGATTGGTGTTATCGATCCGAATCCGGTCGCGTTCCAGATCCAGCAGCGCGTCGTCGTGTACCGCGCGCGAACGCCTTGCCGCGACGGCGATTTCGCCATCGAGTTCGAGCTGTCGCAATTCCAGTTTCCTGCGCAGATTTTCGGCCCGCTCGGCGTGCTGCTCGCGCTCCAGACGTAGCGCGTGCAACGCGGTCCCTTGTGCGAGATCGGCGACCGCGCGCTCGTCGTCGTGCTCGCGGGTGGTGCGCCGCAACCGTTCCGCCGTCTCGCGGTCGAATCGTGCGGCCTCGTTGCGGGCGCGCAGTTCGGCCAGTTCGCGTTCGTTCTCGATCCTGCGCTCTTCGGCGACCCGATCCGCTTCGGTTTCGCGAGCCGAAAGTACTTCCTGCGCAGCGAGTTCCGCGAGCCGAGCGATCTGGTTCTGTTCGCTACGGTAGGGCTTCTGCAGGTTCTCCCACAGCGTCGAGGAGCTGACCACCGCCTCCTTGATCTGCACCGTGACAATGCGCAGGCCGAGCCCACGATCGCTGTCCGCCTCGGCATTTCGATCGGCGCTGCCCTCGGCGACAGCTCGCAGCCGCGCGGTCAATTCCTCGATGATCGGCTGCTTATCGCTGAGCACATCGCGCACACCCATCGTGGAAACCTTGTCCTTGATGGCCGCCTCGGCCTGCTCGCGCAGCTGAATGTTGACCAGCCGCATCGGATCTTCGGCATCGGAGAAGTCCAGCTTGCGGTACGCGGTGGCGAAATCCTCGATGATCCACTGCACATAGCCCTGCACCAGCACGCCCTGCAACTCGCTGCAGATGCAGTAGGCGTTGATCAGGATCGTCTGCATCGCGCCCGGCACAACCAGATACGAGTCCGTCGCGGGATTGAACCGGAACGACACTCCGAGTCCCATGTGCAGCGGTTCGCGGCGACCCCGGCGCGTGTGCACGACAAAGGCATTGGGCGGCACCAAAACCGTTTGCCAGCGCCAAAATCCGGTGACCCGGACCTCCACCGGTCCGGGTCCGCTGCCCTGCGGTGTCGGTCCGACTCGATCGGCTCGCTTGGCGATCGCGCCGCGCTGCACCGGACCGGCCGGCGCCGCCGGTGCTCCGGCGAACGCTTGCGCGGGTGCGACCGGCTTGCGGGTGCGCAGATCCCCCTCCAGGGCCGCCTGCTGTGCCACCACTTGGTCGAGATAATCGTTCTTGCCCGGATTGCTCCCCATGCCGGGCACACTACCGGCGAATCCGGTGAACTACCCGGCGAATTCAGTGCACTGCCGCTCCCCACGCCCTCGACACCGAGGCTCGCAACAACATCGGCGAATCCTCGACACCCCGCGGAAAGCTCTGGGAGTAACACGAAGGCCCCGGTCCGAATCGGACCGGGGCCTTCGCTACTGCTCTACGAATCAGGCATTGCCGGAGAGCTTCTCACGCAGGGCCGCGAGCTGGGCGTCGCTGGCGAGCGAACCGCCGGCGGGCTCGGCCTGGCCGGAGGACGCCTGCGAACCACTCTCGGAGGAGTAGTTGCCCGACGCGCCGCCGCCGTTCGCGGCCTCGGCCGCGGCGTCGGCCGCCATCTTCTCCATCTGCGCGGTGTGCATCTTGTGGCGACGCTCCGCCTCGGCGTAGCGGCCTTCCCACTCTTCGCGCTGCTTGTCGAAGCCCTCGAGCCACTCGTTGGTGTCGGGGTCGAAGCCCTCGGGGAAGATGTAGTTGCCCTGGTCGTCGTAGCTGTCGGCCATGCCGTACTTCGACGGGTCGAACTCGGCGTGGTAGTCCTCGTTCGCCTGCTTCAGCGACAGCGAGATGCGGCGACGCTCCAGGTCGATGTCGATGACCTTGACCATCGCGTCGTCGCCGACCGCGACAACCTGGTCCGGGACCTCCACGTGGCGCTCGGCCAGCTCGGAGATGTGCACCAGGCCCTCGATGCCCTCTTCGACGCGCACGAACGCACCGAACGGAACCAGCTTGGTGACCTTGCCCGGCACGATCTGGCCGATCGCGTGAGTACGGGCGAACTGACGCCACGGGTCTTCCTGGGTCGCCTTGAGCGACAGCGAAACCCGCTCGCGGTCCAGATCGACGTCGAGGACCTCGACGGTGACCTCGTTGCCGACCTCGACAACCTCGGACGGGTGGTCGATGTGCTTCCAGGACAGCTCGGAGACGTGCACCAGACCGTCGACGCCACCGAGATCGACGAACGCGCCGAAGTTGACGATCGAGGAGACCACACCCTTGCGGACCTGGCCCTTCTGCAGCTGGTGCAGGAACTCGCTGCGGACCTCGGACTGGGTCTGCTCGAGCCAGGCGCGGCGGGACAGGACCACATTGTTGCGGTTCTTGTCCAGCTCGATGATCTTGGCCTCGATCTCCTTGCCGACGTACGGCTGGAGGTCGCGGACCCGGCGCATCTCGACCAGGGAGGCCGGGAGGAAGCCGCGCAGACCGATGTCCAGGATCAGACCGCCCTTGACGACCTCGATGACGGTGCCCTTGACGGCCTCGTCCTTCTCCTTGAGCTCCTCGATGGTGCCCCACGCCCGCTCGTACTGCGCCCGCTTCTTCGACAGGATCAGGCGGCCTTCCTTGTCCTCCTTGGTGAGAACAAGAGCCTCGACCTCATCGCCCACGGAAACGACCTCATTGGGGTCGACATCGTGCTTGATGGAGAGTTCGCGAGAGGGGATGACGCCTTCGGTCTTGTAACCGATGTCGAGCAGGACCTCGTCGCGATCGACCTTGACGATGGTTCCTTCGACGATGTCGCCGTCGTTGAAGTACTTGATCGTGGCGTCGATGGCGGCGAGGAAGTCCTCGGCGGAGCCGATATCGTTGACGGCTACCTGCGGCGAGGTGACGGTGGTGGGCATGTGTCGGTTTGCTCCGGACGGATTGTGGTCGGTTGCGGACATTGGAACTTTCGGTACGCTGCGATCTCACCGCGATGACGCGACGTGACGGACATAATGAACGTACCGCACGCAAACGCTTGTGAAACCCAGCACGGGTGTTGACGTTACTTTCTGTACAGTTGCCCCCGCAGATTGTTACTGCAGTGACACCGGTACGGGCAGTACCCAAGACACTCGCGCGTTCAGCGTACGCGACCTTGGTCCGGCCGGGCAAACCGGTCCCGATGCCACGCCGGGATAGTCTGACGGCGTGTCGGAAGATCGCCATGCGCAGGCAAATGCACTGCTCGGGACCACCGCGACCGCGCGGACCAGAATCGGCTCGGCCGCCAGTCAGCAGGCCAGTCGGCGCTGGTGGGACGCCGATGCCGACCAGTATCACGAAACCCACGCCGACTTTCTCGGCGTCGACTCCCCCGAGGGCGAATTCATCTGGTGCCCGGAGGGCTTGCACGAGGGCGATATGCATTTCCTCGGCGAGGTCGCGGGCAAGCGGATCCTGGAGATCGGATGCGGATCCGCACCCTGTTCGCGCTGGTTGGCCGGGCAGGGGGCGCAGCCGGTCGGGCTCGACCTGTCCATGGGGATGCTCACGCGCGGACTCGCCGCGATGACGCGCGGCGGACCGCGGGTGCCATTGGTGCAGGCAGGGGCGGAGGCATTGCCATTCGCCGACGAATCCTTCGATCTGGCGTGTTCATCCTTCGGCGCGGTCCCGTTCGTCGCGGACTCCGAACTGGTGATGCGCGAGGTTGCGCGGGTGTTGCGGCCGGGCGGTCGCTGGGTGTTCTCGGTGAACCATCCGATGCGCTGGATATTTCCGGACGACCCCGGACCCGCCGGTCTGACCGCCTCGATCCCGTATTTCGACCGCACGCCGTATGTAGAGGTCGACAGCGAGGGCTCGCCGACCTACGTCGAACACCACCGCACCATCGGGGATCGCGTGCGCGAGATCGTCGCCGCGGGGCTGCTGCTCGACGACATCGTGGAACCGGACTGGCCGGAGTGGCTCGACCGGGAATGGGGACAGTGGAGTCCGCTGCGGGGTGAGTTGTTCCCCGGCACCGCCATCTTCGTCACCCACAAACCGGCCGGCGCCTGATTTCTCAGAACGCCGTGGGCTGATCCGGCAGTCACATCCTCTGCGGCCGCAGCAGCGCGGGTTGCGAATCGATACCGACGACGAAAGCCTCGATGAGACAACCGCTTTCGGCATGCATCTCGGCGAGCCTGCGGCGCAGCGTAGCCAGATCCGTCAGTGGCGCGGGCAGATCTGGTACCAGATCGAAGTAACTCGACTGGACAATGTCGCCCGTGGCGGGATCCCGCCACGCGTTGCTGTCGAGCTGCTGTAATCCATTGGTGTCGAACGAAATCGGCACCAGATCACGCTGATGCGGCCTCGGCATCGCCCGAAGCGCCGGTTCACGAACGAAATTCATCGAGCAATGCGGTGCGCGCATCGCCGATGTGCGAACCGAGGTCGCCGCCGGTGTGCAGCCAGATCTCGTAGCCCGCGAAGAAACATGCCATGCCGACTTTGGCCCACAGCAGCGGCCGCACATCGGCGCCCGTCGCTACGCCCAATCGGCGCGCAAGGTGTTCGGCGACAAGGGATTCCACGGCATTTCGTTTGGCCAGCTCACGAGCCTGCAGGGCCGGGTTGGCCGCGATCAGCGCATCGCGGGCGCGCGCGTCGGCAATGCGGTCGGCGAAGCGGGCGACCAACGGGCCGATGACCGCTGCCATGGTTTCCTCCGGGGATTCGGCGGCCGGACGGTCGGCCAATAGCCGAGCCAGCTCCGCGCGATGCTCGTCGTCCTCGGCGAACAGCAATTCGTCCTTGCTCGCGTAGTAGCGGTGCAGGGTGCGTGTCCCCACCTCGGCCTCGGCGGCGATATCCGCGACGGTCACCGCGTCGTACCCGCGCTCGACGAACAATCGCAGCGCGGCATCGGCGATCGCCCGCCTGGTCCGCTCCTTCTTCCGGTCCCGCAATGACATCGGAATATTGTCGCACAGCGCGCCATATGGCAGACTCTGCCATATGACAACAAGTGACAGAACTGTTGTGATCACTGGCGGCACGAGTGGACTCGGCCGCGAATGCGCGAGAGTGCTCGCCGCCGATCCGCGGTGGACGGTCGTCGTGACCGGGCGCGACGCCGACCGGGCCCAGACCGAAGCCGCCGCCATCGGTGCGCGGGCAGCAACACTCGACCTCGGCGCACTCGCCTCGGTCGCCCATTTCGCCGACGAATTCCGCGGAAGCGGACTACCGCCGTTGCGCGCGCTGGTGTGCAATGCCGGGCTGCAGTTCACCCGCCGCAGCTACACCGAAGACGGCGTCGAAGCCACCTTCGGTGTCAACCACCTCGGCCACGTCGCACTGGTCCAAGCGCTACTGGACGACCTGACCGCGCCCGCGCGCATCGTCTTCGTCACCTCGGGCACGCATAATCCGGATCAGTTCACCGGCATGCCCGATCCGCTGGATACGAATGTCCGCGACCTCGCCTACCCGCCCGAGCCGACCGAATCCGCACAGCGCGACGGCCGCCGCCGCTACAGCACGTCGAAATTGGCGAATCTGCAGACCACCTACGAATTGGCGCGACAGTTCGAGGCGCGCAGCATCACGGTGAATGCCTTCGATCCGGGATTGATGCCGGGCACCGGACTCGCCAGAGACGCCGGGGCGGCGGCACAACTGTTGTGGCGCACGGTCGCTCGGGGTCTGGTGTTATTGCCCGGCGTGAATACGCCGCGCCGATCCGGAGAGGATCTCGCGTGGCTGGTCACCGATCCGTCGCTCGACGAGATAACCGGCAGGCACTTCGTCGGCCGCACCACGAAACCGTCGTCGAAGGCGTCCTATGACCGGGATGCGCAACGTGCGCTGTACACCGACAGTCTCGAACTCCTCGGCGAGCTCGCGCACTGACGCATCGTCGGATGCGAATACCGACGATGCCGAACACCCGTGGGCGTTCGACATCGTTGCGGCAGAGCTCATTTCGCGCTACTCCTCGGCGGGTTTCGCCTTCGGGCCGCGACCCGCTTGTTTGAGCGCGAGGCGCAGTGCGTACTCGATCTGAGCATTGATACTGCGCAGATCGTCGGCGGCCCATTGGGCAATGGCCTCGTGTATCGCCGGGTCCAGGCGTAGCAGGATCTTCTTGCGCTCGGCCATGAGGCGACTCAGGAGTAGAGCGAGCCGGTGTTGACGACGGGTTGGGTGGCGCGGTCACCACAGAGGACGACCAGCAGGTTGGACACCATGGCGGCCTTGCGTTCCTCGTCGAGTTCGACGACGCCTTGTTCGGCGAGCCGGTCCAGCGCCAGCCCGACCATACCCACCGCACCCTCGACAATGCGGGTGCGCGCGGCGACGACTTGGGCCGCCTGCTGCCGCACGAGCATGGCCTGGGCGATCTCCGGCGCGTAGGCGAGATGGGTGATCCTGGCCTCGATGACCTCGATACCCGCCAGATCGGTGCGGTCGCGCAATTCGATGGTCAATTCCTCGGCCACCTCGACACCGTCGCGCAGGCTGGTGGTGTTCTGGTCGTGCGCGTCATAGGGGTGGGTGGTGGCCAGATGCCGCACCGCCGCCTCGGATTGGGTCTCGACGTACTCCTCGTAGTCGTCGACCGAGAAAGCGGCCTTGAAGCTGTCGACCACCCGGTAGACCACGACGGCGGCGATCTCCACCGGATTGCCGTCCGCATCGTTGACCTTGAGCTTCTGCGTTTCGAAGTTGCGCACCTTCAGCGAGATGCTGCGCCGGTCGGCGAGCGGCACCACGGAGTAGAAGCCGGGTTCGCTCAGCGAGCCGATGTAGCGGCCGAAGAACTGAACGACCTTGGCCTCGTTGGGATTCACCACGGTGAGCCCGGTGACCAGCAGCAGGAGCACGACCACGACCACGGTCGCGATGATCGCGCCGACCAAGGCGGGCACATTGTCGTTGTGCGCGGCCACGGCGTATCCGGCGATGGCGCCGCCACCGATCAGGAACGTGAGGACAAACCACGACACCAGCACGAGAAAGCCGTTGACGTGGAACGCCGACCGAAGCTTCATGACATCCTCCGAGTATCAAAGTGATATCACGAAGATAGCACCGATGCGGATGCCGCGCACTTCCGCTTTCGCGCGTCATGCCGAAGCCCCGCACGGATGCGGATCCGTGCGGGGCTTCGGTCGGCGCAGCCGTGGCCCATGTGGGCCGGCGCGTCAATTCGCGGGTGTGATGTTGCGGTTGAAGCGGAACATGTTGCGGGGGTCGTACTTTGCCTTCAGCACGCTCAGGTGCGCGTAGGTGTCCGGCGCGTAGCCACCTCTGGTCTGCGCCTCGTCGGCGGCGGCGCCCGCGCCGTAGAGGAAGTTCAGGCTGTGGCCGACGGTCCACGGTGCCAGTGCCGCGCGGACCACCGCATGGTCCTCGGGCGCGGCGTCACCCGCATCGGGTCCGGGCATGGTGATGACGCGAACGATGTACTCGGCATCCCGGTTGTCCACGGCAATTTTCGCGGGACCACGCCTGCCCAGCGCACCCCCGAGGTGCCGGATATCGACCACCGCGTGGATCGGCGATTCGGGGCCGGTGGCAGTGCGCAAGGCCGACAACGTTTCTCCGGTGAGTTCACCGAGCAAGGCGTTGGTGGCGGCATAGGCATGCGGGTGGTCGGGATCGCTGTGGATGGTGTGTGATTCGGTGTACGGCATGACCCGCAGATCGTCCTTCAAACGATCCCCGACCGCGCGCAACGGCGCGACCAGGCGCTCGCCGTCCGCTGCGGATCCGTTGTAAGCGATCCGGATCGATGCGACATAGCGACCGCGCAGCGGTTCCGGAATCTGCGGAATGGGCGGGAAGGTCATGACGGTCACCGTCGAGGTCACCTCGTCGGGCAGCGTTGCGGTCCAGTCTTTCCAGGCTTCCAGGGCCTGCTCGACCAGTGGGGTATCGAAGACCAACTGGCCGCCGTAGACGGTGGCGACCGGCGCGAGTCCCAATTCCAGCGCGGTCACCACGCCGAAGTTGCCGCCGCCGCCGAGCACCGCGCCGAAGAGTTCGTCGCCGGGGGTCAGCGTGCGGACCCGACCGTCCGCCGTGACGATCTCGATGACGCGCACATGTTCGGCGGCATAACCGAATTGCCGGGCCAGCAGGCCCAATCCGCCGCCGAGGCTGTAGCCGACAACCCCAACCGACGGCGAGGAGCCGTTCAGTGGCGCCAGCCCGTATGGTGCGGCGGCCTCGACCAGCGCGCCCGCCCGCACTCCGGCGCCGACGCGAGCGGTGCGCGTCTGTGGGTCGATCCGGATATCGGTCATCCGGCGGGTGCTGATCAGCACGCCGCCGTCGGCCGCGACCGAGAGTCCGTGCCCGGTGGCCTGCACCGCGACCGGAAGTCCGTGGCGCGCGGCGTATTCCACCGCACCCCGCACATCCTCGGCGTGCACCGCGCCGACGACCAGTGCGGGGTGGTGCTGGTACGCGGCCTGGAAGCCGGCGATCTCTTCGTCGTATCCGCTATCGCCGGGGCGGAAGACGGGGCCGGTGAAGGTGTCGATGATCTCTGCGGTGTTTCCCATGCCTTAGACGATGCCGCGCTTCACGTCAGAAGTACAACAGATAGTTCTGCTGGCAACTATAATTATCAGTTATGGAACTACGGCAACTCCGCTACTTCGTAACCGTGGTCGAGGAGGCCAACTTCACCCGCGCCGCCGCCCGTTTGCACCTGGCCCAGCCCGGACTCAGCGCGCAGATCCGCCAGCTCGAACATGAACTGGGACAACAGCTTCTGGATCGGGGCGGCCGCTCGGTGACCTTGACCGAGGTGGGCGCGGCAGTACTACCGCATGCCAGGGCCGCGCTGGCGGCGACCGAGCGGATTACCTCGACGGTGGACGAATTCACCGGATTGCTGCGCGGACACGTCCGCGTCGGCTGTATTTCCGGCGCGGGCGACGAGGAATTCGATATCTCCTCGGTGCTCGCGGATTTTCACGACGACCACCCACAGGTCGGCATCAGCCTGACCGAGGACACCTCCGAACGGATGCTCGCGGCGGTGCGCAGCGGTGAGCTGGATATCGCCCTGGTCGGATTGACCGGTGCGGAGATCGGCGCCGATATCGGCATAGATGTTGTGCTCGATACGCCGGTGGTCGCGGCGGTCGCGCTGGGCGGTAAGCGTGCCTCGATTACGCTCGAACAGTTGCGTGAGCACCCGCTGATCTGTCTACCGCGCGGCACCGGCATCCGGGGTGTCTTCGATCGAGCCTGCGCCGCAGCGGGATTCGAACCCGATATCGCATTCGAGGCCGCCGCGCCTCCGCTGTTGCTCCGACTCGCCGCCCGGGGCCTCGGCATCGCGGTAGTGCCCGCACTCACCGCCGAGGAGGCCGCGGCATTCGGCGTGCGGGTGCTGCCGATCACCGAACCGGAACTGCATGGACAACTCGCGCTGGCGTGGCGGCGCGATCGCCCGGGCAGTCCGGCCGCGAAAGTCCTACTCGGACAACTCCGTATCGGCCTGGGCGGCCGCTGATTGCTACAGCAGCCGCGACAGGAACGTCTTGGTGCGTTCGTGTTTCGGATCGGCGAGCACCTCGCGCGGATTACCCGCCTCCACGACCACACCGCCGTCCATGAACACCAGTTGGTCGGCAACCTCACGGGCGAAACCCATTTCGTGTGTCACGACCACCATCGTCATACCGTCGGCAGCGAGTTCGCGCATGACCCCGAGCACCTCGCCGACCAATTCCGGATCCAGCGCCGAGGTCGGCTCGTCGAAGAGCATCAGCTTGGGATCCATCGCCAGCGCACGGGCGATCGCGACGCGCTGCTGCTGGCCGCCGGAGAGCTGGGCCGGATAGGCATTCGCCTTGTCCCCCATGCCTACTCGGTCCAGCAACTCGTGCGCGCGCGCCACGGCGTCCGCCTTGCGGATGCCCTTCACCTGGATGGGCGCCTCGACAATGTTCTCCAGCGCCGTCCGATGCGGGAACAGGTTGAAATGCTGGAACACCATGCCGATATCGCGACGCTGCTTGGCCGCATCACGCGGGTGCAATTCGTAGAGTTTGCCGCCCTTTTCGCGATAGCCGATGAGATCGCCGTCGACATAGAGCCGACCCGCATTCACCTGCTCGAGGTGGTTGATACAGCGCAGGAAGGTCGATTTACCCGAACCCGACGGCCCGATCAGGCACAGCACATCGCCACGCCCGACCTCGAGCGAAATGCCCTTGAGCACCTGCAGCGCACCGAAGTTCTTGCACACCCGATCCGCGAAAATCATCGGCTGGGTGTCGGTCGGCTCTCCCTTGTCCAAAGTCGCGCTCATGCCTGCGCCTCGCTGGCGCTCGGCTCCGGCATGACCGCGAAAGCGGCTGTGTCCATTGTTCGCTCGCTACGCTCACTCATGCCTGCGCCTCGCTGGCGCTCGGCTCCGGCATGACCGCGAAAGCGGCTGCGTCCATTGTTCGCTCGCTACGCTCACTCATGCCTGCGCCTCGCTGGCGCTCGGCTCCGGCATGACCGCGAAAGCGGCTGCGTCCATTGTTCGCTCACTCATTTCGCCTTCACAATCGTCTGCGCGTCGGCCAGTTCCTGCAGCTGCTTGGCGGTCAGCTGCCGCGAGGCGCCCCGCGAGTAGTAGCGCTCCAGGTAGAACTGCCCGATCATCAGCACGCTGGTGACCGCGAGATACCAAGTGGCGGTGACCAATAGCAATGGAATCGGCTGGAAGTTCACGCCGTAGATATCGCGGGCCCGGCCGTACAGGTCGGTACTCAACGGAATCGCGGTGACCAGCGAAGTGGTCTTCAGCATGCCGATCAGCTCATTGCCGGTCGGCGGGATGATCACCCGCATCGCCTGCGGCAAAACGGTCCTGCGCATCGTCTGCGACCACGACATGCCCAGCGCCGTCGAGGCCTCGCGCTGTCCCTCACCGACGGAATTGATTCCGGCACGAACGATTTCGGCCATATACGCGGCCTCGTTGAGGCCGAGGCCGATTACCGCGAAGGTGAACGCGGCCTGTAGGCCCTGCACGTCGATCTGCACGAATTCGGGCCCGAACGGCACCCCGAACTGGATCGACTTGTACAGCGACGGGAACAGACCCCAGAACACCAACTGCACGAAAACCGGCGTGCCACGGAAGATCCAGAGATACACCCAGGCCGTCGAGCGCAGCACCGGATTCGGCGAAAGGCGCATCACCGCGAGCAAGGTGCCGAGCGCGACAGCGATCGCCATCGCGAGCACGGTCAACTCGAGGGTGACCACCGCGCCGGAGGCAATCCGGCTGTCGAACAAGTACTTTCGATAGGTCCCCCATCCGTACGCGGGGTTGGTGGCCGCGCCGTAGATGAACAACCCGAGCAGGGCGAGGATGATCGCCGCGGCGATCCAGCGCCCCGGCCTGCGTAGTGGAACGGCCTTGATCGGCTCCGGTTCTGCCGCGTCGATCGGCCCGCCGGGCCCGGTGTTGTCGCCGGGCGCCGACGTGGTTTCGGATGACGACATCGATCAGCTCTCGGCGCCGTTGATGACCGACTTGGTGATCGCGCCTTCCTGTACACCCCAGTTCTTGGTGATCTCCAGGTACTTACCGTTGTCGATCAGGTGCTGGACGGCGGCCTGCAGCGCCTTGCCGAGCGCCGAACCCTTGGGAATGGCCCAACCGTAGGGCGCGGAATCGAAGACCTTACCGGCCGCCTCGATCTTGCCGTCGCTCTTCTTGATCGCGTACGCGGTCACCGGCGAATCCGCCGACATCGCGTCGACCTGGCCGAGCATCAGGGCGTTGGTCGCCGCGCTCTGCTCGTCGAACGGCTTCTTATCGATGGCGGGCTTGCCCTCCGCCTCGCACTTCTTGCTGCGGGCCGGGATCTCGTCGGTGTCCTGAACCGTGGTGGCCTGCACCGCGACCCGCTTACCGCAGGCGTTATCCGGGTCGATCGGCTTACCCGACTGTTGCGCCCACTGGCTGCCCGCGTTGAAGTAGGTGGTGAAGTCGACGCTCTGTTCGCGTTCCTTCGAGTCGGTGATGGAGGACATGCCGACGTCGTAGGTGCCCGCCTGGATCGCGGGAATGATCTTCTCGAAGGAGGATTCGAGGTATTCGGCCTTGAGGCCGAGGGTCGCGGCGACCGCGTCCATCACGTCGACATCGAAGCCGACGATCTTGCCGCTCGGGTCCTTGTACTCGTTGGGCTGATAGGGAATATTGACTCCGACGACAAGCTTGCCCGACTGCTTGATCTTGTCCGGTAGCAGCCCGGCTGCCGTGTCGAACTTGTCGATACCCTGTACCTTCGCCACCGCGGGCGAGTCGTCCTCGGAGTTACTACAGCCCGTCAACACCAGTGCACCACCGGCGAGGACGCACATCGCTTGCAGGGCGCGCCTGCCAAGAACCGATCGAACAGACACAGCAGCCCTCCACATTTCGGATTCGAGAAACCCGGGTGTCACCACCCGTTTGGCAATCTAAGCGATCGTGGCGTTTCGTGCTGGACAGTAACGAAACAGTGACGCGAACTCGTTGCGAACTCACTACTGCCCAGGTGTCGGTACGCCGCCGGAACACCCTACCGCCTAGTTCGCTGATCGATAGCGCTGGCAGAGGCCGACAGCCGTGTCTTCTGACACAGTGCGACCACTGATCCCGCCGAGCCGCGCAGACAGTAGAGAACCTGGTTCCACGCGAAGCACACCGCGTCCCGCCGCATTGCCGTTAGCATCGGTTAGCGAACTGCCAGCGAACACAACCCTCTACGGCGTCGGCTCCGTCGATGTCAAAGGCCGGATCAGCGACGCAGTCATGTTCCGCACCCTGAGCTGGTCCCCCGGCATGCGGGTGCGAATCCGGCTGCGCGTGGGCTTCGTCGTGGTCACCTGCCCCGGTGAACACGCCCGGATCGACAACCAGGGCAGCTTGCATCTGCCCGGCGGCGATCCGCCGTGCGCTCCGCATCGGCGCCGGGCATCGCGTCCTCCTGGCCGCCCACCTACCCAGCGAAACGCTGCTCGTACTCCCCCGACCACTCACAGACGAGCTGACCGCACCGCTGTTCACCGCCCTCAAAGGGCGAGTGCTCAGGCCGTCGCCCCAGACGAACCACTGTTGCGATCCAAACGTGGCGGTCGCCCGGTCCGTCGTCGCCGCCCCGCAACCGACATGGACATGCCCACACGGCTGCCGAGCACGCGTCGCGCGCTCTCCACCCGCCAACTCACACAAATCAACCACGTTGCCGAAACCACCGGAGACGACCCGGAACTCGACACCCTCATTCTGCGACTCCACCTCGAAACCGCCTGCCGCACCGGAAGCGCCCTCAACCTCCGCACAGAAGACCTCGACCCCGAACAATGCTTGATCCGACTGTTCGGCAAGGGCGGAACCCTGCACTGGCAGCCGGTATCCCCCACCGTCATGGCCCGATTGATCGAACACAGTGAACGCGGCCCCGATCCAGGCCAGCAACTGCTGCGATACCGACATGGTCGCCCGATCACCCGCCGCCGCTACGACCACCTCTGGAATCGCATCGGACGCCACCCCCTGGGTCGCAACACAACAAATAACCCCCACTGGCGACGACACACCACACTCACCTGGGTCGAACGCAACTTCGGCTACGCAATCGCCCGCGCCTACGCCGCGCACGCCACACCCAGCGGCTACGACGGCACCACCCTCACCAACGTCCGAGCATCCATCGAAGAAGTCGCATCGGCGCTCGCCGCACTCACCGGCGAGCCCCATCCCCTCGCGCCTCCTCACGACGATGACAGGGCAACGCGCGCCGTCACCGAGCCCCTTTGACGTGTACTGGCTGCCGCAGTCGCTGTGAAATATCACTCCTGCCGGCGGCCGGCGCCGTGCCAGGGCCATGTCGAGAGCATCGGTGACCAGGCCGGTGCGCATGTGGTCAGCGATCGCCCAGCCGATGACCGCCCGGTCGTGCAGGTCGATCACGGTGGCCAGATATGCCCACCCGGCCCAGGTTTTCACGGCCCGCTCCGAGTCGGTCAACGACTTATCCCTGGAACCATCCTCGGCTCCGGACTCCTTCGCCCTCTTCACCCATTTCCGCAACGTCATCTCGTGACAGCCAATATCGCGTGCCACCTCGGCCACCGGCCGCCCCTCACCCAGAACGAACGCTACCGCCTGAGCCTTGTCCTCCTCGGTGAAATTACGCCGCGTCGAACCCAACACCAAACTCCCGCACTACCGGGCGACATCGACCCCGTGTCCACCCGAACCGGGGACGGTCCAATCGCGTGCACGAGCGCTCCCTCTGACACGGGGGCATTGCGCAGTTGAGCCCCACCGAATGTTTGCCGGACAGCGTCCAGGACCCCTGGTCCTGATCGAGCCTGCCGATCAAGCAGCAGGATGGCCACTGATCCAAGTTGAACGAAAGTCACGATCCTTGCGGATGGACCTAGCCGATATCCCGGCACTCATCCGAGCAGCTCCAACCACTGCGACTCGGTCGGAATCCACGGCAGCTTGGTCCACCGCGGGATCAGACCACGCTGATAGCCGCCGCCCCGACTGCGTGACGTATAACGGCCCCGCCCAACGGGATTCGACTCCCGAACACCCTCAACGATGCGCGCGGCCCCGTACTTGATGCCGGGACCCTCGCTTGGCCTGCTGGGCAACAACCACCGGAGGCGGAAGAGTCAGTTGAAAACTCGTGGTTGCTCGCGTAGCTCATCGAGCACTCGTTGTGCGAGGGTCGTTGGGGTTTCGGCGTCGAAGGCGGCGACGGGTGGCAACTGTAGGCCGGTGAGCTTGTTCAAGGCGTCATGGAGTTCCAGCGCAGTCAGTGAGTCGAATCCGATTTCGAGGAAGGTGCGGTCCCCGGCGATGGCGTCCGGGCCGTGGTATCCGAGCAGGCCTGCGGCATGGGCCAGGATGAGGTCCTCGACCAGCCGGTGTTGGTCGACCGGGTCGAGTTGATGTAGTTGTGTGTGCAGGGCATTCGGCGCTATAGCTGCGGATAATGTTGCGGTAGAAGATGTTTCGATGATCGAGTGCTGGACTTGTGGTGTGCCGAACGAGTGCGGGTAGTTCGGCAGAGTTATCTGGTCGAGCCAAAAGCGGCGATGTTGGAAAGGATAGGTCGGTAGGTCGATCTGCTGCGCGCCCGAACCCGCGAACGATTGGGCCCAGTCGACCGATAGCCCGCGCACGAATCCGCGCGCCAGTGAGTTCGCGAACTGTTCTATGCCGCCGCGGCGTCGTTGTATGGTCGGCAGCGCGAGTCCTGCGGCGCCGATGGTCGCGGTTATCGCAGGAGTCAGTACCGGATGCGGTCCAGATTCGACGAAGAAGCCGAACCCCGACTCCGCCATCGCCTCGATGGTTGCCGCGAACCGCACCGGCTGCCGCAAGTTGTCGTACCAATATCCGGCATCGGCGTCGGGACCGGCCATCGCTGCCCCGGTTACAGTGGAGTACCAGGGGATTCGCGCGGGCTGCGGGCGCATGTCGGCGAGTTCGGCCAGCAGTTGGTCGCGGACGGACTCGACATGGGCCGAATGTGATGCGAACGGAATCCGCACCAGGTGGGCCGCAATGCCCGCATCGCGGTATTCCTCCATCAGGGCCGTGATCGCGTCGTCGTCGCCGGCCACAACGGTCGTGTCAGGGCTGTTGTGGGCCGCGATACTCATCCCGTCGCGTCGTGAGATCCGTTGCGCTACTTCCTCGGACGCCGATTCGACCGACACCATGCGTCCACCGAGTCCGGCGCACAGCGCACCGCGGCGGACCACCGCCCGCACGGCGTCGCGTAACGACAGCACACCGGCGACGTGCGCCGCGGCGATTTCGCCGAACGAATGTCCCACGACCGCATCGGGATGCACACCGTAGGACTGCCACAGTCGCGCCAACGACACCGTCACCGCGAACAGCACCGGTTGCGCGACTTCAGTTCGTCGCAGGGCTGATTCGTCTTCGACTGCCGCAAGTAACGACCAATCGGCAAATTCGCTCAGCACCGTTTCGCATTCGGACATCGATGCGGCAAAGGCAGGGGAAGATTCGAGCAGGGCCGCGGCCATACCCGCCCACTGCGCGCCGTGGCCGGGGAATACGAAAACGGTTCGGCCCGGCAGATCGGCCCGACCGGTCACGGCGTAGCCGGAGGTCCCCGACGCCAGTGCCGTCAGATCACTTCGGTCGGCACCGAATACGACTGCCCGATGCATGAGTCGTGTCCGGGTGGTCGCTGCAGAATAGCCCACATCGATCGGATCGGCTCCCGCGTCCAGCACCGTTACCAACTGTTTCGCCTGTGCTGCCAGCGCCTTCTCGGTAGCGGCCGAGAGCACCAGCGGTAGCACGGCGGTGCCGATCCGGGGCGTGGGCAGTTCGGTGTCCGGCGGAGCTTGTTCGAGGATCACGTGTGCGTTGGTGCCACTGATCCCGAATGCCGAAACACCTGCGCGCCGAGGTTTTCCGTGGTCCGGCCATGCTGTCGCGGTGGTTACCGGACGCACGGTTCCGGTTGTCCAGTCGACGTGTGGGGACGGTTCGTCCACGTGCAAGGTCGGCGGCACACAACCGTGCCGCAGAGCCAGCAGCATCTTGATCGTCCCCAGCACACCCGCAGCGGCCTGGGTATGCCCGATATTCGATTTCACCGAGCCGAGCAGCAATGGGTGGCGGCGATCGCGTCCGTAGGTAGCGAGCAGGGCATTGGCTTCGATCGGATCGCCGAGTGTGGTCCCGGTGCCGTGTGCCTCCAGCACATCCACATCGGACGGTTCGAGTCCGGCGTCGTCGAGCGCCTGCCGAATCAGCCGCTGTTGCGCCAGGCCGTTCGGTGCGGTCAGCCCATTCGACGTGCCATCGGAGTTGATCGCGGTGCCCCGCACGATACCGAGGATGCGTCGGCCCGAGCGCCGTGCATCCGACAGGCGTTCCAGCACGAGCACGCCCACACCCTCACCCCATCCAGTGCCGTCGGCGGAGGCTGAGAAAGGCTTGCAGCGCCCATCGGCCGCGAGACCGTTCTGCTTGGCGAACTCCACAAAGGTGGCGGGGGTGGACAGTACGGTCGCACCCCCGACGATTGCCCGCGTGCACTCGCCGTAGCGCAGCGATCGGACTGCGAGATGCAGTGCAACGAGCGATGACGAACACGCTGTGTCCACGGTGAGGGCGGGACCGCGCAGTCCGAGCACATAGGAGATCCGGCCGGACGCGACACCGGCGGCGTTACCCGTCATGGCTGCGGCGTCGAGAGCCTTGACCGCAGCATAGGAGCGCGGTACGTAGTCGGAGGCCATGATCCCCACGAACACTCCGGTATCGCTGTCACGCAGTGCGGTCGGGTCGATCCGCGCGTGTTCGAGTGCCTCCCAAGTAGTTTCGAGCAACAACCGCTGCTGGGGATCCATCGTGACGGCCGCACGCGGTGCGATCCCGAAGAACTCGGGATCGAATGCGGCGGCGTCGAGGAAGCTGCCACGTCGCGCATAGGTGGCGTCGGGGTCGGCGCTCCACCCGCGGTCGGTGGGGAAGTCCCCGATGGTTTCGCGACCATCGGCCAGCAGCTCCCAGAACTGGTCCGGGGACGAGACACCGCCGGGCAACCGACATCCGATTCCCACGACCACGACCGGATCGTGTTCGGGTCGTGATCGAACCGGTGCGGTCGGTTGGGGAGGAGACACCGCATCGCCGGTCAGCTCGCCGATGCGGTCGGCGATGAGGTTCGCGGTCGGCAGGTCGTATGCGATGGTCGTGGGCAGGTCGAGTCCGGTGATTTCGGATAGTTCGGCGCGCAGGCGAACCGCCGTCGAGGAGGTCAGTCCGTAGTCGGTGAAGACCTGGTCGGGTCCGATCGGGGCAGTTGCCTGGACCAGCGTACGGACCGTGTCGCACACCAGATCCAGCACCCGCTGTCGCCGTTGCGGGTGCGACAGCGCCCGCAGCTGGCGCACCCATGGTGAGTCCTTCGGTGCTCCACCGCGATCGAGCAGTCCGACCAGCCTGCCGCGCGCGATCTTGCCGGTGGGTGTCACCGGCATCTGCTCCAACACGATCAGTTCGATCGGGATCTTGTAGTCCGCCAACCCATGTGCGGTCAGATGCGCGACGATCTCGTCCAAGGTGATTGCGGCACCCGGTCGCGGGGTGACGAGCGCACACGGATACTCGCCAAGGCGTTCGTCGGGGCGACCGACGATGGCGACGCGATCCAGTGACGCCAGCTCGTCGAGCAGCGTTTCCACCTCGGTCGCGGCGAATTTCACCCCGCCGACATTGATCACCTCGACATCCCGGCCGCGGAAGGCGATCGTGCCATCGGCATTCACGCTGGCGCGGTCGCCGGTGCGCAACCATCCGTCCGTCGTCCACGCGGCCGCGGTCAGTTCCGGATCCTCGAAGTACTCGATGCAGCGATACGGGCTGTGGAACTGTAGTTCACCTATTTCGCCTGTGCCACAGGACCTTCCATGCTCTGTGACCACCCGCGCCCGCCCGCCGGACACCGGCCGTCCGATACTGGTGGCCGCGGTCTCCGGCGGATCACCGGGCCGCGTGAACAGGCCCGCACCCAGTTCGGACATGCCCCATTGGACGACCACCCGGGCGTTCAACACGCGGTGGGCGTCAGCGATGAGCTTCGCGGGCACGGCCGCACCGCTGGCGCGAATCTCGCGCAGTAGTAGCCCCGCGGTGCCGGTTTCCGTGGCGCCGGGTAAATCCGGCCGGGACAGTATGTCGCGTATCTGGGCGGGCACCGCGAACAGCACCGTCGCTTCCGATTCCTGTGCCACGCGGAGGAATTCGGCTACATCCCAGTCCGCCAGCACCGCCTGACGGCCGCGGGTGACCAGACTCAGGTGCACCGACAGCAGACCGTACAGGTGCGTGAACAGGCTGGCGCTGACGATCGTGTCGCTGCCCTCGGCCGCCGCGTCGGTCGCGACCGCGATCGCGTTCCCGATCAGGCTCGCGTGGGTGTGCACGCAAATCTTGGGGCGGCTCGATGTAGTACCGGACGAGGGGGCCAGCAGGAACGAATCCGCCGGTGCCACCGGCACCGGAATCGGATCGACGCCCGACCAGCGTTGCAACACATCGTGGTACGACCGCACCATGGCCGACTCGTCGACGTCGTCGCCGACCACCAGGACGTGCTTCGGTGGCCGAAAGTCGCCGCGCGGTGGTTTCCGTAGCGCACGGTGGCCCTCCGCGGTTACCACGACCACGCTCGCGCGGGTCCGGGTGACCAACGTGTGCACCTCGTGCGTCCCCAAACCCATATGCAGCGGTAGCACTGTCGCCCCGGTGATCCCGACCGCGATATGCACGATCAGGAACTCCCAGCCATTGGGCAGGTGTACCGCGACGACATCGCCTTTCCCGATGCCGAGATCCTGCAGTCCGCGAGCCAGCGCGTGCGCTTGCGACCGCCACTGCGCCCAGGACCGCCAACCGCCATCCGCGTACACCGCCGATTCGTCACCACCGGCCGTGGCAGCGTCCTCGAACAGAGAAACAAGTGTGTGGGACATGAGCACTCCCGAGACGAGCCGCTACGGAGTCCACCCGTCGGCGGGGACGGACATGGTGAAGACGCCGCAGCCGAAACTCAGGCCGAAGGCGACGAGTAGGCCCTGCCCGGCCGGCCGCCGCACCGGCTCGGTCAGCATCAAGGGCACCGAACAGCCGAGCGTATTCCCGTAGTCGCGCAATACCCGATAGGACGAGATGACCTTGTCGTCACCGGGTTCGACACCGAATTCGTGGCACAGCGCGTTCAGGATGCGCACGCTGCCGGTGTGCACGAGTAGTACCGAGGCGTCGGCGGGCGCGGCCAGTCGGCAGGAGTCGTCCTTCAGCGCCATCCGGACGGTTTCGCGGGCATAGTAGGCTCCGCGCGGTGTGACGAGTGGGCTCAGCGTGTAGGCCCGTCGACCCGATACCACCGGAATATCCGAACCGCCGTCGGGGACGGTGCCGAGTTCGGCATCTTCGGCGAGTTCGTTCGTCAGATTGGCGACGGGTCCGAAGGAAGGTCCGTCGCCCTCGGCTCCGAGGACCATCGCGACCGCCGCATCGGCGAACAGGAAGCCGTGCAGGACATTCACCGACTGCTGCCGCTGATCCGGGCTCACTTCCAGGAAGTGTCGGTAGAAGCCCGGCAGCGGCGGTGAAAGCGGCGTGGTCGCCTCCGCGAAGCAGACAAGTACTCGCTTGCCGGGATTGCAGCTCAGATACCACCGCGCGGTGTCGACAGCTTTCGCCATCGCGGAACAGCCCATGTATTCGATGCTCAGATTCTGGGCCGTTCTGGGCAGTTCCGGCATCCGCGCGAACATATCGCACACCAGGCTCGGCACCAAGCGGCCTGGGCTGCTGGACACACCGAGCACCAAGCCGATCGAATCCACCGCAATGCCCGCCTTGGCGATGCACGTCCGGGCCGCTCGAACCGCGAGATCGACCACGGCGATACCCAATTCCGGTTCGGCGCCCTCGAACAACACCTCCGGATAGTTGGTCAGGATCGAATACCGGTTCTCGACACCGAGATTGCGCAACATATCGGTCAGCCGGTCGGACAGATGGCCCTGCCCGGCGTCGAGCAGCTCCTCGGTCGAATGCGCCGCACGCGGCAACTCGGCGGCGACGCCGAGCAGATGTGGATTCACGGTGCTAGGCATGTTCAGAGAATCCGGTCTTCCACTGTCGCACCGAGTTCGCCCCTGCCGAAGTTCGCCAGCGCACGCTCGGCGGCATTGGCCAGGTGCAGGCTGCCGGTGTGCACATCGCGCCAATGCCGTTCCAGCACATCGGGAGTTCGGGCGGCGCGGCCACCGGCGATCCGGAACAGCGACTCGACCGCCTCGACCGCGCGTTCAGTGGCGCGTACCTGGTCGCGCCGGGCGCGCAAGCGCAGTTCGAGTGGAATGTCCTCGCCCGCTTCGGCATAGCGCAGCTGTTCGGACAGATTGCGCTCGAGCTGGAGGATCGCGGCATCGATCTCCGACGCGGCACAGGCCAACCGCACGGCGACGGCGCTGTCGTCGGCCCGTCCCCGCATGCGCTCGACGAACGCGGCATAAGCGCCCTGGGCGGCTCCGATCACCGGTGCGGCGACGCCACCCGGCAGCACACTGGTGAACGGAAGGCGGTACAACGCAGGGGTTTCGGCGTCGGCACCGGTGTCTCCGGCATTGTGTCGCTCGGCGTCGTGGATTCGGTGGGCAGGCACAAAGGTCTTGTCGAGTAGCACGTCATGGCTGCCTGTTCCGGCCAGCCCCACAGAACGCCACACATCATCGATTCGAAAGTCGCTGCGGGGCACCAGTAATGTCAAATGGTCATCGGCCGCGCCGTCCACGCCGGGTGCCAAAGCCCCCACCATGACCCAGTCGGCGTGCTCGCATCCGGAGGAGAACCCCCACCGCCCGGACAGTTCGACGCCGCCCTCCACCGGTGTCAGCGTCCCTGAGGGCAGGTAGGAAGTCGCGATCAACGCGTCCGGGGTGTCGGACCAGATATCATGTTGCGCGGGTGCGGGAAACAGGGCGAGCTGCCAGGCGTGCGTACCGAAGATCGAGGTGACCCATCCGGTCGAGGGGCACGCGGCCGCGATCAACCGGACCACCTCGAAGAATTCCACCGGTGACGACTCGTAGCCACCGAATTCGCGGGGCTGGAGCATACGGAAAACGCCCGTCGCGGTGAGCTCGCGAATCGTCTGCTCCGGTATGGTCCGCTCCCGTTCGGCCCGCTCCGCCCGCTGCCGGATAACCGGGACGAGATCCCGGACGCTGTCCAGGATTTTGCGATCTGTCATAGCTGTCCTGTGGGGTGTCGAGTCGGACCGTGCGGTCCGATTGAAGGACGACAGCGCGAATACTGCCACGACAACCGGCAGTGTGCTCGTCGAGTGGTTCCCAGCTGTGAACTTTGTCCCAGCGGTTGCAAGAACCGGCATGGCCTGGCACATTGCTGTTGATCGTATGTCCCACGTCGGGTCGCGCGGGAATTGCTGCACCTCATGGGGTTTCCTCACGTGATCGAACTACCCGAACATCTCGAAGCATCCGACTCGGCGGCATCCGGCCCGGCCACCGACGGCGCGAGCGCCATCGACGACGCAGCCAGGCTGAGTCGGTTGATCGGCTTTACCACCGTTCGCTCGTCGCACGAGATTCTGTCGGCACTACTGTTTTCCGATCGGCTCGGCGACTCGAATGATGTGCCGTGGAATCGATATGTTTTCGATCACTGTGCCCTCATGGTGTTTCCGGCGAACGCGGCCGCGCTGCACCGGGACCTTGCCGCGGCGGGTCTGCAGGTCGGTGCCACGATGCCCAGCGTCGTTGTCCAGCAGCGGTTCTGCGCCCGGTACGGGATCGACCCACGCGGCTATCGCATCAACATCTTGCGAGCGTACGGGCACTCCGGTGGGCCTGGAGCCGAGCAGCGGTACGAAATCTTCTATCCGGCCGAATCCGTCACGGCCACCGGATCGTCGAGGATCGCACGGCAGCTGCGGCGGGCGCGAGACGACGAGCGCCAGCACAACCGGGAAACTCATTTCGCCTTCACCGTCCGCGATTTCGACTGGAGCGGCTATTCATCGCTGCGGCATCGGCTGGCGCGAACCGCCGGACTGATCCCCGACGGCGGCGGGTTCAACCCGCACGACCGCATCCACGGGGTGGGCTGCTCCACATTCTATTTCGCCGGTCCCGGCGGAGTCGACGGCCATCGGTGGCCGCGGCGGCTCGAGTTGATCAGCGGTGGACGGCACGACTCCGCGCTCGCGGCGCATCAGGCCGAGGGCAGCGAATCATGATCGGGCGGGCTGTTTTCGGCAGCCTCGATGAGTCGCCGGAACGGGCGTGTGCCACCGCGTCGGGTCGGTTCTCGACACGAACGAGGCTGCACACCGCCGTGGCGACACTGGAGTCGGTTACCGCGGGAAACTGGGACAGCCTCGTCCAGTCCGGGGATCTGTTCTGCAGCTACCGCTGGCTACGACACCTCGATACGGCGGTCGCACCGCATCGCGTCGTCACTGTCCGTGCCGCGGACCGGCTCGTCGCCGCGACTCCGGCCTGGGAGGGCGAGCAAACCCCGGGTCTGTTCCATCTGCCGGACTTCTTCCCCGGCGTCACTGGGCCGTGGCGGGAGCCGTTCGTCTGGCTCGGCGCTCGGCGGTCGGTGCGTAATGGGCTCATCTGTGTGCCGGGCTCGATGCGCGCGTCTGCGCTGCGCCGCATGCTTGCGGCATGTCGCTACTACGCCCGCGAACATCGTCGAGCGGGGGTGATCATGCCGTACCTACCATTGGCGGCCGCTCGCGAACTCGCTGCGTCGAACCGCTCCGCGCGGCTACTGGTGCACGCCGCCGACGCGATGATCAGCGTTCCACGCGACGGCACAACGGGTCTTCTGATAAGAGCGAGCGGGCATCATCGCAAGCGGCGTCGACGTGAGCTGCGGGAATTCGCGGCCGCCGGGTATGAGCTCGAATGGTCCGACCTCACGCCGCAGGTCACGGCGGCGATCGCACCGCTGATCGCGAACACGCGCCGCAAATATGGTGCTGGTGGCGGTGTTTCGTGGATGCACACGGTCTTCGCCGCGCAGCGGGAGGTAGGTCTGCTCGACACGGCGAAGGCCGTGCTGTGCCACCGCCACGGTGAACTGGTCGCCGCTGCGGTGTGCTATCGCCACGGCACCAGCCTGCACGGGCGGTACTTCGGTGCGGCCGAGCACGCCCACCGCGACGGTGCCTACTTCGTCACCACCTGCGTCGCACCGGTCGATTACGCCGCCCGCAACGGTCTCGAGCATGTGCACCTGTCGACGTCGTCACTGCAAGCCAAGATATCGCGGGGTGCGAGCTTGCAACCGCTCGCCGCGGTTGTGCTGCTCGCCCGCGGCGCGCTCGACCCTGCTCAGGTGCGGGCGCACAATCGGCGCACTGTACTCGGCTATCACGACCGGTACGCGTCGGTACTGGGTCCGGACTGGGCGGACCTACTCGACGATTCTCTGATAGGAGAATATTGATGCTGCATCTCGTCTACCGCTTCCGGCCGACCGCCAAAGCACGCGGTGACCTGAGCGCCTTCTGGCAATGGATTGCAGACCGGCAGCTGTGGTTCTATGCGGACATGGACACGGTGCTCGATACCAAGTGGTACACGGTGACCATCGGCGACGATGTGCACTGTATCGAACATCATGTCAGTTTCGCCGACGAGGCGGCTTGGGGCAGCTACCGCCGGGAAGTTGCCGAACGGTCGAAAGATCCGATGTGGGAGACGCGGCGGACCAGTCAGGACGAATGGTACGAAATCCTGGACGCCCGGATCCTCACCGACCCTCCCATGCCCATCCCGCTGCCCGGGCGGTGACGACTGTGGTGGGCCGAGATCGTATGCAGTCGATGCGTCTGCGGTCTCGGCCGAACCTGGTCAATCGGCCTTGCGTGCCTCCACGATGCTGTCCGGTGTGGCGGTGGGGATGATGCGCACGATTTCGAATCCTGCTGTGGCGAGGAGGCCACGGAATTCTTGTGCGGTGCGTTCGCGGCCGCCCGCGCTGACCATCATCTCGAGGTCGAGGAATTTGCCACGATGCGGCCGATTATCTTCCGGGAGGACAACTTCCATCAGCAGCAACCGTGCCGAGCCGGTCATGGCGCGATGCACGGTGCGCAGGATCTTCACGGCGTCTGCGTCGGTCCAGTCATGCACGATGTGCTTGAGCAGGTAGGCGTCGCCGCCCTC
Source organism: Nocardia vinacea NBRC 16497 (assembly GCF_000308835.1). Lineage (GTDB taxonomy): Bacteria > Actinomycetota > Actinomycetes > Mycobacteriales > Mycobacteriaceae > Nocardia > Nocardia vinacea. Next base: position 20,659 of record NZ_BAGN01000088.1, on the reverse strand, counting down.
GGGAACGGAGTCGAAGAACGAGCCGCCGACAGCGGTGCAGCGTTGCGGCACCGACACCTCGGCGACGACCTCGGGTAGGTCGAACAGGATGCCGCGGGATTGCGGTGCGCGAGAGAGAATTTCGGCGAGCAGCCGACCGCGCCCGCCGCCGACATCGACGATCGTGGGGAATCGATCGAAGTGGCCCGCGGCCAACATCGGTTCCAGCATCAGTTCCGACACACTGGTCATCGCGCCGTCGAAGATAGCGCCGAATTCCCGATCTGTGCGTACGTAGTCGAAAAACGCCAATCCGTCGGCGCTTTCGGGAATGACCACCCGGCCGGTGCGCACCGCATCGCTGAGGTACGACCAGTACCGGCGGTGGTGGGTGGATCCGATGAACAGCGCGAAGTCCCTTAGGGATACCGGCGCATCCGCTCGCAACGGTTCGGCGAGGGGGGTCAGTGCATATGCTCCGTCCGGGCGTTGGGTGAAGATCCCTTGGCCGATCAGCCAGCGCAGCAACCGCCGCAGGTAGTCGGGATCGGCGCCGATCTCGGTCGCCAGTTCGGCGAGGCCGCGCGGACCAGTGCTCAGCGCATCGGCAATGCCGAGTTGCGCTGCGGCGCAAACGGCCTGGGCGGTCGATGCCGCCGTGATCATCTCGAAGACCGCGATCGGCGGGGGTGCGAGCTTGCGGTGCAGCGTCAGCAGCGCGGTGCGGATCCGTTCGACCACCCGGACCACGGGCAGTGGTGGAACTGTGTTCTTGCCTTTAGCCACCCGAACATTGTGCGGTCGCCCACCGGTTTCCGCAGGCCGAGGATTTCTGCCAGCTCTGTGCGGCGCTGGAGGGCCAACCCGTCGTCACATTTGCACAGCCTGGCGTAGATCGTCTTCATTGTCGCTCGGTCGGATATGTGCTCGGTTCCGGTTCGAACGAGTTGGGTTCCCGGTCGCCTCGCCGGTCCGGGTCAGCGGCGGTGCACCCTGGCGCAGATCTGCTCGGTGAATTCGCTGGTCGAGGCGAGGCCGCCCAGGTCGGCGGTGGCGATACCCGCGGCGAAGGCGCCCGCGACGGCGCGTTCGATGCGCTCGCCCGCGCTCGACAGCGCACGGTTGTTGTCGCGAATTCCCAGCCAGTGCAACAACATTGCCGCCGAAAGCTGGAGCGCCGCCGGGTTTGCGCGGTTGTGTCCGGCCAGCGTCGGCGCGGCGCCGTGCACCGCCTGGGCCATCGCCTTGGTCGCCGAGCAGTTGAGCGATGCGGCGATGCCGAGCGAGCCGCTCAGCTCACCCGCGAGATCGGAAAGGATGTCACCGAACAGGTTCTCGGTCACCACCACGTCGTAGTCGCGGGCGGCGCGGACCAGATGGGCGGCGACCGCGTCGACGTGTTCGTCGTCGACCTCGACGCCCGGATAGGCGTGGGCGACGTCATAGCAGACATCGCGGAACAGGCCCATCGTCATCGGCAGCACATTGGCCTTGTGCACGATGGTGACCCGCTTGCGGCGCGCGGCCGCGAGCCGAAAGGCCTCGTGCGCGATCCGCTCGCACGCCTGCCGGGTGATCAGGCCGACCGCCATCGCCACGTCGGGGGTCGGTCGGAACTCGCCCGATCCGGCGAACATGTTGCGGTCGGCATAGAAGCCTTCGCTGTTCTCCCGGACGATCACCAGGTCGATATCGGGAGCGCTCGCCTTGACTCCCGCGAAGGCACGGGCGGGGCGGATATTCGCATAGAGGCCGAAGCGTTTGCGGACGGCACCGCCGGGTGCGATTCGATGTTCGGGCGGGTAGGCGGCATTGTCGTGCGGGCCGAGGATCCAGGCATCGAGTTCGTCGAGGGCCGCGAGGGTCTGTTCCGGCAGCGGATTGCCGAATTCGGCGATGGCGTGCTGCCCCATCGGCAACTGAATCCAGTCGACCGAGGCAGCGCCGACCGCGGCGAGTGCTTCGTCGACCACCGCGCGGGTGGCGCGGACCACCTCGGGGCCGATGCCGTCACCTTCGATGAGGCCGAGTCGCATAGGCGACGTATCACGGTTCACCTGGCCATCCTCCCGCGACGCAAGTTGTTCGCCGACAACTGGGCCGCGTGTTCGCCGCCCATCGAGCCGCGCGGGCGGCTAACCTCTCGTGAACTATGGTGCAGTCGGTCGAATTGTTATTGGACGATGTGGCCGATGCGGAGATCCGGCGGCAGTGGCAGTTGCTCGCCGAGGCAGGCATTCCGAGTTTGGCCGGGAAGCATGCCGAAACCAACCGGCCGCATATCACCGTCGCGGTGGCCAGGCAGATCTGGCCGCGCATCGATCACGCACTGGACCAGCTCACCTTCCGGCCGATTCCGATACGACTGGGCGGCGTGCTGATCTTCGGTGCACGCCATCCGATCCTGGTCCGGTCGGTAGTGCCCTCGGAACACCTGCTCGCACTGCAACGTCGTATTCTCGCCGTCGTTTCGCCGTGTCCCGGCATACCGTCGAATGTGCAACCCGATGAATGGACGCCGCATATCACCCTGGCCAGAAGGGTGCCGACGCAGCATTTGGGCGAGGCGATCCACGCCGTCGCCAGGGACCGTGATTTCCCGGCGACCGTGGTGGGTATCCGCCGTTGGGACGGCGATCAACGGCGCGAGTGGCCGGTCGCCCGAGGAAGATAGAGGCACCGCCGGAAGATATATACCGCGCCGGACGTTATAGCTGGCGACTACGACACGAGAGGACGTCATGGCCACCCAGACGCTGAACCAACAGAATTTCGATGAGATCGTCACCGGAAACGACGTGGTACTCGTCGATTTCTGGGCCGACTGGTGCGGTCCGTGCAAGAGCTTCGCACCCACCTTCGAGGCCTCCTCGGACAAGCATCCCGATGTCGTGCACGGCAAGGTCGACACCGAGGCCGAACAGGGCCTGGCCGCCGCCGCCAACATCCGCTCGATTCCGACCATCATGGCGTTCCGCGAGGGCGTGCTGGTCTTCGCGCAGCCGGGCGCGCTGCCGCCCGCCGCGCTGGAGGATCTGGTCACCCAGGTGAAGGCGCTGGATATGGACGAGGTGCGCAAGCAACTCGCCGAGCAGCAGGCCGGTCAGTAAGCTTCGGCGCGCACAACTACGCCAACGGGCCGTTCACATTCCGTGGAATGTGAACGGCCCGTTGGGTTTTCGTACGCTCAGGCGCCCAGCTTGTTGACGCCCGCGATCATGGCGCGGACCGTCGATTCAGCGCCGTCATCAGCCAGGGCCGCGCCCCAGCCGCGCCTGCCATCGCATTCGCACTGCACGAATGTCGCGGTGCCCGCAGCGGTGCGGCGCTGGTGGAATTGCAGGATTTCGACCGGATAGCCCTCGTCGTAGAGGGCCGAGGTCATCGCGGCGACCGGGCTGCCGGTGGCGATCACCGTGCGCAGGTGGTCGGCGAATTCAAGGGTGGCCGTGAACTCCGCGCTCCGATTGCCCGCCGGCGACCAATCGCCGACCCGAATCGGGCCGGAGTGCTCGCAATAGCGGTGGTGGAATTGCGTGGGTGTCAGATCGGCGCATTCGGCGCGCAGCGCCTTGGGGGCGGCTTCGATGAACATATTGGGGTCAAGTGTCAGGATGGTCATTGTGCGGAGGTCTTCCCGAGGATTGTCGTCTCAATTGACAGAGGGGACCAGCAGTAAGTAATCAGTAGCCCGCAGCGAGGGGGCCGGTCCGAATCAGACCCCGCTACGGCGGGTTACTACGAGAAGTCGCCGGGTTGCCACCATCGCGGTAAGCGGAATTAGCACTGCGCTGTCGCGGTCTGCGACATGGAGCGCGGCGCTGTGGCGGTCGGCGGGATTCGGCACGCCGACCAGAATAGGTCGATCTCGACGCAATAGCAACCACATTTGTCGCTCCGTCGCACCTACTCGCGAGTACCATCCGCGCAGCTCAGGGGGTGTGGCAACGAGGGCAGATCGCATGCCGCCGTCGCGGCGGTACTTTCGGTCACATGGGTGCCCTTGTCGCCATGACCATCCCCGGGTTGGCCGTCCTGCTGATCGGACTCGCTTTCGTCGAGGTGCTGTGGAATCGGCTTACCGGCAGTCGGATACTGCCGTGGTTCAAACACCGCAAGCACACGCCGGTCGCCGCGACCGGATTCGAACAGGTCGCCGCGGCCTTTCAAGGTTCGAAGCATTACGAGTTCGAACAGCGGCAGACGGCACTGATGCATAAAGAAGATAAGTCCGATGGAGCACCGCCACGCGATGAGATCGATCTGCGAACGGGATCGGCGAAACTGGTGCGGCGCGAGCAGTGATCACTCGAATGTGCACAATGCTGGCCGCGGGGCGCTGAATTGCGATGCGGCACACCGGAAATACGGTGTGCCGCGCCCCGCGCTCAGTGCGCGGCGGAGTCCCAGCTGCGGCCGGTGCCGACGGAGACGTCCAACGGCACCGACAGCGTGATCGCCGAGGACATCTGTTCGCGGGCGAGTGCGTCGAGGGTGTCCTTCTCCCCCTCGGCGACCTCGAAGACCAGTTCGTCGTGGATCTGCAGCAGCATGCGCGAGCGCAGGCCCGCCTCCTTGATCGCCTTGTTCACGTTGATCATCGCGACCTTGATGATGTCGGCGGCGGTGCCCTGGATGGGCGCGTTGAGGGCCATGCGTTCGGCGGCCTCACGGCGCTGGCGGTTGCTGGAGTCCAGATCGGGCAGGTAGCGGCGGCGACCGAAGAGGGTTTCGGTGTAGCCGACCTTGCGCGCCTGTTCGACGACCTCGTAGAGATAGTCGCGAATGCCGCCGAAGCGGTCGAAGTAGACCTCCATCTGCTCCTTGGCCTCCTGCGTGCTGATCTTCAGCTGCGTCGAAAGGCCATAGGAGCTCAGGCCGTACGCGAGACCGTAGGACATCGCCTTGATCCGGCGGCGCATTTCGGGCGTCACCTCCGACAGCGGGATATCGAAGGCCTTGGAGGCGACGAAGGTGTGCAGATCCTCGCCGGAGTTGAAGGCCTCGATCAGGCCCTCGTCACCGGAAAGGTGGGCCATGATGCGCATTTCGATCTGGCTGTAATCCGCGGTCATCAGCGACTGGTAGCCCGGGCCGACCACGAAGGTGTCGCGGATCTGGCGGCCGGTATCGGTGCGGATCGGGATGTTCTGCAGATTCGGCTCGGTCGAGGACAGCCGGCCGGTGGCGGCGATGGTCTGGTTGAACGTGGTGTGGATGCGGCCGTCGTCGGCGACGGATTTGAGCAGACCGTCCACGGTGACCTTGAGCCGGGTGGCGTCGCGGTGCTCGAGCAGATGCCGCAGGAACGGATGCTCGGTCTTCTCGAACAGCGATTCCAGCGCGTCGGCGTCGGTGGTGTAACCGGTTTTGGTGCGCTTGGTCTTCGGCATATCGAGTTCGTCGAAGAGCACCACCTGCAGCTGCTTGGGGGAGCCGAGGTTGATCTGCTTGCCGATCACGCCATAGGCGGCGTTGGCCGCATCGGTGACCTTATCGGCGAATTGGCGCTGCAGGTTCTCGAGCTGCTCGATATCGACCGCGATGCCGGCGTTCTCCAGTTCGGCGAGAACGCTGAGCAGCGGCAGTTCCATATCGTCGAGCAGTGCGCTGGATTCGATCTGGCGCAGTTCGCCGTCGAGTGCCTCGGCAAGGTCGAGAACTGCCCTCGCGCGCAGCATTTCGGTCTGCGCCAGCTCGGCGTCCACGGTGTCGGCGTCGTCGAGCAGGGACAGCTGCGGGGTTTCGTCGGTTTCGGCGCGCAGTTCGCGGTGCAGGTAGCGCAGCGAGAGATCGTCGAGGTTGAAGCTGCGCTGGCCGGGGCGGACCAGGTAGGCGGCCAGGGCGGTATCGCTGGTGAGACCGGCCAAGGTCCAGCCGCGACCACGCAGCGCGTGCATGGCGGCCTTGGCCTCGTGCAGCGCCTTCGGCACGGCCGGATCGGCCAGCCAAGCGCCAAGTGCGGCTTCGTCTTCCGGGGTCAGCACGGCGACATCGATGTAGCCGCTCTCGCCGTCCGCGGCGGCGATGGCGAGCGCGCGCGTGTCCCCATTGCCGGGCGTATTGGTGCCGACCACCGAAATGCCGTGTCGGACACCGACTTTCGCATGTTCGGCGAGCCACCCGGTGACCGCGCCGACCTCGAGCGCACCGCCGCTGATCTCGAAGCCGGATTCGGCCTCGGGCTCCGGCGGGGCGAGGGTTTCGAAGAGCCGGTCGCGCAGCACCCGGAACTCCAGGTCGTCGAAGAGCTGGTGGATCTTGTTGCGATCCCACGGCTGCTGGGCCAGCTGATCGGGGGTGTAGGGCAGCGGAACGTCGCGGACCATCTCGGTGAGCTGGCGGTTGAGCACGACACTGCTGAGGTTGGCGCGCAGTGCGTCGCCGACCTTGCCCTTCACCTCGTCCACCTTGTCGACGAGGGTGGTCAGATCGCCGTATTCGCGAATCCACTTGGCGGCGGTCTTCTCCCCGACGCCCGGAATGCCGGGCAGGTTATCGCTCGGGTCCCCGCGCAGGGCCGCGTAATCCGGGTACTGGGCCGGGGTGAGCTGATATTTGGCCATCACCTCATCCGGGGTGAACCGGGTGAGATCGGAGACGCCCTTGCGCGGGTAGAGCAGTGTGACCTCATCGCTGACCAACTGGATGGCATCACGGTCACCGGAGACGATCAGAACGCGGAAACCCTCGCCCACGGCCTGCGTCGCGATAGTGGCGATCAGGTCGTCGGCCTCGAAACCGTCGATCGCCATCACCGGGATGCCCATGGCGCCGAGCACATCCTTGGTGAGTTCGACCTGGCCGCGGAACTCATCGGGCGTGGCATTGCGCCCGGCCTTGTACTCCGGATACGCCTCGGTACGGAAGGTCTTGCGGCTGACGTCGAAAGCGGCCGCGATATGCGTCGGCTTCTCGTCCCGCAACAGATTGATCAGCATCGCGGTGAATCCGTACACCGCATTCGTGGTCTGCCCGGTGACCGTCTTGAAGTTCTCCGCGGGCAGCGCGAAGAACGCGCGATAGGCAATCGAATGCCCATCCAACAGCAACAGCGTCGGCCGCACACCACCCGCTTCGCTGGCTGCTCCTGGCACGGCACTGGAACGCTGATCAGTAGTCGCTGGGGTCACGCCTGAGAGTCTATTGACGCCCACCGACAAAGACACTGCGGGGCACGGGGCACTTCAATCGCTCAGGGCAGAATCTCGAAGGCGTCGATGTGGCAAGGCCGAACGACGGAAAAATGGCGCCGATCCAGGGTCGCCACCTTGGTAACGCCGAGCCGTTCAGCCGTGGCGACGACCGACGCATCGGCCGTACCGAGCGGCAAATCCCGATACTTGGCAGTCAATTCGGCAATACGCAGCCAGTCCGAAGGATGGACCGGTTCGACGGAAAACAGACCTTCTGCGAAGTCTCCGAGAAACCGCACCTCGGCTTCAGCACCGAGCCGGGTCGCAATCAGGTACGCGGCTTCGGTGATGACCAAAGTGGGCACAACCAGTGGACCTCGGTGGTGTTGTAACAGATTCAGGCAAGCCTTGTGGTGGGCATCGTCCGCATCGACGTAGGCATACAGCGGTCCGGCGTCGACGATCAAGCGCGCTATCGGTCCCACTCCCCGCGCAGGATCTCTTCGATCCGCTCAGAAATATCCGATCGACCGCTGCGCCCAGCGGCGGCCGCGCCGAATCGTCGCGGCTCACTGCCCTCGGGCAAATGAGCCTCGATGGCTTCCCTCGTCCAATCGGAAATCGTCATCTCCCTCCGTGCAGCCTCCTGCCGGACCCGGTCATCCAGGTCGTCCGGCAGTTTCACCGTCGTACGCTTCATGGTATGCCAGCATACCCAGTGTCGTAGGTGAATGCGCGGATCACTCCACGTGCGCCGGGGAGCTGTACCAGGTATTGCACTCCCAGGTGTCGCCCTTGTCGGAGCCCCATTTCCACCAGCCCCACACGTTTTCTTCGGTGCCCTGCATGCGTGGATCGCGGGTGGCGTGGCCGCTCTGGACGGTATGGGAGGCTTCGGTCCAGGTTTGTTCATCGATATCGGCGCGGCCGAAGTTGGTGCCGAGGAACATGCCGGAGAAGCAACGGGCCTGCAGTTCCATGCGGCGGCTCTGCTCGCGACCGGCGGTGGTTTCCTTGCCGATGGTCGCACGTTTTTCGTTGTAGGCCTGCATGACGCCGATCAGGTTCTGCACGTGGTGGCCGTATTCGGTACTGAGGACTGCCAATTGGGCGCCGCGGCGCGAGCCACTGGACAACGGCCGCATGGCATCGTATGGCAGGACCAGGGTTTCGTCGAGGGCGCAGTAGAACGTTGTCGGACCGTTGCGCAGTCGCTGTACGCATTGGCTTGCCACATCACGGGATTCGGTGGGGGCGAGTAGCCGCGGCGGATGGAACGGCAGTCCGGCGCCGCGCAGTGTCGGTTCCCATGACGCGTCCAGGCAGGCGATCGCGGACCGGTAGAAGGCCCGTGCCGTCTCCGGATCGTCGTGCCAAGCGGGCAGTTTGCAATCGACCCTGCCGAGTCCGACGTGCTGGGCGAAGAGCGGATGATCGGCCAGCGCCTGCACCGCCCGACTCGACGCGACCGGCATCCCGGCCGGCGATAACCCGGCCAACGGCGCGAAGGCGACCGGGGGCGCGGCATCGCCGATCGGATTCGCCGAGTCGGGCAGGGCGCCCGCGAATCCCGGTGTCGTCGAATCGGAAATTGTACGCGCGGTAAGCATTTCACCCGCGTCGGTGGAGCGTCCGGTCACGAGCAAACCTGTCGCGGTGAGCGCGCCGATCACACCGAGCACCACCCAGATCAGCACGATGCGATTGCCGCGCAACGGACCGAGCCGAGAGCTGAACGTGCTGTTCATGACCTACCTAGAGAGCTCGATCACCGCACATTCATTGGAACCCCGCCCACATCGGCCCGCAACTCGGGGAGCCGCTCAGCGGGTCACAGTGTGGCCACAAGTTCGCGCAGCACCGGCAGGCTGACCGAGCCGGAGCCGAGCACCACATCGTGGAATGCCTTGATGTCGAAGGCGGCACCGAGCCGCTCGGCGGCCTGCCGACGCTGCCGACGAATCTCGAGCTGACCGACCTTGTAGGCCACGGCCTGACCGGGGATCGCGATATAACGGTCGATCTCGACCTCGATCTCGGTCAGCCCGACCGGTGCGTTGGCCACCATGAAGTCGATGGCCTGCTGACGACTCCAGCCCTTGGCGTGGATTCCGGTATCGACGACGAGTCGGCACGAGCGCCACGAATCGGCGGCGAGCATGCCGACGCGCGCCAAATCGTCGTCGTACAAACCCATTTCGTCGGCAAGACGTTCGGTGTAGAGCGCCCAGCCCTCGACGAAGGCGGTATTCGCGAAGGACTGCCGTTGGAATCGCGGCAGCTGATCGAGTTCGTTGGCGATGGTGAGTTGCAGGTGATGCCCCGGAATCGCCTCGTGATAGGCGACCGCCGCCGTCTCGTAGCGGCTGCGGCCGGTGGGTTCGTGCTGGTTCACGAAGTAGGTGCCGGGCCTGGATCCGTCCGCGGCGGGCGGAAAGTAGTACGCCGCAGGCGCATCCGCGGCCAGGAATTCCGGCACCGGGACGATATCGCAGGATTCCTTGGGCAGGCGGCCGAACCAGTTGCCCATCTCCGCGGCCGCCGCGCCGAGCGCACGCTGCGCATCGGCCATGATCTCCTCGCCACTGACGTAACGCAGTTCGGTATCCCGGCGCAGGCGGGTGAAGATTTCGGCGGTATCGCCAGTACCGAACAGCCGGGTCCCGACCGCGGCGTACTCCGCACGCAGCAGCGCCAATTCGGAGAGACCGAGTTCGTGGATCTCGTCCGCGCCGAGATCGGGCAGGGTGGTGTGGCGGCGCAGCTGCCGCCGGTAGATGTCCTCGCCGTCGGCACCGAGCCAGCACAGGCCGCATTTGTCATCGGGACGGGCGGCGGGCCGCAGTTCATCGGCCAGTACGTCTCGATAGCGTTGGAAGGCCGGGCGAATCATCTCGCGGGCGACCTCGGTGAGATCGGCACGCCAGTCGGCTTCCCCGGCCCAGTCCGCCGGTCCGGCGAAGGTGGTGAACGGATCGGTGGCGATATCGGAGGCCAGATAGCCATCCAGCTGATTGAGCGAGCGTTCGATGGTGATGCGCGCCGGCGTGCGGCCCGCGGCCAGGCCGTTGCGGAACTGCTGGACCGCCTGGTCGAACAGCGCGCCGAACTGGTGATACCGCCGGACCAGGGCGTGCGCGTGTTCGGGCTGCGGCGCCTTGGTCTGGGTGGCCATCATGAGCATGCCCGCGTGCACACCGTCCATCTGGTCCGATGCCAGTTCGGTCGGCCGCCACGCCAGATTGTCGATGGCCGTATCCAGTTCGGTGCGCAGCAGACCGCGGGTGACCCGGTCGGTTCCGTCGAGGTTTTCGGCGTCGAGACCGACGACCCGATCGCGCAACTCGCGCAAGGTCGCGAGCAGTCGCTGTTCGGCCTCGGGCGAGCGATCCTCGATGCGGTCGTCGAAGCGGTGGTCGCCGAGCAGGGTGGCCGTGCTCGGTGCGGCCGCCAGCACGCTGTCCCAGTAGCGGTCGGCCAGATTCGTCAGTTCGTCATGCCCGTCCACAGCGCCATTCCTCCAGTAGTGGTCATTGGGCGCGCCGGCGCCCAACGCAGGCCAGCGTCTGATGTGCACGGCGAAGACCGAGCGCCGGCTCGGCCTTCGCCGTGCACATCCCGCCATCTTGCCTCGAGGCGGCCATGGACGGTCCGATTTCTAGCCCACGCCCAGGTAGGCCGACTTCACCGCGGGGTCGGTGAGCAGATCCCCACCGATACCGCTCTTGGTGACCTCACCGGTCTCCAGGATGTAGGCGCGATCGCTACGGGTGAGCGCCTGCTGGGCATTCTGCTCGACCAAAAGCACCGTGGTGCCCTGCTGGTTGATCTCGCTGATGATCCGGAAGATCTGCTGAATCACCATGGGCGCCAAGCCCATCGACGGTTCATCGAGCAGCAGCAGGCGCGGGCGGGCCATGAGCGAGCGGCCGATGGCCAGCATCTGCTGCTCACCGCCGGAGAGCGTGCCACCGACCTGCTTGCGTCGCTCGGACAGCCGCGGGAACAGCTCGAAAACCCACTCCAGCGTCTGGCCGTACTCTGCCTTCTGTTTGAAAGCCCTTCCGTAGCAACCCATATCGAGGTTTTCCTGGACCGTCATACCGGGGAAGACGCCCCGCCCCTCAGGCGCCTGGATCAACCCGTGCGTCACCCGCTCGTGCGCCTTCATTTGGGTGATGTCACGACCCTCGAACCTGATCTTGCCGCGGGTCAGCGGCAGCAACCCGGACAGCGCGCGCATGGTGGTGGTCTTCCCCGCGCCGTTGGCGCCGAGCAGAGTCACCAGCTCACCCTCGGCGACACGGAGCGAAACCCCGTGCAGCGCTTGGATTCTGCCGTAGTTGACGACCATATCGTCGACCTCGAGCAGCGGCGGCGCCTCGTTGAAGTCGCGCGGCTCCGCTTTGCGATGCTCGCCACCGGCCGGAGTCGGTTCGTCGACGGGCTGCTCCGGTTCGATCACTTCGGTTACGGCGGTGGCCTTTTCGGCCGCCGCGGCCTCGGTATCCGGCACACCCAGATACGCCGCGATCACATCCGGGTTGTCGCGGATCTCCGCGGGCAGCCCATCGGCGATCTTGCGACCGAACTCCAGCACCACGATCCGGTCCGTGACACCCATGACCAGGCGCATATCGTGCTCGATCAACAGCACGGTGAACCCGTCGTCGCGGATCTTGCGGATCAGATCCATCAGCGCCGATTTCTCGCTCGGATTGAACCCGGCGGCGGGTTCGTCCAGGCAGAGCAGTTTCGGCTCGGTGGCCAGCGCGCGGGCGATCTCCAGTCGGCGCTGATCGCCGTAGGAGAGATTGCGCGCCTTCTCCACCGCACGCGGTGCGATACCGACGAATTCGAGCAGGGCCATGCCGCGCTCGATCGCGTCCTTCTCCTCGCTGCGATGCCGCGGGGTGCGGAAGATCGCACCGGGCACCGAGGTCTTATGCCTGGCGTCGGTGCCGACGACCACATTCTCCAGCGCGGTCATCTCGCTGAACAGCCGCACATTCTGGAAGGTGCGGGCGATACCGAGCCGGGTGATCTCATTGCGCTTGGTTTTCGTCAGCGGTTTGCCGTCGAAATACACCAGACCCGAGGCCGGTTTGTAGACACCGGTAATGGCGTTGAAGCAGGTGGTCTTGCCCGCGCCATTGGGTCCGATCAGTCCGAGGATTTCACCGCGGCGGATCTCGAAGCTCACCTTGTCCAATGCGGTCAGACCGCCGAACTGCACCGTGAGCCCATCGGTGCGCAGCAGCGGCGCACCCACCGCGGTCTCGATGTCGCGGTGCGGCGCAACCACATCCGCGACCACCTCGGCATCGGCGAGCACCGGGATCACGGCGGTGACATCGACCTCGCCCGCGCTCTCGACCTCGGGCGGGGCCACGTAACCGGCCGCCATATCCTCATTGTCGAACAGGGCGTCACCCGCGCCTGGCCCGGTCATCGTCCCGCTCCGATCAATTCACGCTCACCCGGTTTGCGCACGGCCTGATACACCTGCCTACCGAAGGTAAGCAGCTTCTGCCGCACCGGGAACAGACCCTGTGGTCGCAGAATCATCATGACCACCAAGGTAATTCCGAAGTACATGTACTTGAGGTCACCGAGGGACTGGGCACCACCGACGCGGAACAGCAGCACACTGCCGAGCAGCAGTGCGCCCAAGACGCCGGTGACCACCATGCCGGTGATGCAGCCGCGCCGCGGCCACGCACTCAGACTGTCGCCCTTGTACTTCCACACGAGGACCAACCCGACGAAGACCAGCACGTCGATGGCCAACAGGATGTACCCGGTGGACTCGCTGCTCACCAATTTCACCGACTGCAGCCGCGCGGGCAGATAGGCAATGATGAACGCACCGAAGATGACTCCGAGCTTATTGCCCTGACCGCCGATGACGACCGCGCACAGGAACAGCATCGAATTGATGATGTTGAACCCGGTCGGATTGATGAATTGCACCTGACCGGCGTAGATCGCACCCGACATGCCGCCGACGGCAGCGCCGATCAGGAAGGCCCACAGCTTGAATTTGAAGGTCGGCACGCCCATGATCTCGGCGGCGTCCTCGTCCTCGCGGATGGCCACCCAGGCGCGGCCGACTCGGCTGCGTTCCAGATTGCCGACGATCAGCAGCACGATGATCACCAGCACCATCGCGAACCAGTACCACCAGGTGCCGTAACTGGCCCGGTCGAGCAGATTCGCGCTATCGGTATTGCCGCTGTTACCGCCGGAAAACACACCCTCCGGCTTGCTGTCGGATTCGCCGACATGCGGGAAGGCGACACCGGACAAACCCAGGCTGCCATTGGTGATATCGGAGAGATTGTCGGCGAGCAGCCGCACGATCTCACCGAAGCCGAGGGTCACGATCGCCAGATAGTCACCGCGCAGCCGCAGCGTCGGGGTGCCGAGGATGATGCCGGAGATGGCCGTCACCGCGACCGCGATCGGCAGACAGGCCATCCAGGCCCAGGTCGGATTCAGCCAGCCGCCGTCGGTCTGATTCCACGGACTGTTGGGGCTGGTGAGCAGGCCGACCGTGTACGCGCCGATGGCGTAGAAGCCGACGTAGCCGAGGTCGAGCAGCCCTGCCTGTCCGACAACGACATTCAGGCCGATGGCGATCAGCGCGTACATCGCGACCTGCGCCATGACCAGACCGAAGTTGTAGCCGGGGGTATCCAGCAGCGGCGGCGGGAACAGCGGAAGCAGTGCGAGCAGAATGAGGATCGGCACGCCGACACCCCATTGCGCGGGGCGGCTCAGGCCGTCCCACCAGGTCCGAATCGCGTCTCCGACACCATGTTTGGGCGGGGCCGCGTTGGTCGTCTCGGGTACGAAATCTGGGGTCTTGGTCGAGTCGGTCATGCGCGGGCCCTCCCGAGACTCTCACCGAGGATGCCGGTCGGGCGCACCATCAGCACCAGCACCAGCACGACGAACGCGACGACATCGCGCCACTCCGAACCGAGCAGCGACTGGCCGTACTGTTCCACCACACCGAGCAGGATGCCGCCGAGCAATGCGCCGCGCAGATTGCCGATGCCGCCCAGCACCGCGGCGCTGAATGCCTTGATGCCCAGGATGAATCCGCCGGAGTAGATGATGCCCTGCGGGATCTTGATCGCGTACAGCAGCGCGGCCGCACCGGCGAGTACACCGCCGATGAAGAAGGTCAACATGATGACCCGCTCCCGCGAAACGCCCATCAGCGTCGCGGTGTCGGGATCCTGGGCGACGGCGCGGATGCCGCGCCCGAATTTGGTCCGGTTGATCAGCACCTCGGTCACGATCGCCAGCGCGATGGCCGCGAGCACGATCAGCAGTTTGATGTTGTCGACCTCGGCGCCGAAGAAGCTGAACTGCACGCTCGGCTCGACCAGTTTGATCGGCTGCTGCGCATTGGTGCCGCCGAGTTTGGGATTGATCTTCGGCAGGATGAAGTGCACGAATTCCTGGATCACGAACGACATACCGATCGCCGTGATGAGGAAGCTGAGCGGTTTGGCCCCGCGTTTGCGCAATGGCCGATAGGCCACACGCTCCAATCCGACCGCGGCGCCACCGGATACCAGCATGCCGATGATCATCGCCAACGCGAGATAGGTGACCGTCAGGATGATGCCCTGGGTGTACACATCGGGATTCGCCACGAATCCGAACAGCATGAGCCCGACCAATTGACCGAACATGCCGAGCATGAATATTTCCGAATGGGCGAAATTGATCAGCCGCAATACGCCGTAGACCAGGGTATAGCCCACGGCGACCAAGGCATAGATTGAGCCGTAGGTCACCCCGTCGACGGTCAGTCGCCAGAAGTTATCGATCACTCCGTGGTAATTGAAGTCGATCGAACCGCCGGCGAGTTGTGCTACACCGGCCAATGCCGTTGATGTCATTCGTCTTTTGCCCTCATTCATTCGCCCACCCGACACGGCGGCACGTACGGGGATTCCACGAACCCCTGTACGTGCCGCCGTGCGGATTGTCTAGGGCTACTTGACCTCGTAGATCCAGATCAGTGCGTTGGACAGTTCACCGGTCGCGTTCCACTTGTACTGACGCGCAAGGCCGGGGCCGTCGTAGGACCGCACGTACTCCAGCAGGTCGGGACGGGTCAGCTTGCCGCCATCGATGCCCTTGGCCAAGATCGTGGTCAGATCGTAACCCTCGACCGAGTACACACCGGGCTCCGCGCCGTTGAGGGCCTTGTAATCCGCCGTGAACTTATCCGGCGCCGGGCCACACGGGCAGGACAGCACCGCGCCCTTGGCCGAGCTACCGGCCTGGGCGACGAACTGCGGATCGTTGGTGCCGTCGGCGGAAACGAAGACCGCCTTGACGCCACCGGACTTCAACTGCTGGGCCAGCGGGGCGCCCTCGGAGTAGTAGCCGGAGTAGAAGACGGCGTCCGGCGCGGCACTCGCGATCTTGGTGACCGTGGCGGAGAAGTCCTTGTCGCCCTTCTTGATGCTGGCGTTGCAGGACGCGTCGTTCGCGGAGCCGAGGCCCTCGATGATCGTCTTGGCCAGACCGGTGCCGTAGTCGGTGTTGTCCTGGATGACGCAGACCTTCTTGTAGCCCGCGGTGTTGACCAGGTACTTGCCGACCGACGGGCCCTGCACGCCGTCATTGGCCAGACCGCGGAAGAAGCTGGTCCAGCCGTTCTGGGTCAGCGTCTCATTGGTAGCGGAGGCGGTCGTCGAGACCAGGCCGGCGTCGCTGAGGATCTTGCCGGTTGCCTTGGTCTCACCGGAGAACGCCGGACCGACCAGGCCGATGATCGACTTGTCGTTGACGATCTGCGGAATGACCTGGGTGGCCTTCTGCGGGTCGCCTTCGGTGTCGAACTGCTTGAGCTCGATCTTGCAGCCCGGGTTGGCCTTGTTGTGCTTGTCCAGCGCGAGCTTCACACCGTCGACGATATTGATGCCGAGGGCCGCGTCCGGACCGGTGAGCGCGCCCGCCATGGCGATCGCGGTGCCCGCAGGGCAGGTGGCCTTACCGTCGCCCGCCGGGTCGGCGGCCGAGGCGCTGTCCGACTTCGGCACCTGCTTGCCGTTGGCGTCGATCTGCATGACCGGCTGGATCGTCAGACCGCCCGCGCCGCTGGTGCCGGAGGTGCCCGAGCCACCGTCGGTCGATTTATCGCTACACCCCGTCAGCACGAGCGCGGCGGCGGCACCGATGGCCAATGCACCCCGCATCGAACGACTGCGCCATGTCGAACTAAGCACGTTTCACCTCTACGTCCTGTGCTCCCCCGGGCTCTCCTCCGAGGAGGCCGACCACGTCAGCCCGGTCAGAACATAGCGTTGGTACGTTAGCGGCGCATCACATTCGGATCATCCGATCGACTTCGTTTCGAATTTTTCATCGCGATCGGGTTTCCGGAAAGTAAAATTTCCGGCCTTGAACGGCCGGGGCGCAAGGACAGGCTTACTTCGGGGCCAGATTTTCCAGCACCACCTCGGCTACCGCCTTCATGGTAGTGCGGCGGTCCATCGCCGTACGCTGAATCCACTTGAATGCCTGCGGCTCAGACAATCCCTGGGTCTGCATGAGCACGCCCTTGGCCCGCTCGACCAGCTTGCGCGTCTCGAGGCGGTCGGCCAGATTGGCGACCTCGCTCTCCAGCGCGGTGATCTCGTGGAAGCGGCTGGCCGCCAATTCGATGGCGGGCACCAGATCCGACTTCGTGAACGGCTTGACCAGATACGCCATCGCACCGGCGTCGCGTGCCCGCTCGACCAGATCACGCTGACTGAATGCGGTCAAAATCACAACCGGCGCAACGCGTTTCGACGCGATCTCGGCCGCCGCATCGATACCGTCGCGGCGCGGCATCTTCACATCCATGATGACCAGATCCGGCCGATGCTCCACCGCCAGATCCACCGCCTGCTGGCCGTCGCCCGCCTCGCCGACAACCTGATAGCCCTCTTCGGTCAGCATCTCCACCAGATCCATGCGGATGAGCGCTTCGTCTTCCGCGACGACGACCCGCTTCGCCCCGGCGTCCCGCTTCGTGCCGGCGCCCCCTGCTGTGTTGCTCATAGGTAGACCCCTCTGGTTCCGATGCCGTGTCCCCGACAGGCGAATGAGTGGCCCTGGTCCGGGCACCGGTCCATCGCCCACTGTCGCCGTCGAGTGATGTAAAGAGTACCTTTCAGTTCCGCATACAACCCATATACCCTGCGCAAACCGGGCGTCGATCACTTCTGACCCAGCCCATTCGTGATTTTCGACAGTGACCCGCTATGCTTTTCCACCGGTGCGCCGATTTGGCGGAACTGGCAGACGCGACGGTCTCAAAAACCGTTGTCCGAAAGGACGTGTGGGTTCGAGTCCCACAATCGGCACCAGCTGGCAGGCGGCCCATGCTCTTGACGAGCATGGGCCGTTCTCACCTGAGGCCCGCTCGGGCGGCGATCGAACTAGGGCGCGGGCTGTCTCGTATTTCCGGCGTAGGGTTTGCAGTGGGCGGCCCGATGCGGAGGTGCGTCGATGCGGGTGAACAGGACCACTGTCGATCTGTCCGGGTATCCGGATCTGGTCGTCATCTATCTCGGCATGCGGGTGCGCAAGCCGCGCGGAATCCTGCGGTTACTCGGTCTTGGCCCGAAACTGTATCGTTCGCACAAGGATCGGCCGGACGGGCTGTTGTCGCACGAGGATGTGATCTGGTCGCTGTTTCCGCCGCATTGGGGGGCGCGGCAGTATTGGCGGGATCTGGATTCACTCGAACAGTGGACACGCTCTGCGCCGCACCGGGATTGGTGGCAGAAGTTCCTGCGCGACTCCGGCGGGACCGGATTCTGGCATGAGGCCTACTTCATGCGCGGCGGCATTGATGCGATGTACGACGATATGGGAGCGGCCTCCGGACTGCCGCGTTTCGCACCCGTCGTGGCCTCGCGCGGGCGGATGTTCACGACGCGGGAGCGGGTGTACGGCGAGGCGGCCGAGGCGGCGCCCGTGGTCACCGAATCCGCTTACTACCGTGGGGAGTCCGAGTAAATCCGGTCCCCAACCGTGGCAATACTGTGATGGTTGAAACCGCTCGCGCCGGGTACCTTCAGCAGGACGCCCAGACCTCGATTACCGATCGGCTGCCTAGCGGCAACGCGTATCGAGCGCCTTTCCGAATACCGGGCTTACTTTGTGTACGGCACTTGACCAGCAGATGAATATATGTTTCGTGGGCTGTGATTCGATGTCCACGGCCTTCTGGTCGGCCCGTGCGCGGCCTACCGTATCCGCATGCACGTCCTGTTCGTCTGCAACGGCAATGTGTGCCGTTCGGTAATCGCCGAGCGGCTCACCCGCGCCGTAGCGGTCGAATACAACCTGCCCCGGCTCACCGCGGAGAGCGCGGGAACCCGTGCGCTGGTTGGTTTTCCGATCGAGCCGCTCGCCGCGCGGACGATCGAGGGACTCGGCGCCAATGCCGACCATTTCCGGGCCCGCAAACTCAAGCCGGAACTGATCGACCGCGCTGATCTGGTGCTCGCCATGACCGAGCAGATCCGGGATCAAGCGGCGCAAATGGGATTCGGTGCCGGATCGCGCACCTTCACCCTGCTGGAGGCGCATCGCATCGCCAAGGTCACCGGCGCCGAGACGGTCGCCGATCTGCACGATGCCCGCCACGACCTCGCTCTGGTCGGCCGGGAGAATATCGCCGATCCGGTCGGCCTGTCGGAGGCCGCGTTCTGCGAAATAGGGGACCGGATCGCCGAGGCATTGGTGCCGCTGCTGCTGGCCTTGGCGCCGCACGAGCAGCAAAGGCCCGTCGACGACCAGCGCCCGGGCCTGGTGGTCGCCCCCGGAGCGCGGGGGCCCGCACCGCTGGCCGCCTTCCTTGCCGCCCAGCGGATCCGGTGACACGCAGGGCCCGGTGTCCAATTAGCGGGTAAAGGGATTACACTCGCGCGCGGAATAACTTCCGCCGTTGATGGTTCGACACACGACAGGAATCAGACATGCCGAAACGAATTTCGGATGTTTCGCTCCATGTTTATGTGACACCGGAAACCCTCGATCGCGTCGTAGATTCGGTACGCGAGGTGGTGGACGACCACCTCCAGGACCGCGATGTCTTCGCGTGGCGCTTCACATTGCCAGTCGAGTCCGACGCACCAGAGCACCTACTACTCGAAACCCAGTGGCGCGTAGCGCATCCCGGCCAGGAGCAGGGGGCAAGACGCACCTATGAGATCGCACTCAGCCTGGTCGGTGCGCCGCGCGATCTGACCGCACCGAGCCTGAGCGCGCTGGAGAAGCGCCTGATGTTGGAAACCGCAAGCTGCGCACTGGATCTGGAGATACCGCGGACCATCCGAGTGCAGCGCCGCGACAGCTTCGACTTCGAAACCGAGCGGGAACGATTCCGCCTCCCCGGACCTTAGACTCCCCTGCCTCCCCGCGCCTTTTGCCGGTCGTAGGCGATTGGCTGAGTCACATCGCCGGCCGACGGTTGTCACCGAATCCAGTTCTGGGTGTACCCGATGAGTTACCCACGTGCTTGCGAAATCAGTTGTTACTGTCCGCAATACACATGGGTTCCAAGCTCATCTACGCGCGGGGAAGTGGCGGATAATGCCTTCCTGGACCGTGGTGGCGAGCAATTCGCCGCTGCGGGAGAAGAATCGGCCCGTGGCAAGGCCACGCGAACCAGCGGCCACCGGCGATTCGGTGGCGTAGAGCACCCAATCGTCGAAGCGGAACGGGCGGTGGAACCAGATCGAATGGTTGATCGTCGCGGCCACGATGCGGTCCAGGCCCCAGGACAGGCCGTGCGTGGTGATGATCGAATCGAGCACCGTGGTGTCGGACGAATAGCCAAGCGTCGCAACGTGAATCAGCGGATCGTCGGGCAGTCTGCCATCGGCCCGCATCCACACGCGGTTGTGATTGAGCCGCTCCCCCGTGCCCTTCAGGATCCAGGCCGGGTCATTGGTGTACCGCATATCGATCGGATGCGGTGCCTTGACGAACATCTCCAGCTTGTCTTCCAAGCCTGCGAAGCTCTCCTCGACGCGTGGCAGCGTCTCCGGATCCGGCACCTCCGGCTGGGCATGCGCGTGCTCGAGCCCCTTGCCCCAATCCTGGAACGCGGCGAGCATGACGAACAGTTCCTGACCGTCCTGGGTCGCGGTGACCGTACGGTTGGCCAGCGAGCGTCCGTCGCGGTGGCGGTCGACCTGATATTCGATCGGCTTCTTCACATCGCCACCACGCACGAAATGCGCGTTGACGGCGTGCAACGGACGGTCGCCGTCGACCGTTCGTCCCGCCGCCATGATCGCCTGCGAAACCAGCTGACCGCCGAACGTGCGGCTCCAGACCTTCTCCGGATGCTGGCCGACGAAGACATCCTCGTCGACCTGTTCCAGATCGAGCAGTCCGAGCAGCACGTCGAGGTCGGTACCCTCCGCTGCGGCCCCAAGGCCGACAGCGCCACCTAACGAAGCGCTCACAACTAGTGGTCCTCCTCACCGATACGGTGCACATGGATCAGA
>NZ_BAGN01000089.1 GCF_000308835.1 Nocardia vinacea NBRC 16497 | reverse complement strand
CGCCCGCCAGCAACAAGTCTTCCGCGGCATGCCCACAGCGGCAGCAGCAATCAATGTCGCTCGCGAGCAACACCGCCCTTCCTCGGCGCGCCCACACAGCGGTGCCTCGAGCGACAAGCACGACACCAGCCCCAACCCCATGCACCGCGAAAGCCAAACCCACACTCGCACAGAGCTTCTGACCTTCGCCCCGGCACGCAACGCGGAGCATCGATGTGTACCCCATATCGACAAGTCCGCCTCAACTCCGCTACGCGAGAGCAGTTGCGACACTCCCACAGCGGCGTCGACAACCGTGCGCTCGCGAACAACGCAGCCTTCCTTGGCGTGCCCACCGCGGCGTCAGCACTCAGTGTCGCTCGCGAGCACCGCCTCGGCGTGCCCACAACGGCATCAGCAATCCCGCGCGCGAGCGACACTGCCCTTCCTCTGCGTGCCCATGCGGTAATGCCCTGCTCCACAACTCAAACCGGCACCAGCCGAAGCACCGTCCACGGCTAATTGCGAACGGAAAGTTCAATCGCCGCGCTAAATCCACGCTCGCACAGAGCTGGTGGTTTTTCGGCCCAGGCGTGGAAGCAGCGGGATGGGATGCCAGCGATCAACACACTCCTCATGCCAACGCCTCCACCGACCTCGACGCAGTTCACGCAGACGGCCGGATCAAGATCAGGTGGAACTGGTGGAGGGGGCTTCTCGGGCAATGCCGCCATAGTTTCCACCTGATCTTGATCGCCGGACGCTGGGCGGCGGCTGCGGAAAGCGAGGTGGGGGGGGCTCCGAGTTTCGGCACGGCGTGTCGTGCGGAGCGTCGGTATGTGAGCGCATCGAAGGAGGTGCGTCGGCTCCACTGGATCCAAGCGAGCGCAGTCGCGGCAGCGGCATCGGTAATCCTGCGGCCGCAAGGACACTCGTCTCACCTCGCCGTATTTACGCAGTAATGAGCTGCGCCACAACGCTAACGACCCCGACGGCACACCGCCCAGACTCGAGTCAGCCGAACAGCCAGGCGCACGACACATCGGCCGGGCGCGAACACTGCCAGGCCTTACCTCGCCGTACCCACAGTGATGAGCTGCGCCACAACGCAAACGACCCCAACCGCACACCACCCAGACTCGAGTCAGCCGAACAGCCAGGCCCGCGACACATCGGCCGGGCGCGAACACTGCCAGGCCTTACCTCGCCGTACCCACAGTGACGACCTGCACCACAACGCAAATCGGCTCCGGACGGAATTCCGCCCGGAGCCGACATCTAGCCCAATTACCCGCGCAGCACCGCACCGACCGCGTCGGCGGCAGCAGCGACCGCCAAGTCACGCGCGGCACTCGCCTCGTCCTCGGTCAGGGTCCGGTCGGTGGCTCGGAATCGCAGGGCGTAGGTGAGTGACTTGCGGCCCTCGCCCGCCTGCGTGCCCTCGTACACGTCGAACAGCGCGATATCCTCCAGCAACGCGCCGCCGCCGGTGCGCAGCGCGGATTCGACCGAGGCGGCGGGCACGGTCTTCGGGACACTCACCGAAACGTCCTGCAGCACCGCCGGGAACGGGGAAACCACTGGGACCGGCCGAGATTCGCGCAGCGGCAGGGCATCGAGATCGAGTTCGACAGCGCAGGTGCGCGGCGGCAGGCCCGCCCGCTCCAGAACGGCCGGATGCAATTCGCCGGCGTGCCCGATGACCTTGCCATCGACCACCAGCTCGGCGCACCGCCCCGGATGCCACGGCAGGTAGGCCACGGGACGACGCTCGATGGTCACGCCCGCCGCATCACCGACGGCATCGGCAAGCGCGAAGGCATCGGCGGCCTCCGCCGGACGCCCGGCACCCCACGGCCCGCGCGGTTCCCGGCGACCGGTCAGCACCGCGCCGATGTGTACCGGCTGCGCGGGCAGCGAATCGAGCAGTTCCTCGATCTGCGCATCGGTCGGACGACGATCCACCGGCAGCGCCTCCACCGCGCGCACATTCGGGCCGGGCAGCACCACCTGCGCGATCCCGAAGATCGCGAGATCCCGCGCGCCACGAGAGATATTGCGCGCGGCCACTTCCAGCAGTCCCGGCAGCAGCGTGGTCGCCAGTTCCGCGCGCTCCACATCGAGCGGGTTCAGCACCCGCGTGGTGTCGCGGCGCGGATCGTCGGCGTCCAGACCCCAGATGTCGAAAATCCCGGCGGCGAGGAACAGCGGCGGCAGCACCTCGACGCATCCGGCGAAGGCCAGCGCCCGACTCACCGCGCGGCGGCGGCGCTGCGCGGCGGTCAGCCCACGCCCGGCCGGTGCGGTCGGAATGACGGACGGAATCTGCTCCAGCCCCTCCAGCCGCAGCACCTCTTCGACGAGGTCGGCGGGCTGGGCCAGGTCGGGCCGCCAGCTCGGCGGCGTGACAACGAGCTGCCCGTGCCCGGTGGCCTCGTTGACGCCCACCTCGACCGTGCAGCCGATCTGCGCGAGCCGACGCGCAGAGGTTCCGGTCGAATACACCACGCCGGCTACCCGGTCGGCGAGATCGATGTCGATCCGGATCGGCGGTGCGGCCGGCACCGGCACCCGCACATCGGTGAGCGCGGATTCCACAGTGCCACCGGCGATTTCGGCCAGCAGCGTGGCGGCGCGATCGAGCGCGGCGACATTGATCTCCGGATCCACGACCCGCTCGTAGCGCTTACCCGCTTCGGAGACCAGCTTGTGCCTGCGTGCGGTCCGGTAGACCAGCAGCGGATTCCAGGTGGCGGCCTCGAGTACGATATCGGTCGACTCCGCGCCGACTTCCGTTGTCGCACCGCCCATTACGCCCGCGAGGGAGACCACGCCGGAATCGTCGGCGATCACCACATCCTCGGCATCGAGCACCCGCTCGACCTCGTCCAGCGTGCGCAGCGTCTCGCCCTTATTGGCCGTGCGCACGACGAGACCGCCGTTGAGCTTGGCCGCATCGAAGGCGTGCAGCGGCTGGCCGAGCTCGAGCATCACATAGTTGGTGACATCGACCGCGGGTGAAATCGGGCGCACACCCGACAGCAGCAGCCGACGCTGTAACCACCAGGGGCTCACCGCATTCGGGTCGATACCCGTGACCCGGCGCACCGCGAAACGGGTGCACTTGGACTCCGGCTCGAGCCGGACCGACCACGCGTCCTGCGCGTCATCGGGCAGTATCCGTACCGCCGGATCCGCGTATTCGAGATCGAATCCGCACGCCAGCTCGCGCGCCAGACCGCGGGTCGAGAAGCAGTACCCGCGATCGGGCGTGATGTTCAGCTCGATGACCGTATCGTCGAGTCCGAGCAGCTCATTGGCGTCGGTGCCCGGTTCGGCGGTACCCGGCTCGAGCACCAGAATCCCCGAATGATCCTTGCCGATACCGAGTTCGGCGACCGAGCAGATCATGCCGTTGGACACATGCCCGTAGGTCTTGCGCGAGGAGATCTGGAATCCGCCGGGCAACACCCCGCCCGGCAGCACCACGACCACCAGGTCGCCGACGGCGAAGTTCGTTGCGCCGCAGACAATCTCCTGCAGATCCGGGTTGCCCACGTCCACCTTGCAGAACCGGATCGGCTTCTTGAACTCGGTCAGCTCGGTGATCTCGGCGACGCGACCGACCACCAGCGGCTTATCGATATCACCGCTCACCGGCTGGAGCTTGTCGACCTCTTCGACCTCCAGCCCGACGCGGACGAATCCGGCATCGAGCTCCTCCGGCGTCACCGACCAGTTGGGGGTGGTCCGCTGCAGGATTTCGGTCAGCCAGGACTGCGCTACTCGCACTTGACGTTTCGCTCTCTCGATCGAAGGAAGGTCAGGACCGGATACCGAAGGGCAGCGTGAAACGCACGTCGCCCTCGACGATGTCCCGCATGTCCGGGATGCCGTTACGGAACTGCAGCGTCCGCTCCAGCCCCATGCCGAACGCGAACCCGCTGTACACCTCGGGATCGATCCCGCTGGCGATCAGCACCTTCGGGTTCACCATGCCGCAGCCGCCCCATTCGACCCAGCCCGCGCCGCCCTTCTTGTCCGAGAACCACACGTCGACCTCGGCCGAGGGCTCGGTGAACGGAAAGTAGTTGGGGCGCATGCGCGTCCGAGTATCCGGTCCGAACAGTGCGCGCGCGAACGCGTCCAAGGTGCCGCGCAGATGCGCCATGGTCAGTCCCTTGTCCACCGCCAGTCCCTCCACCTGGGAGAAGACCGGGGTGTGGGTGGCGTCGAGCTCATCGGTGCGGAAGGTCCGACCGGGGCACACCACATAGATCGGCAGTTCGCGCTCGAGCAGCGAACGCACCTGGACTGGCGAGGTGTGTGTGCGCAGCACCTGTCGCGAGCCCTCGGGCGCGATATGGAAGGTGTCCTGCATCGTGCGGGCCGGATGGTCGGGCAGGAAATTCAGCGCGTCGAAGTTGAAGTGTTCGGTCTCGACCTCGGGTCCCTCGGCGACCTCCCACCCCATCGCGACGAAGACATCGGAGATCTGCTCGGAGATCACCGTGATCGGATGCCGGGCCCCGATGGCTTCCCGGCGCGCGGGCAGCGTCACATCGATCGTCTCGGCGACCAGCACGGCCGCGTCGCGCTCGGCTAGCAGGGCCGTGCGGCGCGATTCGAAAGCCTCCGATACCCGTGCCCGCGCGACGTTCACGCGCTTGCCCGCGTCCGCCTTCTCCGATTTCGGCAGGCTGCCGAGCGCGCGCTGCGCCAAGGCCAGCGGCGCTTTACCGCCGAGATGCTCGGTCTTCGCGACCGCGAGCGCATCGAGATCGGCCGCCGCCGCAAACGCCTTCTCGGCCTCTGCCGCGGCGGCGGCCAATGCCTCCTCGCTCAGCGTTGCGTTCTCGACTCCGTCGTTGTCGTCGGCCACGATCGTTCGTCTCTCCCCTGGGGATCGGTTCGCGGGTCCGCGTAATTGCCTACCCACATTGCTGCTGGTCGAATCGTATTCGATACGTGAGGGCCGATTCATCCGGATTACCGCTGTGTCGCTTGCCGGGGGCGTGCTAGCGCGGTTTCGCGCAGGCCACAGCGACTCCATCAGAACCAGAAAGGCCCGAGCCAGCGCCGAACGGACGGGACGAACAACAGGCCGACTACGGCACCCGCGACCACGCCGAGCGCGACCCCATAGACCCTGTCATCAGACGAGAAGAGCAACCCGAATGCCGCCAGGAGCAGGGGCAATTGAATGATGACCGCGATCGCCTGCCACAGACCCCACTTCCGACCGGCGAACAGCGCGGCACCGGCGACGAAGACCACGAGCCCGAACAGCGCGAACCAGACGATCGGAATATCAATGCTCGAATCGTGGCCGACCGCAATCGCCCCCATGGCCACCAACCCAGCGCCTTCCAATGCGACCACGCCGCCCGCCACCCGCAACGCCGTGGGCACGCGCCCACGCACCACGTCACCGTCTGGACCTGCCACGCCGCGAGTCTACCGATGGCACCCGCTATCACCGCAGGTCACCGGATGCGCAATACGTCCGACGCACACCACTCGTACTCGATGGACCACAGCTGCGCGTGTACCGCGATGACGGAAGTGCCATCCAAGCGGGACCGAGGAGGGCGTCTGCGACGATCGCTGACCTGTTTCGCCACACAGGCCGCGACTACGCCGGACAGCACGGCCGTGCTCGACTCCGAAGACGGCGTACGACTCAGCTACCGAGGGGTGTGGCGACCTCGCTGGTCCTCGTCGCACCGGCCGCCGCGATCGCCTGAACATCGTCGGTCGGACTACGCAGCCGATCGTGCATGCCATGATCACGCAGGCAGCGTCATGCGCACCGCAATCACGGCAGCACGGAAGTGCGCCCCAGCCACGCGATCGGCCCAGGTCCCGATCAGCGGATGATCCGCGCCGACATCGATCCGTGGGCAGCTGCCGGGAAAGCGGGTCCACCACATCGATCCGCCCCAGAAGCGGCGCGCACCCTGCGACGGCGTCCAAACCAGAACAGCCGTGCACCGGCCCACGCACTGAACATGGAACGGGCGCACAACTACCGATCAGTACCGCGGCCAATCAGCCCACGGCGGCAACACGGCTGAGCACCAGGAAAAGCACCGCGCCCGCCACATCACTCCAACCCAGAACCGACGCACACCTGCCACCGCGGCCAAACCAGAACAGCCGTGCACCGGCCCACGCACTGAACATGGAACGGGCACACAACTACCGATCAGTGCCGCGCCAATCAACCCACGCCGACAACACGGCTGGGCAGCAGCAGAAAAAGCGCCGCGCCCGCCACATCACTCC
>NZ_BAGN01000090.1 GCF_000308835.1 Nocardia vinacea NBRC 16497 | reverse complement strand
AGCCGTGCAGCCGTGCAGCCGTACAGCCGTACAGCCGTACAGCCGTACAGCCGTACAGCCGTGCAGCCGCGCGGGGGAGGGGAGCAGCCGTGTTGCGCGGATGAACTGGCTTGTCACAACGCGGCATTGAGGGGTTTCTTCGTCTTCTCGTCGGCTGGGAAGAACGGTTCGATTCGGCTGGAGCCGAGGGTGCTGCTGCCGGGGCGGTTTGATTGATGAGCCCAGCGCTGGGACTATTCGATGCGGGGCGGTGGGGATATCGTTTGATATGGTAAGGACCTCTGGACGGGTCGAGAGGGTGGGGATGGCGCACCGGGTGACGTTGATGCTGCGATCGATGGGCGGTTGATCCGTGGGATTCGGCATGTTCGAGTGGAGCGCAGGTGATCTCGGTTCCGCGATGCTCGGAAGTCTGACCGATTGGATTGCAGGCGAAGAACGGAAACCGGGCGTCGATCCGGCCGCGGTGCAGACCAAGTACAACCAACAGCGTGATGGTGTTCGCAGTGCCGCCAATGGCATCGGATTTCACGGTGACTACCGACCGCGTTCGGTGAAGAGCCGCGACGACTTCGATACGCCGACGACCGCACAGTTGCGCGAGAAGGTCGACAAGATCGACATCACCGCCGTCGACAATCTCGCTACCGCGTGGAATGAGATCGGCAAACGCGCCGAGACCTCCTTGGACACCTTCAACAAGGCAATGGAACGCGCGACGCATGAAAGCATCTGGAAGGGTGCGTCGCGCAATGCCGTCGCCAAGGCCGTCGGGGATTACAGCACCCAGGCGGTGCAACTCGCCAATGCCGCCAAGCTGACCGGCAGCAAGGTCGCCGAACTCAAAACCGGTTTGGAACCGACCAAGGCGCTGGTGCCGCACGCTCCCGACCTCCGCTCCAATGTCGAGAACGCCAGGCATTGGATCGCGGGCCGCGGTTGGCGCGATAACGACGAGGCCGAGAGCACCGCGCACGCCGAGGCGGTTCGCGTGCTGAGGACGGTGTACGCGCCGGTCATCGAGGAGACCGACACCAACGTTCCGGTCATCCCCAAACCTGATAACCCCACGGCGAAGCCGGGGGACACTCCCGGCGCGGGGCCGGGGAACAGCCCTGGCAGTAGCCCATCCGGAATCAGTCCGGGTAGCAACCAGCCGACGGAAAAGCAGGAGAAGAGCACCGACGAGAGTTCGTCCACCGATCCGTCGAGCACCCAGCCGACGGATAGTTCGACGACACCGTCGACAACTTCCAGCACCGAGCCCACAACGACAAAGCCGGATACCACCGCGACCAACCCGTCGTCGACGACAACCAGCGCGGGCTCGCCGACCGGCGCGGGCACTCCGAGCGGCACGCCCGGTACGAATAACCAGTCCCCGGGACGAACCGTCACCGGCACCCCCGCAGGCGCCGCTACCTCCGCCGCAGCGACCACGACCACCGCCGCGACCACAGGCCGCAACGGTATGTCCGGTATGGGCTCACCCGGCAGTCGCGGCGGCAAGGACGAGAACGAGTCCACCAAGGGCGTCCCGGATTACTTGATCAACCAGCAAAACGGTGAAGAGCTCATCGGGCTCGACAGCGCGCCGAAGACCGTCCCGCCGGTCATCGGCGAGTGACCGAGCGTCGCGAGGGCACTGAAGGCACAGCATCATCGGTCGCAGCGGAGCCGAGCGCCAGCGCGGCGGAGCTGAGATCGCCGGAAGACAGGAAGACCGCATGACAACCGCGCGGCGGTGGCGTTTCACCGCGCTCGAATTCCGAGTGCTCTGGGAGTCGACCGGACGGGATGTGCTCCCGTATCCGCTGCGACACCGTTCCACCGAGGTCTTCCAAGAGGATTCGGATCGGCTGCGCCGGGCCGCCGCAGAGGTGGTGGTTCCGCAGTTGGATGACGATCTGGTGCGGGCCGTCGAGGTGCTGCTGGCACCGGAGGCGCGCGTGGAGGTGGCGGGATTCCGTGGTGCGCGCAAGGAGCAGAAGATCCGCGCACACGGAGGTGTGCATTTCCAGCACGGCGCGTTGGCGATTCAGGAGCCGGGCACCGATCACGAGCACGGCGGGGATGTGGACCTGCTGTTCCTATCGGCCGATGATCTGGTTCCCGCCGTGGTCGATGCATTGCCGGAAACCCGTCCGGGACAAGGTAAACCGATGCAGGTTCCGGTCGAGGAATTGGAGAAGCCGCCGCCGGTGGTGCGCGACGCGTGGCGTCCGACGGTGCGCGAGGAGTTCGACAAGTTCTTTCGTCGGCCGACCACGGTCACCGTGCATGTCGGTGTCTACCCGCTCGGATCAGTGGACAATCGGCACACCAAGGGCCGCAAGGACTTCCAGATCACCGATTTCGAAAATGACGGGCGCTATGTCAGTTTCGGCAGCCGCACCGTGATCGTGAAGCCGACCGATCGGCAGCGCATCACCGCGACATTGCGCGAAATGGTCAGCCGCACAGTCGAAGAGGTCCGCAACGGCGATCACGCGCGCTGAGTGCCCGCGCTCGGTCAGGCCGGGCGCGGGCTCGCTGGATCAGCTGGTGGCCTCACCCAGGATGCCGAGCACCACATCCGAGGTGTAGAACGGCTCCAGCCGCTCGCGAATCAGCTTGCCCAGCACGCCATTCCGCTTAGCGCCCTCGATGACGGCGGGGCCGTACCGCAGGATCTCCTTGGCGATATCGTCCCCGGACAAGCCGAGTTCCGGCAGCATCGCGGCCAGGGTGTAGTCGCCGTATTTGGTGAAGAATACATCCACGCACTCGTCGACGAGCAACCCGAAATACTCTTTCTCCCTGGTGGTGATCGCGATCTCGTAGCAGAGCAGCACCAGTTCGTTCAGATCCTTCTGGGTCAGGTAGTCCCGCAGTCCGCTCACCGGCTCATCGGCGTGTAGATCCCAGAACTCCATCGCGGCATCGTGCACCGGGGCGTCGCGCAACATCTCCCGGATGGCATTGTTGGTGCGCTTGAGCGCGAATACCGCGCCCTTGCCCGCCATATCGCCGATGAAGGTGCTCTCGGTGGCCTTCTTGGCGGTCTTCGCCGCCGACTGTCCCATGGAGATCAGCGATGAGACGCCCGGAATCTTGCCCGCGATCTGCCTATTCGCCTCCATGAAATCGGAGATGAGCTTATCCACGAACTTCGAGGCGACGGTGGCGACCAGCGGGCTCTCGGTGAGCCGCTCCAGGATGCGCTCCTGCGCCTGGTGCATACCGAAGATCTTCTCCAGCAGCGCCTCGACCGGTTCGCGGTCGACGACCTGGCCAAGGGTGTAGTCGTTGTTGGCGGCGATATGGTCGTAGATCGAGTCGGCGAATACCCCGACCATGTCCGCGATGACCGGACTGCCGCCGATCAGGTCGATGACGGTGCGGACCGTCTCCTTGGCCTGGTCGATACCGACGATATCGCGGAAGACGAGGGTGTCGGCCACTCCGATCACCGATTCCACGTCGCGGACGACAACCTCGGTGAAGCGCTCGCCACTTACCTCGGCCAGCAGGAATTCCACTTGGGCATCGAGTA
>NZ_BAGN01000091.1 GCF_000308835.1 Nocardia vinacea NBRC 16497 | reverse complement strand
GCAATCCCCGCAATCGCCGCCCCGCTGGTACACGTCGCGGACCTACTGGGTCGACGGTCTGCATCAAGATCAGGTGGAACTGATGGCGGGGGCTTCTCGGCCGATGCCGCCATAGTTTCCACCTGATCTTGATCGCTTAGGCGGAGCGCCTGCGCGAGGGGGAGCTACGGGAAGAGGGGGCGGAGGGTGGTGATGGTGTTGCGGATGTCGTTGAGTTGCGCTGTGACCTGTACGCCTGCGGTGCCGCCGCGGGCATTGCGGGAGGCGATCGAGCCCTGCACGGTGAGCACTTCGCGGACCTGTGGGGTCAATGCCGGGTCGATGGCGGCGAATTCTTCGTCGGTCAGCTCGTCGAGGCCGACGCCGCGCGCCTCGGCGGCGCGCACACAGGCACCCGCGGCCTCGTGTGCGACGCGGAACGGAACACCCTGCCGGACCAGCCATTCGGCGATATCGGTGGCGAGGGTGAAACCGGCGGGGGCGAGTTCGGCCATGCGGTCGGTGTGGAAGGTGAGCGTCGAAACCAGGCCCGCGATGGCCGGTAGCAGCAGTTCGAGCTGGGCAACCGAATCGAACAGGGGCTCCTTGTCCTCCTGCAGATCCCGGTTGTAAGCCAGCGGTTGGGCTTTCAGGGTCGCCAGCAGTCCGGTCAGGTTTCCGATGAGACGACCGGCCTTGCCGCGGGTGAGTTCGGAGACGTCCGGATTCTTCTTCTGCGGCATGATCGACGAGCCGGTGGACCATGCGTCGGCGAGAGTGATGTAGCCGAACTCCGGTGTGCTCCAGATGATCACCTCTTCGGCCATCCGGCTCAGATCGACGCCGATCATGGCGAGCACGAACGCCGCCTCGGCCGCGAAATCACGTGCGGAGGTGGCATCGATCGAATTCGCCGCCGCGGCATCGAAATCCAGTTCGGCCGCGATGGCTTCCGGATCGAGTCCGAGCGAGGATCCGGCCAGTGCGCCGGAACCGTAGGGCGACACCGCCGCCCGCTTGTCGAAGTCGCGCA
Organism: Nocardia vinacea NBRC 16497; assembly: GCF_000308835.1. Taxonomy (GTDB): domain Bacteria; phylum Actinomycetota; class Actinomycetes; order Mycobacteriales; family Mycobacteriaceae; genus Nocardia; species Nocardia vinacea. Next base: position 43,094 of record NZ_BAGN01000091.1, on the reverse strand, counting down.
GCCGATCGATATCGCGCAGCAGCGGATGCGCGTGGGCTAGCAGATGGTGCGCGAGCAGCACCGGCTGCGCGGCCTGCAGATGCGTCTTGCCGGGCATTACCGCGTCCGGATGTGCGGCGGCCTGGGCGACCAGCGCGTCGACCACATCCAGGAGTCCGGCGGCGACCCGGCGGGCCGCATCGCGCAGCCACATCCGAAAGAGCGTGGCCACCTGGTCATTACGCGAGCGCCCGGCCCGCAGTCGTCCGCCGAGTTCGGCGCCGACTCGATCGATCAGCCCGCGCTCCAACGCGCCGTGCACGTCCTCATCGGCCTCGGCGGGGGCGAACGCTCCCGAATCCACGTCCGCCGCAAGGCGATCCAGTCCGGCCAGCATGGCGGCAAGGTCGCTTTCCGACAGCAGTCCCGCCTTGTGCAGCACGCGCGCGTGTGCCTTCGACGCGCGAATGTCGTAGGGAGCCAGCGCCCAGTCGAAATGGGTCGACTTGCTCAGCGCGGCCATTGCCGCGGCCGGTCCGGACGCGAAACGTCCGCCCCAGAGCGCCCCTTCGTTGGTGCTGCCGCTCTGCGTCATCGTGTGCTGTCTCCTCCGGGTCGTCGGGCGGTGAACAAAATATGGGTCTTAAGGCGGACGGCGGCCGCGTCGGAGACCTCCCGGCCCCGGCTGCGCAGCACCTCGGCCGGATCGGCGCGTGACACCGTCCAGCCGTGTTCGGCGAACCAGTCGATCGGATCACTGCGGCCATCGTCGGAGTACCACAGTTCGCCGACATCGACCGTGACGTCCACCCCGGACGATCGTGCCTCCTGCAATGCCTTCGAGTCCGGCGCGGCACCGGATGAGCGGTAGATCGCGATGCGACTGCCCGGTGCGCTCGATGCCACGATGTTGTCGAACAGCCGGTCCTGAGCGTCCGCGGGGAGGTAACGCAAGAGGCCTTCGACCAGCCATGCGGTCGGCGCGGCCGGATCGAATCCATTGTCCCGCAATGCCGCCGGCCAATCCTGGCGCAGATCCACCGCGATCGCACGGCGGTCCGCCGCGGGCGCAAAATCCGCCAGCGCGCGCTCCTTGAACTCCAGAACCTTCGGCAGATCCAGTTCGAAAACCGTTGTGCCGACCGGCCATTCGAACCGATAGGCCCTGGCGTCCAGGCCGGCGGCGGGAATGACGAGCTGCCGGATGCCATCGGCGGCCGCCTCCTGGACGTAGGCGTCGAGGTAGCAGGTACGCGCGATGAGGGCCGAGATAATGGGGCCCATCGCCGCGATCGCGGCCTCTTCGAGATCCGGGATCTCGCCGCGCACGATGCGCGTCCAGGATTCCGAACCGACGGCGGTCACCAGCACTTCGGCGTACGGGTCATGGAACAGCGCGTCCGGGCGGCGGCTCTCGGCGGCTCGCATTGCCGCGACGCCGAGGGCGGTGGCGCCCACGCCCGATTCGATATCCCAGCTGTCGTTGTCGGTCCGCATCGCGCTCCTTCCGGGTCGGCGGCTCACTGCGCGCCGACCCGATCGAGCCTAATAGGCGCAATCGGACGAAGTCCGTCGCTGATCTCTTGCGCTCGGCCCGAGCGAAGGCGAGGCCACCGCCTACTTCTGGTTGAGGTCGCGACGGGCCGCGACCTTGGAGGACAGGCCGTGGATCTGCACGAAGCCCTTGGCGAGGGACTGGTCGAAGGTGTCGCCCTCGTCGTAGGTGGCCAGGTTGAAGTCGTAGAGCGACTGCTCGGAGCGGCGGCCGTTGACCACGACCGAACCGCCGTGCAGCACCATCCGGATCTCGCCGGTGACGTGCTGCTGGGTTTCGGCGACGAAGGCGTCCAGCGCACGCTTGAGCGGGGAGAACCAGAGGCCGTCGTAGGCCAGCTCGCCCCAGCGCTGCTCGACCTGCCGCTTGTAGCGGCCCAGTTCGCGCTCGATGGTGACGTTTTCCAGGGCCTGGTGCGCGGTGATCAGCGCGATGGCGCCGGGGGCCTCGTAGATCTCGCGGCTCTTGATGCCGACGAGCCGGTCCTCGACCATATCGAGGCGGCCGACACCCTGGCGGCCCGCACGATGGTTCAGCTCGACGATGGCCTCGAGCACGCTGACCTGGCGGCCGTCGATGGCGACCGGCACGCCCTTGTCGAAGGTGACGATGAGTTCGTCGGGCGCCTCGAAGTTGACCGTCGGGTCCGAGGTGTAGTCGTAGACGTCCTTGGTCGGCGCGTTCCAGAGGTCCTCGAGGAAGCCGGTCTCCACCGCGCGGCCCCACACGTTCTGGTCGATCGAGAACGGCGACTTCTTGGTGACGTTGATCGGGAGCTGGTTCTCCTCGGCGAAGGCGATGGCCTTCTCCCTGGTCCAGGCGTAGTCGCGGACCGGGGCGATCACATTGAGGTCGGGGGCGAGCGCGCCGATGCCGACCTCGAAGCGGACCTGGTCGTTGCCCTTACCGGTGCAGCCGTGCGCGACGGTGCTCGCGCCGTGGAACTTGGCGGCCTCGACGAGGTGCTTGACGATGAGCGGGCGGCTGATCGCCGAAACCAGCGGGTACTGGCCCATGTACATGGCGTTGGCCTGGATGGTCGGCAGGCAGTACTCGTTGGCGAATTCGTCGCGCGCATCGACCACGATCGCCTCGACGGCGCCGCAGTCCAGCGCGCGCTGGCGCACCACATTCATGTCCTCGCCGCCCTGGCCCAGATCGATGGCGACCGCCACGACCTCGGCGCCGGTCTCCTTGCCGATCCAGCTGATCGCAACGGAGGTATCGAGCCCACCGGAGTAGGCGAGTACGACGCGCTCGGACATGTCTTTGTGCTCCTCGGTTTCGTGCTTGTCTGCAGGTCGTGCCCGCATCCGCGGGCGGCGGGGCGCGGCGCCCACCGACGCGCCCAATCGCACGTCAGGCGGCCCGAACCGTCGTGCAAATGATTATGCACGATGATGCAAGCCCATTCACAACCGGGTCCGAGTTCCACCTTCCGGTAGCACCTTGGCACCCCTGTCCACCTATGTCACGCTTTACCCGGTAACTATCGGAGCGGGCAAAGGACGGACCCCATGCTGCTGCACCTCATAGCAGGCGAATTCAGCACCCTCGGCAACGACGTCCTCGATATCGGCCGCGCCCTAGTCGACCTCGTACAGGACATCATCAACGTCGGCACGCCGGGCACCTCCCACGGCGGCGGCGAATACCCTTTCGGCTGACATTTCCGCTCGATCACATCGCATGGTTGTGCCCTATACGAGATAGGCGCAGGGTATGCGTCACCAAGGGTGACCGCGCTGAGGACGCCGGGGGCTCAGGCGAGTTCTTCGATTTTGGCGGCTAGTTCGGCGCCGGTGAGGGGCTCACGGGCTATTACGGCAATGGTGTCGTCACCGGCGATGGTGCCGACGATGAAGGGGAGGGCGGCGCGGTCGAGGGCGCTGGCCAGGTAGTGGGCGGCGCCGGGTGGGGTGCGCAGGACGGCGATATTGCCGCTGGCGTCGGTGGAGACCAGGAGATCGCCGAGGAGTTTGGAGAGGCGGTCGGTGCCGCCGGTGACGCCGCGGACGGGGCTGCCGTCTTCGGGTACCACGTAGACGCCCGCGCCGCCGTCGGCGGCGCGCAATTTCACGGCGCCGAGTTCATCGAGGTCGCGGGACAGAGTGGCCTGAGTGGTTTCGATACCTTCGGCGGCAAGCAGTGCGGCGAGTTCGGTTTGGCTGCGTACCGCGTGCGCCGTCAGCAGTTCGATGATGCGGGACTGGCGGCCGGCGCGGGTTCGAGCGATTGCGGGGGCGGACTTACCCGCGTCGGGCTGGACGGTCATGACCATGCCTCACCGAGGCATCTCGCCGCGGCCCCGAAGAAGGCCGCGCTGGATCGGCCGCAGTGCCCCGCGTGGTCACGCCGAGCCCCCGAGCCTGTCGCTCCCGCGGCACCGAATCGGCTCACTGCGCCTCACCTCGCTTGGCCAGCAACCACACCAGCAGCGCCTTCTGCGCATGCAGCCGGTTTTCCGCCTCGTCCCAGACCACACTGTGCGGTCCGTCGAGCACCTCGTCGGTGATCTCCTCGCCGCGATGCGCCGGAAGGCAGTGCAGCACAACGACATCCGGTTGTGCCTTCGCGAGCAGATCGTCGTTGAGCTGGAACGGCCGGAACGGTCCGACCCGGTCGAGGCCGTCGTTCTCCTGCCCCATCGAGGTCCAGGTGTCGGTCACCAGAGCATCGGCACCCGCCGCGGCGGCAACCGGATCGCCGGTGAGGGTGATGGTCGCACCGGTCTCGGCGGCACGCTTGCGCGCGGCCTCCAGAATCCACGGCAGCGGTTCGAAACCCGTTGGCGCGGCGATGGTTACGTTCAAACCTGCCGTCACACCACCGAGCAGCAGCGAATGCGCCATATTGTTCGCACCGTCACCGAAGTAGGTGAGGTTGCGCCCGACCAGATCGCCCTTGCGCTCGACCAGCGTCTGCAGATCGGCGAGCACCTGACACGGGTGGAACTCATTCGACAAAGCATTGACGACCGGAACCGTTGCGGTGATGGACATTTCGTCCAGACGCACCTGTTCGAAGGTCCGCCACACGATCGCATCGACGTAGCGCGAGAGCACCTTGCCGGTATCACCGAGCGTCTCTTCGCGACCGAGCTGGGTGTCACGACCGTCGACCACCACCGCATGCCCGCCGAGCTGAGCGATACCCATTTCGAAGGAGAACCGCGTGCGGGTGGAGTTCTTCTCGAAGATCACCCCGACCCCGCGCGGCCCTTCCAGCGGCCGGTGCGCGAACGGATCCTTCTTCAATTCCGCTGCGAGCGCGAGAATTTCCGCCTGCTCGGCAGGCGTGACATCATCGTCGCGCAGAAAGTGCCGGACCGGCCCGCCGCCACCCCTCATGGAATCGCTCCGCGATGCTGTACTCATTTGGCCCCCTTGGCGTCTGCGATCGCACCGCCGAGAATCTCGGGCAGATCGCCGACGAAATTGTCGGACTGGGTCTCGGTGAGCACCAGCGGCGGCGCGAGCCGAATGATGTTGGGCTTGGGCGCATTCACCAGATAGCCCGCCTCCCGCGCCCGGTTCTCGACCTCGGCCGAAATATCGTCGGTCAGCACGATACCGAGCAGCAGGCCCGCGCCGCGCACGTGATCGATCAGCGGATGCTCGAGCAGTTCGATACCGTCGCTGAGCCGCTTGCCGACAGACTCGACATGGGCGAGCAGATCGGTCTCATCGATGGTGCGCAGTACCGCCAACGCCGCTGCGGCACAGACCGCATTGCCTCCGAACGTGGTGCCGTGCAGACCCGGCGTCAGCAGATCGGCGGCCGGTCCGGTGGCCAGCACCGCACCGATCGGCAGCCCGCCGCCGAGCCCCTTGGCGAGGGTGATCACATCCGGCACGATGCCGAATGCCTGGTGCGCGTAGAACTTTCCGCACCGGCCGATACCGGTCTGCACCTCGTCGAGAACCAGCAACGCACCGTGACGCGCGGTGATCTCCCGCGCCTTCACCAGATAGTCGATGGGCGGCACGACAACGCCGCTCTCGCCCATGATCGGTTCGAGGAATACGGCCGCGGTGTCCTCGTCGACAACCGCCTCGAGCGCCGCCGCATCGCCGTAGGGCACATGGACGACACCCGCAGGCATCGGCTCGAACGGCGTCCGCTTGGCGGGCTGTCCGGTGAGCGCGAGCGCGCCCATGGTCCGGCCGTGGAATGCCTCGTCGGTCGCGATGATCTTGTGCCGCCCGGTCAGCCGCGCCATCTTGAACGCCGCCTCATTGGCCTCGGTGCCGGAGTTGCAGAAGAACGCGCGGCCGTGGCCGTCCCCGAATTCACCGTCGCCGAAGTGCGCGAGCAGCCGTTCGGCCAGTTCGATGACCGGTTCGTTGGCATAGATATTCGAGGTGTGGCCCAGCGTGCCGAGCTGCTGGGTAACGGCTTCCAGAATCGCCGGATGGGCATGCCCGAGGCTGTTGACCGCGATACCGCCGAGGAAGTCGATGTAGCGTCTGCCGTCCGCGTCGTAGACCACCGCGCCCGCGCCGCGCACCAGCGCGACCTTGGGGGTGGTGTAGTTCTTCATCAACGCGGCGGACCACCGCTGTTGCAGCTCTGCTGTGTCACTCATATTTTCGTTCCGTTCAGTGTGTCCGCCACGCTCGTCGGGAGCGGGGCGGGCGTCACCATCGTTCCGATTCCTTCTCCGGTGAACAGTTCCAACAGCACCGAATGCGGGACGCGACCGTCGATGACATGTGCGGTCGGCACCCCGCCCTGCACGGCGCGCAGGCAGGCTTCCATCTTGGGCACCATGCCCGCATCCAGACGCGGGAGCAACTCGGCCAGTTCGGCCGCGTCGATGTGCGAGGTGAGCGAGGAACGGTCCGGCCAGTTGGTGTACAGGCCCTCCACGTCGGTCAATACCACCAGCTTCTCCGCGCCGATGCCCTCGGCGAGTGCGGCGGCAGCGGTGTCGGCATTGATGTTGTGCACCACGCCGTCGGCGTCCGGGGCGATGGTCGAGACCACCGGAATGCGACCCGCACCGATGAGGTCGAGCACCGCGTCGGCATTCACCTCGGTGACATCGCCGACCAGACCGATATCGGTGGCCTCGCCGTCGACATCGACGGTGCGCCGGGTCGCGGTGAACAGCCGTGCGTCCTCACCGGAGATGCCGACCGCGTACGGACCGTGCGCGTTGATCAACCCGACCAGTTCCCGGCCGACCTGACCGAACAGCACCATCCGCACCACATCCATCACCTCGGGCGTGGTGACGCGGAAGCCGCCGCGGAATTCGCCTTCCAGTCCGAGCTTTTTCAGCATCGCGCTGATCTGCGGTCCGCCGCCGTGCACCACAACCGGATGCACGCCGACGGTGCGCAGGAACGTCATATCAGCGGCGAAGGCCTGTTTGAGGTCCGCGTCGACCATCGCGTTGCCGCCGTATTTGACGACCACGATCTTGTCGCGGAACTTCTGCAGCCACGGCAATGCGTCGGCGAGGACGTGCGCTTTGTCCAATGCCGAAAGTTCCTGCACCGCATTGCTGGTCATGAGCTGTAGGCCGAATTCTCTTCGACATAGCCGTGCGACAGGTCGGTGGTCCGCACGGTAGCGGCACCGTCACCGACATTCAGTTCGATCCGCACCTCGATATCGGCGCCGGACAGGTCGACCTCGCGCGCACCCGGCGCGCCGACGCTGTCGATGCAGACCGGATTTCCGTTGAACGACACCGAGATCCGGTTCGGATCCAGCGTGATCGGTGCGATACCGACGGCGGCCAGCACCCGACCCCAGTTCGGGTCGGAACCGAAGAGCGCGGTCTTGACCAGACTGTCGCGGGCGACGGCGCGCGCCGCGATCAGCGCCTCGTCCTCGGAGACCGCACCGGCGACGGTGATCTGCACCCGCTTGGTCACGCCCTCGGCGTCGGCCATCAGCTGGGCGGCCAGATCGTCGCAGACCGCGAGCACCGCCGCATCGAGGTCCTCCTGCGACGGCGTGACCTCGCTCGCCCCGTTGGCGAGCAGCAGCACGGTGTCATTGGTGGAGCAGGAGCCGTCGACATCGAGCCGGTCGAAGGTGAGCCGAGTCGCGTTGCGCAGCGCGCGATCCAGTTGTTCGGTAGTTGCGGCGGCATCGGTGGTGAGCACTACCAGCATGGTCGCCAGCGAGGGGGCGAGCATGCCCGCCCCCTTGGCCATGCCGCCGACATTCCACTTGTCGCGGTGGTGGAAGGCCGCTTCCTTGGGCACGGTGTCGGTGGTCATGATCGCGTATGCCGCGTCGAGACCGCCGGACAGCCCGCCGCCCATTTCGTGCACGATCTCGGTGACGGCCGGAATCACCTTGTCCATCGGCAGCCGGTCGCCGATCAAACCCGTTGAGCAGACGGCGATTTCACCCGCGCCGGTTTCGGTGCCCCAATTGCTCAGTGCCTTGGCCAACTCCTCGGCGGTCTGGTGGGTGTCCTGGAATCCGCCCGGACCGGTACACGCATTGGCCCCACCGGAATTCAGGATCACCGCACGCAAGCGGCCGGCGGTGAGCACCTGCTGCGACCACAGCACCGGTGCGGCCTTCACCTGGTTGCGGGTGAACACGCCCGCGGCCGCGTATTCCGGCCCCTCATTGAATACCAGTGCCAGATCGGGTTTTCCGCTGGCTTTGATACCAGCGGCGATGCCCGCCGCCCGGAAGCCGAGCGGTGCGGTCACGCCCTGGCTCCGGACCAGCTTGCCTGCCGGAGTTTCGATCGTCGTCACGGGGCCACTCCTACGGTGGAAAGTCCTGCCGTCTCGTCGAATCCGACGGCCAGATTCATGGATTGGACCGCGGCGCCCGCGGTGCCCTTGGTCAGGTTGTCGATCGCGCCGATCACCACGAGCAGTCCGGCGTCGGCATCCACCGCGACCTGGAGGGTCACGGCATTGGAGCCGAGCACCGAACCCGTCTGCGGCAGTGTGCCTTCCGGCAGCAGCTGCACGAATGGTTCGTCGGCGTAAGCCTTTTCATAGACCGCGCGAGCCTGTTCGGCGTCGACTCGGGTCGGGGCGGTGCAGGTCGCGAGGATGCCACGCGGCATCGGCGCCAGCACCGGGGTGAACGATACGGCGACCTCGGTACCACCGGCGGCCTGCAAGTTCTGCGCGATCTCGGGGGTGTGCCGGTGCGCGCCCGCGATGCCGTAGGCCCGCACCGAACCCATCACCTCGGACCCGAGCAGGCCGATGTCGAGTTTGCGGCCCGCGCCCGAAGTGCCGCTCACCGCAACAACATTCACCTTCGGTTCGATGATTCCGGCCGCGATCGCCGGTGCCAGCGCGAGGCTGGCGACCGTGGGATAGCAACCGGGAACGGCGATCCGGTGCGCGCCGCGCAACCGCTCGCGCCCACCCGGCAGCTCCGGTAGGCCGTACGGCCAGCTGCCCGCATGGGTGGTGCCGTAGTACTTCTCCCAGGCCGCCGCATCGGTCAGCCGGAAGTCGGCGCCGCAGTCGATGATCACCGTCGACTCCGGCAGCTGCTCGGCGATGGCGGCGGACTGACCGTGCGGCAGGCCGAGGAAGACGATGTCGTGGCCGGCCAGCTCATCGAGCGTGGTCGGCGCGAGCACGCGATCGGCGAGCGGCAGCAGATGCGGCTGCAGCTCCCCCAGCGTGCTACCCGCATTCGATCCAGCGGTCAGCGCCCCGATGACCAGGCGCCCGTCGCGGTAGGCCGGATGACCGAGCAATAGACGCAGCACCTCACCGCCGGCGTATCCGCTGGCACCGGCCACAGCAACCCGCAACACTGGGCTACTCGACGAATCAACCATGTGATGATTATGCACGATTATGCAAGCCCATTCATGAACGGGGTCCCGCATCGTATGGCTGGACCTGGTCACCAGGCCGTTCTATTGCTGCCGTGCCGTGATACCCGGCAAGCAGCCGCCTCAATCAGATTGACGAGATTCGGCACACGCTCCGAGCCATCGGGCGATGCCGGCATCGTGGTGGCGACCGAGGGGCGGGGCTAGCTCCGACCGGGTCGGACCGATGCTGGTCGCGACCGGAAGAGACACATCCTCTCGGCGTCCTTCACTCCGCGCCGGATGAAGCCTTCCGTCAGGCAACCGTCGCCGGATCGATCCCGAGCGTCTCGCGCAGACCGATCTCCCCCTTCGCGGTGAGGCGGACGGCTCGGCCGGATCCGACACGTCGCACCCAATCCAGTGCCTGTAGTTGGCGGCACAGCTGCGCTCCCGCAGCACCGCCGAGGTGGGTGCGGCGTTCGGTCCAGTCCAGGCAGGGACGGGCGATCGGGCGACGAGTCCGCAATGTGTTCGACTCGATGCCCATCGGCCCCGTGAGCCATGCCAAACCCGCCTCGGTAAGGGCGAAGCCGCTGTCGTCATCGAGCAGTTCACGCTGGGTCATCGCAGCGGTGATGGCGACGCCGAGTCGGCCCGCGAGGTGGTCGTAGCAGGTCCGGCCACGGGCCAGGGCCGCGGCGGCGGTCGACGCGCGCAGTGTCGTCGGCTCGGGGCGTGCCGGTTCCAGATGGGCGACCATGGTCTCCAATAACTCGGCGACCTGCGGACTCGCCAGCTGCACGTAGCGGTGCCTGCCCTGACGGCGTTCGATGAGCAGACCGCCGTCGAACAGCCGGTTCAGGTGCTCGGTCGCGGTGGATGGCGCTACTCCGGCGTGGCGGGCCAGCTCGCCCGCCGTCCAGGCGCGACCGTCGACCAGTGCCAGGCACATATCGGCGCGGGTGCGGTCGGCCAGCAGGGTGGCCAGTCCGGCCAGCTCGGCTCCTCGGGTTTGCACCACACCATGATCGCGCCGGGTTATTTCGGCGGACACCGAATAACCGCCCCGAAGAAGTTTCTGTCCGTGATGTCGATTCGCCGCAGGTCCGTTCGTGTAGGTAGTGCAGCCGGTAACCGACCGGCCAACGGAAAGGACTCCCCATGAGCAAGATCATCGCGGTCGAGCACCTCACCCTGGACGGCGTCATGCAGTCCCCCAGCGGGGCCGATGAGGACACCCGGGACGGCTTTCGCCACGGTGGCTGGGTGCATCGCCACGACGACCCCGTGCAGGCCAGGGTGATGGGCGAACATATGGCGACCCATCACGGTGCGCTGTTGCTCGGACGGCGGACCTACGAGCAGTTCTATGGCTTCTGGCCGCATCAAACCGGCAATCCGTACACCGAGGTGCTGAACAAGACCGAGAAGTTCGTCGCGTCCCGGACGTTGACCGAACCGTTGCCGTGGGAAAACTCCACGCTGCTCAGCGGCGATGTTGTCGCCGCGGTACGCGAACTGCGGCAGGATCTCGTGGTGCTCGGCAGCGGCGATCTGCTGCAAACGTTGATGCGCAATGATCTCGTCGACGAGTATCTATTGCTGATCCATCCGATCGTGGTCGGCGGCGGGCGGCGGCTGTTCGATGGCGCGGACCTCGGCGAATTGCGACTCGCCGATAGCGTCACCACCCCCACCGGCGTAGTGATCGCCACCTACCAGCGGGGATGAGGAGGAGCGAGCCGTGCAGCAGTATCTGCTCAGCATCTACCAGCCCGAAGGCAGTGCGCCGCCGGACAATCTCGACGAGATCATGCGCGATCTGTACGCGCTGAACGACGAGATCCGGGCCGCGGGCGCCTGGGTTTTCGCCGCGGGCCTGCATGCGCCGAGTACCGCGACCGTGCTGCGCGCCCAGGGCAACGATGTGCTCGTCACCGACGGCCCGTATGTCGAAAGTAAGGAGTACATCGGCGGATTCACCGTCATCCAGGCGACCGATCTGGACGAGGCGCTCGACTGGGGCAAGAAGATGGCCGCCGTACTCTCCCTGCCGATCGAGATACGGCCGGTGGCCGATCACTGAGATGGTCACCGATGCCGCGATCGCGGCCGTATTCACCGAACACTACGGCCGCGCGGTCGCCAGCCTGATCCGCGTTTTCGGCGATATCACCATCGCCGAAGACGCGGTGCAGGACGCGTTCACCGCCGCCGTACAACGCTGGCCGACCGACGGACTCCCACCGAGCCCGCCCGGCTGGATCATCACCACCGCACGCAATCGAGCCATCGATCGCCTGCGGCGCGAGGCATCTCGCGACGACCGGCACGCCGAGGCCGCACTCCTGCACGCCGACAACGAACCCGACGATATGAGCGCCGTCCATGACGATCGCCTCCGCCTGATCTTCACCTGCTGCCACCCGGCACTATCACTGAATGCCCAAGTGGCACTTACGTTGCGACTGCTCGGCGGTCTCACCACACCTGAAATCGCCCACGCCTTCCTGACTTCCGAATCGACCATGGCGCAACGACTCGTCCGTGCCAAGGGCAAGATCCGCGACGCCCGCATCCCCTACCGAGTCCCGCGCGACGCCGACCTCCCCGCCCGCATGCGCGCCGTTCTGGCCGTCGTCTACCTCATCTTCACCGAGGGCCACACTGCCACCTCCGGCGATCGGCTGGTTCGAACCGATCTGTGCGTCGAGGCAATCCGCTTGGGGCGCTTGCTCATCGAGCTGATGCCCGACGAGCCGGAGGTACACGGCCTGCTCGCACTCATGCTGCTCACCGAATCACGCCGAGCCGCCCGCACCGCACCGGATGGGTCGCTCGTGCCGATGCCCGACCAAGACCGTAACCGCTGGGACCGCACCCTCATCACCGAGGGACACGCCCTCGTCCGGGAGTGCTTGCGCCGCAACCAACCCGGCCCCTACCAGATCCAAGCCGCAATCAACGCCGTGCACGCCGACGCCACCGATCCGGAATCCACCGACTGGCAACAAATCCTGCGGCTCTACGACCAACTGGCCGCCATAGCACCGAGTCCAGTAGTGGCGCTGAACCGCGCGGTAGCAGTGGGTGAAGTCGAGGGCCCTGATGCGGCGCTCACGCTCCTCTCCGAAATCGATCTACCGAATCACCACCTGTACCACGCGATCCGCGCCGACCTCCTACGCCGACTCGACCGCACCACAGAGGCAATTCAGGCCTACGACGCCGCCATCGCCCACACAGCCAACACCGCCGAACAGACCTTCCTGCGGCGGCGCAGGAATGAGCTCGCCTCTGCCGGCCGGTACAGACCAGGCGGTGCTCTAGGCTCGAATGGTGCCTGATGCACTGATCGTGGGTACGCGACAACAGTTGCCGCACAACTGGACTGGCTGATTTCCGCCGCCCGCTCAGGCGATACTTCGGGAATACTTCCCGCTGACGACGCCCCCTACTTCCGCCAGTTCTTCGACTATCCAGCAGAAGACAAGTTCTTGGCCGGGTGATGAGCAGCGCCGAGCGCTCAGTGCTTGCGCACCACGCGCTCGCCCTGCCCGGGCTTCCAGATGGTGATGTCCAGGTGATCGTCGGTGACCTCGACGGTGGAGGCGCCGGTCAGGTCCGCCGTGTAGAAGTGGTCGAATTCCTGGCCGCGGATGTCGAAGCCGGTGTCGTCGAACAGTTGCTGGGCGAAGCGGGCGTGGACTTCCTTGTCCGGGAGGTCGGTGACGGTGCCGAAGAGCTTCGCGTCACCGTCGCCGACTTGGGTGTCGACGGTTGCGGTGTGCAAGCAGAAGCGCGGGTCGCGAGCAAGATCCTTGAATTTGGTGGTGTTCGGCATGCCCGCGATTACCAGCATGCCCTCGAAGATCCGGGGTTCGATGGGGCTGATGCGGGGGAAGCCGTCGGAGCGCAGGGTCCCGAGCATGCAGAGATTGCCGGTGGCCTGGTGCCGACGAGTGAAGACGGTGGCGATGCGTGGCGCTTCTTCGGTGAACTGGCTCCATGTGGTCATGAGATCGACGGTACGAGCAAAACTTGACACCTTCTGTCAGGTTTTATGGCTAATCTCGAATCATGCGAGCGAGTCGACTGGTGCAGCTGTTATTGCTGCTCCAGACCCGCGGCCGGACGACCGGGCCGGAGCTGGCGCGCGAGTTGGAGGTGTCGGTGCGCACGGTGTATCGCGATATCGAGGCGCTGTCGTCCGCGGGCGTGCCGATCTACAGCGAACCGGGTCGGACCGGCGGTGTGCGGCTGGTCGACGGGTACCGCACCCGGTTGACCGGACTCACCACCGAGGAAGCCGATGCGGTACTGCTCGCCGGACAACCCGCGGCCGCTGCCGATCTCGGACTCGGCACGGTATTGGCGACCGCGCAGCTCAAGGTGCTCGCCGCGCTACCACCCGAATTGCGCGGCCGGGCAACACGAATCGCGGAACGTGTCCACGTGGACGCACCGGGCTGGTTTCGTCGCCCCGACGAAACACCAACGCTCGCAGCGGTTGCCGACGCCTTGTGGCACGATAGGCGACTCGATATCCGGTATCGGCGCAAGGATCGAGCCGTCGAACGCCGCTTGGATCCACTCGGCCTCGTATTGAAGGCCGGGACTTGGTATCTCGTCGCACGTGACGGATCGGCCATCCGCTCCTATCGCGTGAGCCGCATCGCCTCGGCCGAGCAGACCGGCGAATCCTTCACGCGGCCGGATGATTTCAACCTCGCCGAGCATTGGTCGGAGTCCGCCGATGATTTCGCCCGATCGATGCTGCGAGTGCGGGCTCGCTGCCGGATCGCGGCCACCCAGCTGCGGCTGCTCCGGCTGATGAACGAGCCCGCCGCGGTTGCCGAGGCGATGGCATCGGCAACCGAACCGGACGCCGAGGGTTGGGTCGAAGTAACCATTCCCTCGGAGTCCTATGAGGTTCTGGCGGGTGCGATCCTGCCGCTCGGCGAATTCTGCGAGGTTCTCGACCCGCCGGAATTCCGCGACCGGCTCGCCGCGACGGCCTTCGCCATGGCCGAGCGCTACCGCGGCCCGCACGCTTCCTGACCTTGTGCAAGCCGCACACCCAGTACAGCGGGTGTGCAACCTCAGCGCAGTGAGTGGAAGAACGCGCGCACATCATCGGTCAGCAGGTCCGGTGCTTAGCATTGCCTCGAAGTGATCACTCGGTCCATCTCACGATATTGTGCTGCTGTACTTTCGCTGCGACTCTCTTCCCGAGCCTGGCCGCATCAAGCAATCGCCTTGTTGCACAAGTCCGCCGATGTCTGGCCCGGTATGGGGTCATCGAGGCCGTAGACGAGCGCACCTGCCACCTCCACGTCGGTGCCGACACACTTGAGGCACTGGTCTGGATGTTGCCTTCCTCCCCACGCCTGGGGGCGGGGGATTTCACCCTGTGAGGGTTGGGGTTCCTGTTTCACAGACCGGCCAGCGCCGAGGTCTCCACAGGCTGTCACCGCCAGCCCGGCGGCGAGAATGTTCTTGGCGGCGTTGACGTCCGCGTTCTCGCTGTGCCCGCACGCCCGGCACCGGTAAACCGCTTGGCTCTCACGGCTTTCCGGATCTGTCGTACGGCAGCGCGAACACGTTTGTGACGTGTACGCAGCCGCTACCTTAACAATCTGTGTGCCCGTGTACCGGGCAGCGTTAGCCAATGCCAGCTCGAACTGGTACCAGCCCTTGTCGAGGATGGACCGGTTCAGGCCCGCTTTCTGGCGGACGTTCTTCCCCGGCTCGGTGATAGTGCGGCGGGCCGAGGCCGTCATATTCCGGACACGCAGCATCTCAATCGCGATGAGGCCGTGACGCGCGGTCAGGCGGTTCGCCACCCAGGCGTTGAAGTCGGCACGCCGGTTCCGTTCCCGCCGCTTCAAGGACCGCATCATGTCCAGGGTTCGTCGGCGGTTCGCACTGCCCTTCTTCTGGCGGGCAAGTTTCCGCTGGAGCCGCTTGTACCGCTGTCCCTCGGCCTTGCCAGCGAACGAACGGTCATAAAGGCGGCCATCGCTTGCCGCCACGGCGACCGCGACGCCGCGATCGACACCCACAGATGATGTACTGACATGTCTTTCGCCCTGGATGACCCCGTCCTCGACGAGCAAGGAGATGTACCAGTGACCGCCGTCATGGGAGACCGTAGCCGAGCGGACGGTACCACCGAGCGCGCGCGACATCCGAAACCGCACCCAACCGAACTTCGGGAGCTTCACCCGCCCCCACCGCCTATTCAGGCGCTCCACTTGGATCTTCCCGCCGTCTGGAATACGGAACGACGGCCTCCAACGGCGACCCGACCGCCACCGAACCCCGAACGTGCCGTGCCTACGACACGCTTTATCCAGATCCATCAGGGTTTGCTGAAGGCAATGCGACGGGGCTTCGGCGAGCCAGCTGTGCTCAGACTTGGCTTCGGCGAGTTCCTTCGCCTGCTGTTGGTAGCCGATCCAGGCGTCGCGCCGACGATATTCGCGGCGTTGCTCGAGGCCCGTATTCCACACCGCGCGGCAAATACCACCGATCCGCTCGGCGAACTCCGCCTGCTCCGGGGTGAGCTGAAGCCGGTATCTACGCCCTGTCAGCACGCCGTCACCATGGCCTTCTGCTGCTCGGCGTGGCGTTGGATGACCGACAACGGTGCCCCGCCGACCGCCGCAACGAAATACGAGTTCGTGCACAGTGTGGGCAAACGGGAACGCAGTCAAGGGAACTCATCGCACAGTACCCGATTCGAACAGCCCTTGAGCCTTCACCAAACCGTGGTTTGCGTACTGGGGATCGACCTGGACCAGCAGATGCACATGATCGGGCAGCGTTTCGACCTCGACCAGCCACGCGCCCTTCTCTTCGACGACTTCGCGGATCAGTTCTTCGAGGCGTTCCTCCATACGCTCACCGATGACGCTGCGCCGGTACTTCGGGCACCAGACGACGTGATACGCGCGCTGGAACACGATGTTCGAGTTGCTACGCAGCGACACAGACACGCCCTAGTTGTACTGCCATGCGCCAGATATCGCAAATGTGTTCGAAATGAGCGACGCCTAGAAAACATGGTTCATGCGCTTGCCCCACGGCCGGGAGTCTGCCCGCAACGTTTCTCTGATCATCTTGACCGATATCGACTTCACGCTGTTCAGCGGCCCACCCGACCTCGTCGCCGCCATCCGGGTCCAGGCCGCACGCCGCACAGCCGCCGCGCCCCGAGATGAGATATCGTCACGTGTGCCGCATCGCCGACCCAGCGCGGCAATAGGCATTTGCCCGCGTAGACCGTGTCGGACGCCCAGGATAGCGAACCTACTCGTCGACAATCTCGACGGCATCGTGTCGCACGAATCAACCAGCCCGGCAACAGGATTAGGTCCCGTGCCGGGCTGGTCCGAAGCGTCAGAGCGGACCTCAGCTGACAATCGCGAACAGAACCGCCGCGACCGCGAAACTCACCACCGAGAGCACGGTTTCGAGCACCGTCCAGGTTTGCAGTGTCTGCTTTACCGTCAGGTTGAAGTACTTCGAGATGATCCAGAAGCCACCGTCGTTCACATGGCTGAGGATGATCGAGCCCGCCGCGATCGACATGGCGATGAGGGCGATGGCCATCTGCGAGTAGCCGTGTCCGGTGACCAGCGGCGCGACAATGCCGCCGGTGGTCACGATGGCCACGGTGGCCGAGCCCTGTGCGATGCGCAGGCCGCAGCTGATGATGTAGGCGAGCACGATCACCGGCAGTCCGGCGGCCGACATGGTGTCGGCGAGTGCGGTGCCGATTCCGGTGGCGGAGATGACCTTTCCGAAGAAAGCACCCGCACCGACCACCAGCAACAGCATGCCGACCGGCTTCAGCGATTCCGCGGTGAGCGTACTGAGTTCCTGCACACTGGAACCGCGCCGCACACCGAGCAGATAGAAGGCGACGAGCACCGCGATCAGCAGCGCCACGGCGGGTGTGCCGAGGAAGGTGAGCACCTGGAGCAGTTTCGAATCCTTGCCCAGCCATTGGGTTCCGAAGGTCGCACCGAGAATGAGCACCAGCGGAATCGCGATGATGCCGCCGATGAGCCCGACTGCGGGCGGGCGTGTCTCGGTGCGCACGGTCTCCGGATCCGTCGCGGTGCCCGGACCTTCGCCCTTCGCCGCAGGCTCGACCTCCGGCCGCACCAGGAATTCAGCAGGCACCTCGACCTGCACCCGCTTACCGATGTAGGTGCCCCACACGATGCCCGCGGCGATGAAACCCGGTATGCCGCAAATGAATCCCATGATGATCAGCCAGCCCAGGCTCACGCCGAGCAGACCACCGAGTGCGACCGGGCCGGGATGCGGCGGCAGGAATGCGTGCGTCATGGACAGACCGGCCAACATCGGCATGGCATACAGCACCAGCGATCGGCCACCGCGCTTGGCGGCCACATAGATCAGCGGCGCGAGCACGAAGATACCGATATCGAAGAAGACCGGGATGCCGAAGATGAGCCCGAGCAGACCCATGGCGACCGGTGCGCCCCGTTCGCCGAAGACGCCCAGCAGCTTGCCGGTCAAAACGTCCGCGCCACCGGAACGTTCGAGGATCGCGCCGAGTACCGTGCCGAGGCCGATAATGACCGCGATATGGCCGAGAATGCCGCCGAAACCGGTCTCCAGCAGCGAATCACCGGACTTGATCGCCGTACCGACGATCTTCGACACCGGTAGTCCGGCGACCAGCGCCAGCCCGAGGCCGGTGAGCAGCAGCGCGATGAACGGCTCCAGCTTGACCTTGATAATGGCGAACAGCAGTACGGCAATCGCGAGACCGCACAGCACCAACAACCCAGGTGTGGTGGTGCGCAGCCAGTCGACAGTGGCGCCCATATGGGTACCTCTCAATTCATGGATCGAACGAATGACGCCGCACGCGAGGCGATTTCGGACCATCGGCCCGCGGCGACGTCGGATGGGGCCACGACATCGGTACCCGCGGTCACGGCCACGGCTCCGTTGGCGAGGAATTCGGCGGCATTGCCCGCATTGACGCCCCCGGAGGGAATGAGCGCCACATCGGGGAAGGGACCGCGCAGGTCTTTCAAATAGCCGGGACCGAGCGCCCTGGCGGGGAAGATCTTCACCGCGGCGGCCCCGAGGTCGAGTGCGGTGAGCACTTCGGTGGGCGTGAAAGCGCCCATCACGACCGGAATGTCGCGTTCGGCCGCGACGGCCGCGACCTCCGCGCGCACACCGGGCGTGACGAGGAACCGTGCACCGTTATCGATCGCGGCCTCGGCCTGGTCGGCATGCAGTACGGTTCCGACACCGACGACAGCATCGGGAGCCGTTGCGGCGATACGCAGGTAATCGAGCACGCCTGGCGTTGTGAAGGTGAGCTCCAGGGTACGAATCCCGGAGCGCGCCAACGCATCCGCGAGCGCCAATGGATCCGGAATCTCCGGCGCACGCACCACAGTCAGCACGCGGTCGGCGCGCATGACCTCCAGAGCGCTCGTGGCGTTCAATATGTCTCCTTCCGCGTGGCATCCATGCGCAGCGCGCGCCCGGCGAGCTTGCCGGTGGGCGCACCGTTCTCGATGGCGAATTCGCCGTTGACCAGCACGTGCTGAATGCCGCGCGCCTGCTGCTTCGGGTTGTCGAAGGTCGCGGTATCCGTGATCGTCGACGGGTCGAACAGCACGAGATCGGCTGCGTACCCCGTGAATACGTGTCCGCGGTCGCTCAGCCGCAGCCGCTCGGCGGGCCGGCCGGTGAGGTGGTGCACACACTCCTCCAGCCCGAGTACACCGAGCTCGCGGACGTAGTGGCCCAGATAGCGCGGGAAGGTGCCCCAGGCGCGCGGATGCGGCCGATCACCGACGAGCAGTGCGTCGCTGCCACCCATATGCACCGGATGCACCATGATCGCGCGCACGTTCTCCTCGTGCCCGACGTGCTGCAGAATGGTGGTGGCCAATTGATCTCTGCGCAGCAGATCGAAGAACACCGCGACGGGTGCGCGATCGGTATCGGCCGCGATTTCCGCGACGGTCTTGCCGACGTACTCCCCCAGCTCCGCATTGGCGACACCGCTGATCTGAATGGTCTCCCATTCGACCGTGACCCCGTGGCAGCCGTCGGAACCATTCACGTTCACGTCCAACGTGATTCGCGCGCGCATCTCGGGATCATCGATGCGCGCCAATGCCGCATCCGGGCCACCGGACATCGCCCAGCTCGGCAGCAGCGCCGAAAGTGTCGTGGAGCCGGGCAGGTATGGATAGGTGTCGAGGGTGATATCGCATCCCTCGGCCCGGGCGGCGTCGATCAGCGCCAGGAATTCCGGTGCGCGCCCGCGGTTCACGCCGAAGTTCATGGTCGCGTGGGTGAGATGCAGTGCGCAGCCGGTGCTGCGAGCCAGGCCGATCATCTCGGCGTATGCCGCCAACGCACCCTTACCGTAGGAGCGCGTATGCGGTGCATAGAATCCGCCGTACTCGGCGACGATCTCGCACAACGCCGCCAATTCCCCTGTGTCCGCATACATTCCGGGCGTATATGTCAGTCCGCTCGACATACCGACCGCACCCTCGCGCAGCCCCTGTGCGAGCAGTTCCCGCATCCGCCGGATCTCCGCCACGGTCGCGGGCCGCTGTTCGCTGCCGACGACCAGCAGCCGCAGCGTGCCCTGCGGTACGAGATACGCGGCATTCGGTGTTATGCCCTGATCGAGCCGGTCCAGATACTCCGCGACCGTGCGCCAGGAGAAGTCCAGATCGGTGGGATTGCCGTTCCATCCGGCGATCTGACGCCGCAGTACCGCCAGGGCGGCGTCATCGATCGGTGCATACGAGAGCCCGTCCTGTCCGATGACCTCGGTGGTGACCCCCTGACTGATCTTCGGGAAATGGCCGGGCTCGGTGAGCAGATGCAGATCGGAGTGCGCGTGCATATCGATGAAGCCGGGGGCGAGCACCGAACCGGGCGCGTCGATGAACCGGGCAGCCTCGGTGATCGTTCGCGGGTCGGCGATAGTGCTGATTCGTCCCCGATCGATGCCGACATCGGCGCGGAAGCGTGGCGCTCCCGTTCCGTCTATGACGTCGATATCGCGAAACACTAAGTCCGTCATGGCCGCTCGTCAGAAGAAGGTGTGGACGAGGTCGACAACACGTGGCCGTTCCGCATCGGCGTCATCGATGACCGGGATCAACCGCCACTTGTCGAATGCGGTGCACGGATGCGACAGGCCGAGCCGCACCACGCTGCCGACCGGCAGATCACCGGCGGCACCGCCCGGTAGCCGCAGAAAAGCGTGCTGATCATTCAGCGCACTGACATGTGCCGCCGGATTCAACGAACCTTCCGGTCCCGCAACGAATTGCGGGACCGGAAGCCCCTCATCGAATGGCAGATCACGCTTACCGGCGTCCAGTAGCGCGAGTTCTGCCTCGGGTCGCGAAACGGTCCGCGCCCAGCCGTGCATAGCCGAGCGCAGCGGTCGTTCGCTGCGCGGCGCGGCCAGCGGCGAAATGCCCGCGTAGAACCCGTCGTCGTGAATGATGTACGCGCCGGAGCGCAGTACCACCGTGGTCGGAACACTTTGCTCATCGGCGAGTCCGGCCAGACATTCGACGACCAGATCCGGGAAGGCGCTGCCGCCCGCGGTGACGATCGCACCTTCCGGATAGCGTCCGGCCGCGGCGAGTTCGCGGTGCAGGCGGGCGATTTCGTCCAGATAGTGCCGGACGGCGACGATCCCGTCCGGGGTGCGATCGTGAGCGAGCGCACCCTCATAGCCGCCGACTCCGGCCAGGGTCAGTCGCTCGGCGCGGCCAACGGCCTCGGCAATCGCATGCGCCTGTTCAACCGTGCGCGCTCCCGTACGCCCGTGCGGCCCACCGAGTTCGACGATTACCCGAATGCGCGCATCACCCGGCAGGTGCTGCTCCATCAGCGCGACGGTCTCGACACTGTCGACCCAGCAGAAGAATTCGAACTCCGGATCCCGCGCGGATTCCGCGGCGACCCAGCGCAGTCCGACCGGATCGACGAGTGCGTTGGCCAGCACGATCCGTCCGACTCCGAACGACCGGGCCACCTGCACCTGCCACACGGTGGCGAAGGTGATCCCCCAGCTCCCGGCGGCCAACTGCTGTGCCCACAGCTGCGGGGCCATCGTGGTCTTCCCGTGCGGCGCCAGGCGCACACCGGCGGCCGCCGCCCAATCCGCCATTACCGCGACATTCGCCGCGATGGCCGCACGGTCGACGGTCAAGACCGGGGTTTCGAACTCGTCGAGGTGCGGCGCGGAGTCCAGAAAGTCGCGAACCGTGCGGCCCCATGCCGCGGGCGGCAGACCCTTGTGCTCGGGCCCGAGCGTCCGATCCGCCAGTGCGGCAACGGCTTTCTCATCGATAGCCATGTCGCTCCTTCCCGCGGAATCGTGTCCGCCGAATAATGTCCCCACCGCATTGCATATTTTGCAACGCTCGTTGCGCATTCTGTTTTGTGTGGTTATTCTGCACTGGATGGCCGATGGCCGCAAGGGCAGAAGGGAGATCGATGTGACGTGGCCTACTACGTCGCCCCGCCCGCGGGCGGTGACCATCGGTGAGGGGCTCGCCGTGCTGGTGGCGCGTCCCGGTCCGCTGGAGGACTCGGAGAACTTCGAGCGAACCGCGGGCGGCGCCGAGGCAAATGTGGCCACCGTGCTCACTCAGCTCGATGTGGACGCCGCGTGGATTTCCCGGGTCGGCGATGACGGATTCGGCCGTTATCTCACCGGACACCTCGCGGCACGCGGCGTGGATGTGTCGGCGGTTGTCATCGATCCCGCACGCCCCACCGCCGTCTATGTGAAGGAGCGCGGCAGCGGCTCGGGCAAGGCGACCGATCTGGCCGACGGAGCCAGCCGCATGCTGTACTACCGCACCGGCTCCGCCGCCAGCGCACTGTCCACCGCCGATCTGGCGGCGGCCGCCGAACTGCTCGAACGCACCGACCTCGTGCACTTCACCGGAATAACCACCGCGCTCTCGGAATCCGCGACCCGCCTCACGGAAACCCTTGTCACACTTCCCCGCCCCGGCAAGCTGGTCAGCTTCGATCTGAATTACCGTCCGGCACTGTGGGCGGGGCGCGTCGAGCAGGCAGCCGAGGTGCTGGCTCGGCACGTACGCGGCTGCGATGTGGTGTTCCTCGGCGCCGACGAGGCGGATGCGGTCTTCGGCACCGACGATGCCGACCGATTGCGGGCACTGTTTCCCGAGCCGGAACACCTGGTGGTCAAGAACAATGAGCATTCGGTGACCGGGTTCTCCGGAACCGAGCGCGTCGAAGTGCCCGCGCTGGAACTCGAGATCACCGAGCGAATCGGTGCCGGTGATGCCTTCGCGGGCGGTTATCTGGCCGCCCTGCTGCACGAACGCCCGCTGGAGCAGCGGCTGCGCTTCGGGCATTTATGCGCAGCGGCCGCGCTGACCGGCACCGGGGATGTCGCGGAACTGCCTTCACCCGGTGCGCTGGCGGCATTGGCGGCACTCGACAAGTCCGCCTGGGGGCGTGTGCATTACAGCAGAGATGTCGTAGCAGAGAATGTGGCGTCATGAGCGAGCGAACAATAGACACAGTCGTGCCGGAGCCGAGCGCCGGCGAGGCGCAGGCATGAGTCAGAGTTTGTTGCGCGCCTTGACCATCCTGCTGTCGCTCGGGCAGGATGCGCGCTCGCTCGATCAGCTGGCCGGTGAACTCGGCGTGCACAAGTCCACGGTGCTGCGGCTGCTGCAGACCATGGAATCGCAGCGCTTCGTCACCCATGACAGTCAGCACCAATACGTCCTCGGCTCTCGGCTTTTCGAACTCGCCAACAGCGCCTTGGAACAGCGTGACGTTCGCACCCTCGCCCGCCCGCACCTGAGCGCACTGAATTCCGCTACCGGACAGACAATTCACCTCGCCACCTACGAATCCGGTGACGCCATCTATATCGACAAATTCGACGCGATCCAGAGCGTGCGAATGTATTCCCGCATCGGCCGACCCGCCCCGCTGCACTGCACGGCGGTCGGGAAGGTGCTCGTCGCCGCACAGCCGCGCACGGAATGGCGCGCGATCGCGGAGCGCCTCGACTACCGCAAGTTCACCGACCGCACCATCCGCACCCCGGAGCGCTATCTGGCGGAGCTGGAACTCGTTGCGACACAGGGCTATGCGGAGGATCACGAGGAACACGAGAGCTTTGTCAACTGCATCGGCGTCCCGGTGCGCAATGGCACCGGGACCGTGGTCGCCGCGGTCTCGATGTCGGTGCCGGACATGCTGCTCGACCACGACCAGGTGTTGGCGGAGCTGCCGCGGGTCCGTGCGGCGGCCGATGCCATCTCTGCCGAACTCGGCTGGACTCCCAGCCACACCGCGACGAAAGGCCAGTTATGAGTGAGAAGATCGCCGTCCGCACCACCGACGCCCCCGCGCCCGCGCACACCTTCTCACAGGGAGTGCGCAAGGGTCCGTTCGTGCAGGTCTCGGGCCAGGGTCCGGTCGACCCTGCGACAAATGAATATCTCTTCCCCGGCGACGTTGCCGCCCAA
Organism: Nocardia vinacea NBRC 16497; assembly: GCF_000308835.1. Taxonomy (GTDB): domain Bacteria; phylum Actinomycetota; class Actinomycetes; order Mycobacteriales; family Mycobacteriaceae; genus Nocardia; species Nocardia vinacea. The sequence goes on along the minus strand of NZ_BAGN01000091.1, from coordinate 19,219 downwards.
ACGATTCGGACGCTGCAGAATGTCAAGGCGATCGTCGAGGCGAGCGGCGCCACCTTCGACGATGTGGTGATGCTGCGCGTCTATCTGACCAAGCGCGAAGACTTCGCCGTCATGAACGACGCCTACGGCGAATTCGTCACCGCCAACACCACAGGCGACGTACTCCCGAGCCGCACAACGGTATTCACCGGCCTCCCCCGGGAGGAAATGCTGGTGGAGATCGATGCCGTCGCCATCGTCTGAGCACTAGCCCGCGTCCAGATATCTCAGGTCCGCGCCGAGCACAGTCGAAATGTGGTCCGCCACGCCGTCCGACACCACAATTCGACTGCGCGATGGCAGACCCGGGATTCGGTTACCGCAGAAGGTAATTGGATGAGGCATCAGCCGGAGTTGCGCAGGGCGGTGGCGAGTCCGTTCATGGTCAGCAGGATGCCGCGTTTGACGAGTTCGGAATCGTCGCCCCCGCGCAGCCGGCGCAGCAACTCGACCTGCATCTGGTTCAGCGGCTCCAGGTACGGGAAGCGGTTGTGGATCGATTCCGCCAGTGACGGGTTGTCGGCGAGCAGGTGATCATTGCCGGTGATCGCGGCGTGCATGCGGATGGTGCGGGCGTGCTCGTCGCGGATCATCCCGAAGATGTGCTCGCGCAAGGCCACGTCGTCGACGAGTTCGGCGTACCTGGCCGCGATATCCAAGTCGCTCTTGGCCATGACCTGGGCCAGATTCGACAGCACCGTCCGGAAGAACGGCCAGCGGTGATAGAGGTCCGACAAAATCGCCAAGCGGTTGGGATCGCCACCGACCCACTCCTCCAGCGCGGCACCGGTCCCGTACCAGCCCGGCAGCATGACGCGGGCCTGGCTCCACGACATCACCCACGGAATGGCCCGCAGATCGCTGACCGAATTCGTCGGCTTGCGGGAGGCGGGGCGACTGCCGATATTCAGGTCGCCGACCTCGGCGACCGGCGTGGACTGCCGGAAATACTCGACGAATCCCGGTGTTTCGTGCACGAGCCGCGCATAGGCCGCACGGGCGCGCGCCGCCAGATCGTCCATGAGGTCATAGGACGGTTCGGCATCGGGGCCGAGCCCCTCCACATCGAGCAGTGTCGACTCCAGGGTGCCCGCGATCAACGACTCCAGATTGCGATGCGCCGCACCGGATTCCGCATACTTGGCCGCAATCACCTCGCCCTGCTCGGTCAACCGCAGCGAACCCCGCACGGCGCCGACGGGCTGGGCGAGAATGGCGTCATAGCTGCGCCCGCCACCACGACCGACCGTGCCGCCGCGACCGTGAAAGAGCCGCAAGCGAATTCCGGTCTTGCGCGCCACCTCGACCAGATCCAGCTCCGCCCGGTAGAGCGCCCAATTGGCGGCCAGATACCCACCGTCCTTATTGGAATCGGAGTATCCGAGCATCACCTCCTGCCGCATTCCCTTGGCGGCCACCAGCTCTCGATACACCGGGACATCCAGTACCGCGGACAGGGTCGCCGCACCGGCGCCCAGATCCTCGATGGTCTCGAACAGCGGCACGATATTCACCGGGCAACTCGGCGGCCCATCCGGCTCACCCGGATCGAGCAGCCCGCCCTCCTTCAGCAGCAGCGCTGCCTCCAGCATGTCGCTGACCGAGGTGCACATGCTGATGATGTAGTTCGGCACCGCCTCGACGCCGAAGGTGTCGACGACATCCCGTGCGGCACGGACGATATCGAGTTCCTTGGCCGCGAGTTCGCTGAGCCGCGCATGCGGGCCGAGCAGCGGACGGCGGGTTCGCAGCTCGGCGGCGAGCAGTTCCACCCGCTCGGGCTCGGCGAGACTCGCGTAGTCCTGATGTACCCCCGCCCAGGCCAGCAGCTCGGCGACGACCTGTTCGTGCATCTCCGAGTTCTGCCGCATATCCAGGCTCTGCAGATGGAATCCGAATGTCTCGACGGCATATCGCAGTGCGGCCAGCCGGTCGTCGGCGAGCAGACCGTCCCCGCTGGCCCGCATCGAGACGTCCACGGCGTCCAGGTCGTCGAGTACCGCCTGCGGGGTCGCGTATGCCGGTGCACCCATATCCAGCCCGTCTGCGGGCAATTCGCCGAGCGCGGCAAGTGCCGACGCCGACAGGCGCGCCCGAATCCGGTGCAGCGCACGGCGATACGGCTCATCGGAATGCGTCGCGGGATCGGGATATCCGGCCTCGGCCAGTGCGGCAACCTCCGGTGTCACCAGCACCAGCCGCGCCGATTGCGACAGCGACTTCTCCAGCTCCACCAGCTCGTGCAGATACCGTCCGAACGCCACCGCCGACGCCTGCGCTGCCGCCTGACGCACGACATCCGCTGTCACATAGGGGTTTCCGTCACGGTCGCCGCCGATCCACGATCCGGGACGCAGGATCGGCCGCGGCAGCAATTCCGCGCCCGGCCAGCGGGACCGCAGCGCGGCCCGTACCTCCGCATTGATCGCCGGGATAACATCGAAGAGCGTGATGTCGTAGTAGCGCAGTCCGACCGAGATCTCGTCCTGAATCCGCAAGCGCTGCAATCGAATCAGCGCGGTGCGCCACAGCGCGAGCACCTGGCGGCGGATCCGCTGCTCCAGATCCGCACGCGGCCGCTCGGTCTCGGTATAACGCTGCCGCAAGCGCATCAATTCGGTAATGCGAGTCTGCACGTCGAATACGGTGCGGCGCCGGGTTTCGGTCGGATGTGCGGTGATCACCGGCGATACCAGGGCGTCGGCGAGCAGATCGGCGACCTGGGCGCCGTCCAGGGCCGCAGCGTCGAGCTTCCGGTAGGTCGCCGCCAGTGAGGAATCCTGCGGCGGCTCCCCCGCCGCCTCATGCGCCGCCCGCCGCCGATCGCGCTGGATATCCTCGGCCAGATTCGCCAGCAGCACGAAATAGGTGAATGCGCGGATCAGCGGCAGCGCGACCGCGATCTCGACGCCGTCCAGCATCTCCGCCACCGCGCTGCGCTCGACCTCCTCGCGCCGCACCCGGAACGCCTCGATCCGCACCCGCTCGATCAGGTCGAAGACCTCGGGGCCCTCGTGATCGCGGATGGAGTCGCCGAGGACGCCGCCGAGGAACCGAATATCGTCCCGCAGCGGCCGAGTCGCCTCCGGTGCGGTGGGCGTCTCCGACAGTCGCTCGCCTGCGTTCGGCTCTGTCACGCCCGAGGGCGCGGTGTCGCTGATTCGCTCGATGCGCTCGCTCATGACTCGACACTACTGCGCCAAGATCAGACCTTCGCGGTGACGCCGAGCACGCCGACGTGCCTGGCCCGAACTCGGTATGCCCTGGTCATACATCCCGACCTACCAGGCGCTCACCGCGCTCGAGCTGCTCATCGCGGTCCTGACGCGAGTCGGCGGTGCATTCGGTCCGTCGCGATACTGACGCAGGCCAGCAGAGCAATCCGTCCACCGCAGTGCTGACGCAGGCCAGCGGTGAATGCGGTTCTCGCCGACGCCGAGGCCGAGGCCGTCGGCATCCGCGAGTTCGGGAAATCAGCTGAGCAGCTGGGAGAATCGCAGGTGGTTGCCCCACGGATCGCGGAAACCGCAGTCCCGGACGCCATACGGCTGGGTGATCGGTTCCTGGTCGACATCGACGCCCGCGTCGCGCAGCCGGGCGAAGGTGTCGTCGACGGCCTCGGTGGTGAAGATCAGGGTGCCTTGCGCACCGCTGGCCAGCCGGGCCTTGGCGGCCTCGCGCGCGGCCTCGTTCGGGTTCATCTCCGGGTTCTCCAGGATGAATTCGATTCCCGGCTGCGACGCCGGACCGACGGTCAGCCAGCGACCGCCCGGAAACGGCATATCCTGGCGAACCTCGAAGCCGATGACATCGCGGTAGAACTCCAGCGCCTTGTCCTGGTCACCGACCAGGATGGCGACGTGGGTGAGAGTGAAATCCTTGCCGTTGCTCATTGGTGTCTCCTTGTGTCGAGCCGATCACCAGCAAAGACGGCGAGTGCATCCGGAATTCATCGGTGATCTCGCGAAAATCTGCGATCTCGGTGAATATCTCTCGCTGCGCATGTGTCACCACCCGACAAGATCTGCTCGGAGACCGACACGCTGAGCTGGCCGGGCGAGCCGAGAATCTGGATGCGGGCTGGTCTCGGGCTCGTTCAGGACGAGTTGTTACGACGTTCGTGGAGTCAACACGTTGCCGACGGATTGCAGCGTATGCGACACCACGTCCTGCTCGCGGTCGTCCGCGCGCAACCGGTCCGCCGCGGTGAGCAAGCAGTATCGCGGGTCGCGGCATGTGCGCTCACAACTCGCGCAGCACCCGCGCTGGATTGCCCGCCGCGAACACCCGCGAGGGCAGATCCCGGGTGACGACGCTGCCGGCACCGACCACCGTGTCCTCCCCGATCGTGACGCCGGGGCACACGATGACCCGCCGCCGAACCACACGTTGTTCCCGATCCGAATCGGCGCAGCCGACTCCAGGCGCTGCCTGCGCGCCTCGTGATCCACCATCGGATGCAGCGCCGTCAGCGGCTGGCACCGCGGCCCGATCGACACATCGTCGCCGATCACGATCGGCGCACAGTCCAGCAGGATCGCGTCGGCCGCAGCACCGCATCGCCCCGCTCGGTTTCCTCCGGGCCGGTGCGGTTGAACTCATCGCACGACCGTTGTGCCCGGACGCGCTCGGCAACCAACTCCGGATCACTGTCCCGGTACAGCTCCCCGCGCAGCATCCGCTCCTTCTGCTCACCCACGAGCGCCGGGCTACGGACTCAGACGACCTCGCGGGCGTGCAGCCGCGGTGTGGAAAGGCGCTGCACGAGCACCTGTTCGAGCAGTGCGACGAGCACCTCCTTCACCGATTCCCGTTTTCGCGCATCGCATTCCAGGATCGGAATCCACTCGTCGAGCTCCAGTGCCTCACGGACCTCGTCGAGTTCGAAGTGCTCGCCCTGTTCGAAACGATTGACCACCACCACGAATGGCGTGTTGTGCTCTTCGAAATAGTCCAGCACCGGATAGCAGTCCTCGACTCGGCCGGTGTCCACCACGATCACCGCACCGAGTGCGCCGTCGACCAGGTCGTCCCACAGGAAGACGAAGCGGTCCTGGCCGGGAGTGCCGAACAGATAGAGGACCAGCGAGTTGTCGAGGGTGATGCGACCGAAGTCGAGGGCGACGGTGGTCTGGGTCTTATCCGCGCGCCGGCCCGGATCGTCGATGCCGATGGCGACCTCGGTCATCGACGCCTCGGTCACCAGCGGTTCGATTTCGGAGATCGCGCCGATGAATGTTGTTTTGCCGACACCGAATCCACCGCTGATCACGATCTTGACCGAGGCGGGCATGGACCGCTCGACCGGTGGTGTCCGATATTCAGAGTGCCCGTACAAGGTCCCTGATCCTCTCGATGGCTGCGGTGGAAAGTTCGGGGGCGTCCCGAACCGAAACATGCCCGGCGGCCGCGAGATCGCTGACGATCACCTTCGCGACGCCCACCGGAACGTGCAGCGCCGTCCCGATTTCGGCGATGGAATGCGGCTGCTGGCACAGCCTGACGACGGTGCGCTGTTCGAAGTGCAGCGGTGCGGACAGCGCGGCAGGCGTTGCCAGTACCAGTGTTTCGATGCGCAGCCCATCGATCAGCGGCGTCGTGCGCCCCGCCGTGACGACGAAGGGGCGGACGAATCGATCATCTGGGAGCTGCACATCCGGACTATCCCTCGGTGGCCGGTTTGCTCCGAGCAAACCGAAGGATTGGTTCACCGGGATCATCCGCGGGTCCGGCAACCGCGGCCGGTATGGATCTCTCATCTGCGCAACGATTCTCGTAATTCCGAGATGAGCGCCGGGTCGAGCAGCGCACCGGCGCGTTCGGCCAGCACCGCCATCTCGTAGCCGACGAGACCGACATCGCAACCACCGTCGGCGATGACGCCGAGGCAACTGCCGTCACCGAGTGCGGAGACCAGCAGGAAGCCGCGCTTCATCTCGATCATTATCAGCTTCAGACCGTCGAATGCGTAACTGCGCGAAGCACTTCGGGCCAGGCTGGACAGGCCGGAGACCATGGCGGCCAGTCGATCCGCACCGGTGCGGTCCAGCCCCTCGGACATGGCGATGAGCAGGCCGTCAGAGGAGACGGCGACGGTGTCGCGGACGCCGTCGGTATTGCGCACGAAGTTGGCCAGCATCCAGTTGAAAGTGTGCGGGTCCGCGGTCTGTATCTGGGTGGTCATCGAATCTCCTCTGCGATGGTGGGTGAAACCGAGGATTGCGCCAAATCCGTGGCGCGCGGGATGTTTTCGGAGGCTCCAGCGTTCTCGGATGTTTCCGGCGGCGGTGCGCTCGGCGCGCCGCGCTCGTGTCCGGCCCGGAACGACGAGAGCATGCTGCGGATTTCGGCCGGTGTGCGTTCCACGACCGGAGCGCTGGGTGGGGCCGGGGTGAGAGTCCTCGGTGCGCTGTCGCTTCCGTTGGCGGCTGTGCGTGCTCGCTTGTTGCGCTTGACCAATCCGTTCTTGGTTCGCTGCACACCGTGGGGTGCGGAATCGGATTCCGTTGCGGCTGTCGCTGTTTCAGGTATCTGCCACAACGAACTGCCCGCCGCAGACGGGACAGCGAACTGCGGCCCCTCGGTCGCGGGAACGGCGTCGGTTGAGCGATCGCTCCCTGATCCGTTGACGGCGGACAAGCCCGTCAGGAAACCGTTGACACCATTGCTCCCAGTGCCATTCACCCTTGGCAGACCCGTCAGCGATCCGTTGGCAGCAGGCAAGCCGGTCGGAGATTCGCTGGCACCATCGCTGCCAGTTCCATTAGCCCTTAGTAGACCCCTCAGCGATCCATTGGCCCCGGACGCAGCCCTGTCGCCGGTCGGGATGCCCCCAGACGCAGCCCAATCGCCCGTCGGGTCCCCCTCGGAAGCAGCCCGATCGCCCCTTGGCACGGCTCCCTCGATGCCTGCCCCGGTGGACCCGGCACCGTCGCCGGAATCGTCCGGCGTGGAATGGAAGTGGGCGAACGGCGCGGGTACCGATGTCGACGATGCGAATCCCGGTCGGGAATGCGCGGGTCCGGACCTCGATTGCCGAGGTCCGACGCCGCCGGGTTCGGACCCGCCGGTCATTCGCACATCATGCGTCGGCGCGCCAGGTGTCGAGGTACCGTCGCCCCGCGCACCATTGGCCCTGGCACCATCGACCTGGGCACCATTGGACCGGGCACCGTCAACTGGGGCACCGTCGCCCTGCGCACCATTAGCTCCGGCACCATCGCCCCGGGCAGCATTAACCCAGGCACCATCGACCTGGGCACCATTGGACCGGGCACCGTCAACTGGGGCACCGTCGCCCTGCGCACCATTAGCTCCGGCACCATCGCCCCGGGCAGCATTAACCCAGGCACCATCGCCCTGCGCACCGTTAGCTCCGGCACTATTGACCTGGGCAGTATTGACCCAGGGACCGTCGACTGAGGCACCATTGACCGGCGCACCGTCGACTGGAGCGCCGTGTCTCGGCGTGCCGAGCACCGCGCTCGCCGAAACGGCTTCATCCGCGAGGGATCCCCCCATGGCACCGGCAAACCCCACCGCCGACTCGACATGCCCCTGCGCACCAGCAGGCACCGCGGCTGCTTCGCCCCGGTTCCCGGCCGCAGGTGCCCGTCGAGCATTCTCATTCGCAAGGGAGACCGCCGGGGAACCGACAAGCGTGGCCGCCGCCGAGTCGCTGGGCCCGTACGCACCGGGCACCGCGCCGGCAGGCCCCGCAGCCGCTTCACCCCGCTGTCCAGCCGCAGGTGCGCGCCGATCCTTCTCTCCCGCAATGATTCCCACGGGCAGCAGCAGCCGCGCGACGATCCCGCTGACCGGTGACACATTCAACTCGACATCGATCCCGAGCCGTCGCGCCAACCGGCCGACCACGTAATGCCCCAGATATCGCGTCGGCGCGACAACGAAATCGGTCTCGCCGCGCAGCCGGGCATTCGCCTCGTCCAACTGCTCCACCGGCATGCCGACACCGTGATCCACCACCGCGAGCAGATATCCGGCCGGCAGCTTGCGCCCGTAGATCTCCACCTCCATATCCGGTGGGGAGAAGGCCAATCCGTTCTCGATCAGCTCGGCCAGCATATGCGCGAGGTCGCTGACCACCGCGCCGGTGATCGCGATATCGTCCACCCGGCGCAGCACCACCCGGCGATAGTCGTCTACCTCCGACAACCCGGCGCGAATCACATCGGTGAGCGCGATCGGCTCGGCCCAGCGCCGCGGGCTCGCCGACCCCACCAGCACCAGCAGACTTTCGGCATTGCGCCGCATGCGAGTGGCGAGGTGATCGAGTTCGAACAGATTGGACAGCGCCTTGGGGTCGAGTTCCTCGCGTTCGAATTCACTGATCAGGCCGAGCTGGCGACGAACCAGATTCTGGTTGCGCCGCGCCAGATTCGCCATCGATTCGGTGGTATTGCGACGGACCAGCGCCTGCGCCGAAGCCAATTCGAAGGCGGTGGTCTGCACACCGTCCAATGCCCCTGCCACGGCGGCGATTTCGACACTCGCGCCGCGTGGCGTCCGCACCGGCGCGGGCGGATCCGGTTGCGCGTCATCGGACGCCTGCCAGGCCGCGATCACCTCGGGCAGCCGATGATTGGCGACATCATCGGCCTCTGCCGCCAGCGCGGCGAGCGGACGCACGATGGCGCGCACACTGGCGAAGACCAATGCCATCTCGGCGGCGATGGCGATCAGCGCCGCGAGCAGGAAGCCGCCGAGCGTCAGGAACGCCTCCCTGCGCAGCGCCTCCGCGCGCCGCTGCACATCGTCACCGACTGCCTGCTGCACCTTGCGCTGCTCATCGATGACCGCCGTCATCTGCGCCCACCAGGTGCTCGGATCCACCGAACGCACCAGCGGACCGGTGCTCGACGCGATCGCGATTCGCTCCGATTCGCTTGCCCTGACGGCATTTTCACTCCGCAGCGCCGCATCGAGCCGGGCCTGCTGCGCCGCGGTCGCGTCGCGCGCGAAGGCGGTCAGTCCGGCCATTTTGGCGGCGCGGATATCGAGGAACTCGACATACTCGCCATTGCGGAATTCATCGGCCGCGAAGACGCCGTTGAGGAATCCGCGCTCCTTGGCCGTCTGCTCCTTGGCCTCCCCGAGCGCATACAGCGCCTCGAGGCCGTGCCGAACCTCGGCGTCGCGCGCCTGATCGAGCCCGAGCGTCAGCCGATTCAGCGCGGCGATGCCGTCGGTATAGAACTGAAAGGCCGCCTGCCTGCTGGTGCGGTGGGCGTCGATCTGCGTGCGGGTCGCGTCGAGCGCGTCGAATTGTCCGAGCGCCGAGCGCACCTGGGCCGCGCCGGGCGCATTCCCGGTCGCCGCGGCCGCCTCGAGTGCGCGCATGGCCCGATCGGTCTCGACCCGCTGATCGGCCACGGTCTGAACTAAGCGGGTATCGCCGCCGAGCAGGCCATTGCTCAGCCCGCGTTCGCGCTGCGCCTCCTGCACCAGATCTTGTACGGCCAGCGCGAGCGAGACCGCGTGCACAGTGTCACCGCTCTCACGGAAAGCCTTGACCTCCCGGGCGACCGTCACGCCGAGCAGCCCCAGCACCAAAACCAATGAGACAACGAGGATTCGAGCCAGTTGCCCCCGAATCGTGCGCGGTCGCACTATTCTGTTCCCGGCAACCTGGCGTTCACTTCCGGGATCGGCAGTCATATCCGGTGTGTCACCGGATTTTTCCGACCTTTGACGTAAACGCACCACCCTGCTCCTCCGACGGCCAAGCCGTGACCACTCCACCCCGAGCGCACGGAAAGTCACGCAGCAGCCTGCTCCAGGGGTATGGCACTGTCAATGCGAAAACCGGACAAAACGGACATCGGACGCATTTGTATACACGCTGGTAATCCAGCGTTTCCGCGGTATCGATCCGCTCACAACGGACCGCTGCGCAGTGTGACGTGACGCCCGTCGCAATCGGGTTCGCCGAGGAATCGTTGTGCGTGATTCTGCACCGAATCCTCAGAGCACGCCTCCCTCGCACCCACCAATGCCGGGGATACCGTTTGATATGGTCAAGATCTCCGGATAGTCGCAGGTCGAGAGGGTGGGGATGGCGCACCGATTGAAGTTGATGCTGCTCGCGGCGGCTGTCCTGCCAGGGTTGGCCGCGTGTGGGAGTTCGACGAGCGGAAGTCCGAGCGCGAGTAGTGAGACGAGTGCGGCGCAGGTCAAGCTGTTCGATCCGTGTACGCAGATCGCCGATGATGTGCTTACTGCCGCAGGCGTAAACCCCTCCGCGAAAGAGAGCGGTGTGGCCGGTGTGCACCAATCCGGATGGGAGATCTGCAACTGGAAGGGCCCGAAGTACTCCTTGGGAGTCTTCTCCAGCGGCCGCTCCATGCGGGAGATCGAACAGAAGCAGGGAAATGTCGAGTTCCAGGACGTGACGATCGCCGGACGGCAGGGCCGCCAGTTCCGTGTCGAGGGTGCGTCCTATGACCTGATGTGCGATGTCGTCTTCACTGCGTCCCAAGGCATCATCGAGCTCACGCTGATCAACAATCCGGTGCTCGACCATCCCGCGCCACCGTGCGGGCTGCTGCAACAGGCCGGTGCAGCGATAGTGCCGAGCCTGCCCAAGTAACTCCGAGGGGGAGGATGGCGATGAGCCAATCTGATATCGCACAATGGGCACGTTTTGCCGAGCAGGCGAAGTCCGGGGAGCTATATCTGGACAGCGAGGAGGCCGCACGGCAATGCCTAGCCGCTTGCGACCAACGGCTCAACGATCTTCAGGACATGCTGATCCAGGCACAGGCTGCACAAAGAGTTTCCGGCTTCGGCGATTTCCACATGGCCGATGATCTGGTCAAGACGTTCAAAGGCCAAGCCACCGGCGAAGCCAACTCTATCGACGCCATCATCCGTGAACATATCGAAGTCATCAAAGACATGGGCGAGATCATGGCCCTATCCATCAAACGCATTACCGGCCAAGACGTCACCAACTCCGTCTACTTCAATACCAACACCGAATCGTCGGGCGTATAAGCCATAGCGCCGCGGCCCCATGGCATCAGTCAAATAGTCCCCCCTGAATGTTCCTGTGGTGTAATCACTTCCGCCCAATACTCGTGCCGCACCGCATCCCACAACCGGGACAGGTTCGGGTATTTCTCACGCATATCGGCCAGGTCGGGCGCAGCCACCGCTACATCGACATTCAGCAATGGCCGCGCACTATCGATAAGGCTGCGCACGAGCATAATTCGGATGTGCCAGTGGTCGATCTCCCAGATGGCCACCCACCCGTCGACCTCGGTGCGATGCTCACGCATATTCGGCCCCCGTAGAGAGTCAATTCCTATGGTTGGCGTTGCCCTTCGAGTCGGGCACCGGCTGCGCCAGCTCCGACAACCTGTCCAATACCTCCCGCAGCGTTCGTAACGGCGGGCCGCCGCACACCGGCGGTTGCGCGTCCAGTGGTGGAAAGTCGATACCGCGCGCCGCGGCGCGCTCGCGTGGCGTCAATGTCTGCGGCGCGAGATGCCCCGCGGCCACCAGCGTGTAGTACGCCGCCGATTTCCAGACACACAGATCGACCCGGCAGACCCGGTGCTGTCGCATCAGCTCATGCGCCAGTCGCACATCGGCATGCCCGCAGACCCGTGGCGGAGTGAGTACCGCGTAGTCGTTCACGCGGCCCCCGTCTCGGCCGCTGCCGGACCCGCCACCCGCGCCCATGTCGTTGCGGGACAAACGGTTTCGAGGTCGAAGTCCTCACACACCCGCGCGGGCTGATTGTCCACGTGGTCCAGGTCGTAGACCACGATCGCGGCCACACCCAAGCCCGCCGCGATGCCGAGCGCGTAGCCGATCGCATCGTCGGCGTCCTGCGGCGGCCGGATGGTGAAGACGTAGTGGTAGCCCAGCGCGCAGGCATGCCGCCGCACGGCGGTCGCGTGCCGAGGCGCTTGCAGTCCGGATACGTCGCCGCGCACGAACCCAACGGCCTTCGGCCGCTCGCGATCGGCCCCGTTCGCCTCGGCGGTTGCGGACCGGATTGCGGTCGTCCCCGAATCAGGCGGCACCGTGTCGTGATCGATTGCTGTCAGGCGGGGCACTGGATACCTCCGAAAGATATTGTGACGGTGGTGATTTTGGAACGTCAGACGGTCGGACGCGGCGTCGCCAATTCACCACCGCGAGGGGTGGTTGAGCGGAGGCGAATAGTTGGTCGACCCGACCGTCTGGCGCATGGCTAGTAAAACACCAAACGGGTACGGTGGGAGCACTCCAATTCGATTCAGCCCGAATCGAATTCGCTCCAAACAGGCTGACTATTCCATCTAGCTTGACATGACTGTGAGTAACGCTAACGAAAGGGTGGGTGGCATTACTTTGACGACCGAATCGAACAACACGACTCTGCCGCGTCGCGTGCTCGGACGACGCCTGCGGGAGCTGCGAGAGAAGCGAAGCCTGAGCCGTACACGCGCCGCTCAGGCGTGCGAGATGGGCTCACAGACCTTGTGGCGCTTGGAATCTGGGCGAAGCAGTGAAATCAAGAGAATGGTCATCAATGCGCTCTGCGACCTTTACCGAGCAAGTGATGACGACCGAAGCGTACTGGTGTGGCTCGCTCAGGAGTCCAGGAAAGATGGTTGGTGGCAGTCTTACGCCGATGCCATAATCCCAGATCGGGCAATGTTCGTCGGGCTCGAGCAATCTGCCTGCCGTGTCATCTCATGGCAGTCGACTTTAGTGCCCGGTCTGCTGCAGACATCGGATTACCGGCGCGCCATCTGGGAGGCGGAAGGGCAACCTGTTGATATCGAACGCGACGTCGATATGGTCGCGAAGCGCCAGGAGCGTCTTCATGATTCGGAGAGTTTCGCGCTAGAAGTGCTGCTGAGCGAGTCCGTGTTGCGGCAACGGATCGGGGGTATCGAGGTCATGGCCGGTCAGTTGAACCAGCTTATCGAGATCGGCAAACTGCCGAACGTGTCGATTCGGGTGGTCCCGTTCGATGCACCCAATCACATAGGACTGGTCGCAAAGGATTTCGTGTACCTGGAGTTCCCCGAACATTCGAATCCTGCCCTCACTGAGCCACCCGTCGTCTACGTGGAGGGCTTCACTGGCATGCTGTACCTGGACAAGCCCGGCGAGACCATGAAGTATCGGGAGGCTTGCTCCGATATAAAGCGCGTAGCGTTGAACGAGAACGACACTCGACGCCTAATCGAAGCGATCGCGAAGGAGTACGCGGAGTGAACATCGACCTGTCCGAGGCGAAGTGGTTCAAGAGCAGCCGCAGCACGAGCGGTTCGGATTGCGTCGAGGTCGCGCACCTCGCGGACAGCATGGTCGGAGTACGGGACTCGAAGAACACGACCGGCCCGGCGCTCGTCTTCACTCCTTCGGAATGGGATGCCTTCACCGCAGGCATCCAGAACGGCGAGTTCAACCGGCCCGCATAGCGTCCGACATCTGTCGTCAGGAGTAAGCGGCATGAATATCGACTTGTCCGAGGCGAAGTGGTTCAAGAGCAGCCGCAGCACGAGCGGTTCGGATTGCGTCGAGGTCGCGCACCTCGCGGACAGCATGGTCGGCGTGCGCGACTCGAAGAATCCGACCGGTCCAGCGCTGGTCCTCACTCCGTCCGAGTGGGATGCCTTCACGGCCAGCGCCTCGTCCGATTAGCTTCTGCGGTAACCGAGTCTCGGGTTCGGCACCATCCCGTCGAGCGCAGTCGAATTGCGGTGTCGGACGGTGTGGCGAGCCACCTTTCGACTACGTTCGGCGCGCAGCCGGACCTGAAAGCGACGCAACCTATCTGGATGGGGCACTAGCGACCAGAACGACGAGTTCAACCGGCCCTACTAGTGGCAACCCTCTGGAGTACGGTTCAGCAGCCTCGGTCCGGCACTACGGACCCAGGCTGCACCGTTGGCAGGCGTCGGAACAACAGACGAATCCGATTGCAGCACAAGCTACTTGCGTTGCCACCCGATCGGAGAACACAGCGCTGTTCGAAATGGCTATCCATCGATGCCGCAGTCTGCGACCGACCTGCTCACCAACGGTGGGAATCCGACGCCACCAGTTACATGACGTTTCATGACATTGTCGACGCGAAAATTCACGGCCTCCGATGGGGGCCAACCCGTCGATGAGGTCTGCATATGGATTTGCGCATGTCGGTATTGCGAGAACGCCGGGGGTACCGGCGGATGGCGTCCGTCGCCGCGACCGTAGCGGTCGCGATCGCGCCGCTGTTCGTCGTCGCGCCGGAGGCGAACGCGGAAGCCACCGTCGAGCGAATCGAGCGCACCTCGCCGCAGCAATGGCAGATGTACGTCCACTCCCCCGCCATGAAGCGGACCATTCACCTCGATGTGCTGGTGCCCGCGAACCAGTCGGCATCCCGGCCGACTTTGCTGCTGCTGGACGGAAACGGTGCGTCGGAATCTCAGCCGGCGAGCACCTGGACGCTGCGCGGCGGCGCCAAGGAGTTCTTCGCCGACAAACCGGTCAATGTGGTGATGCCGGTGGGCGGCGGCGGAACTTACTACACCGACTGGTTGCAGGACGATCCCAAAATCGGACACCAGAAGTGGGAGACCTTCCTTACCTCGGAACTGCCGCCGCTGATCGACCGTGAACTGAAAGGCAACGGGGTCTACGCCGTCGGCGGACTTTCGATGGGAGCGGGAGCGGCGGCCATTCTCGCCGTGCGGCACCCCGACATGTTCCGCGCCCTGGCAGCCTTCAGCGGTTGCTACTCCACCGACGGTGTCGGACAGCTCTCGGTGCGCCCCGTCGTCGAATCGAAGGGTGGGGACCCGGACAACATGTGGGGTAAAGCGGGCAACCCGGAATGGGCGGCGCACGATCCGAGCAAACACCTCGACACGCTGCGCGGCAAACCGGTCCACCTGTACGTGGGCACCGGCGTGCCCGGCCCCGACGATGCCCCGTTCGACGATCGCTGGTCGTGGCCCAACGACCCGCTCCGGTCGAACGAGATCGAACAGGTATCGCACGACTGCACCCTCGCCCTCTCGCCCGCCATGAAACTCTTCGGCGCCGACCTTTCCATCGACTACGCCGCCGTCGGCGTCCACTCCTGGCCGTACTGGAAGACCGCACTCCCCAAATCCTGGCCGGCCCTCAAAGCAGGCCTCGGCGTATAAAGCGCATCCGAGAGACCCGGTGCGCGACATCGCTGGTCGACTGTCACGCACCGTTTCGCGCTGTACCGCAATCAGCCGGGCAATCCGATGCACGACATCGCGTACGCAGCCGCCGCGCACCATCTCGCGCCGCGCCGCAATCAGCCGGGCAATACCGCCGTCCGATGGGCCGCTCTCGCCGCCCGCGACTAGGCCCAATACACGGCAGTTCGCCATGAGGACAACCAGATTCGGCCCGAAGGGCGGTCCCGAGTTCTCTGAGCTCCGGGGGTCGAGAAGGAACATCTTTGAGAAATCTGGCGCTCAAGCAGTTGCCGCAGATAGCAGCTCACTTCGTGCGGTAGCCTCAGAGCCGTCCAGGCGTCGTTTCACGCGGGGGCGATTCGGGAAGCTATCTGCGGTAGTGGTCGGAGGCTGTGCGATGGGGCGGGTACGGATGCTTCCGCGGCCGGCGGGTGGTGTGCGGCTGACGGATGCGGTGCGGATCTATCTGGCGACGAGCACGGTGGTCAACACGCGCGGGTCCAACGCCATCATGCGTGTGTCGATGGGCGCACAAGCCACGCAGTTGCACAGTCGACTCTGCCGGATCGCGGTATCTACGACCTTCGATTACCCGGCGACCGGCACCCACAGCTGGCCCTACTGGCGAGACGAGCCCGTAGCCGGCTGGCCGGTCGTCGCTCAGTCGCTCGGAACGTGAGCCAGGCATCGACACATGCGAATCCTGTTCGTGGCAACCCCGTTGATCGGGCACCTGTTTCCGATGATGCCGCTCGCCGAGTATCTGCACCGGTCCGGGCAGCAAGTCGCGATCGCCACCGGAGGCGACGCCGTGGTCGCAGGCAAGGCCGGCATACCGGTACGAGACGTCTGGCCACGAGTGCCGATGCTTCCAGCGATAGCGCGCGCCTTGGCGTTCCACCCACGCGCGGCGGTGCGATCAGGATTGGGAGTCGCGGACGCCGACGGAGCGGGACGGGTCTTCGCGCACATCAACCGCCCGGCCGTCGAGGCAGTGGCGCAGGCCACGAAGTCCTTCGCACCCGACCTTGTCGTCCATGAACCCTTCGCCGCTGCGGGCACGGTAGCTGCCGCTCGCTACGGTATCCCGTCGGTGCTGCACAACATCGCTTTCGACAATGGCACCAGAGTCTGCGAACAAATCCTTCGGCATATGGGGCGGACGTACCCGGCGCCGGAACCTGCCGCTGCGATTTCCATCGCGCCGCCCAGTCTGGTGTCCGTTCCCGGTCGGCCGATGAGGCCCGTCCCGTATTCCGCTCCGGGTGCCTGCACGCCCGAAGACCTGCTGCAGGCACCCAGCCGGCCTCGGATACTCGTCACCCGCAGCACCATGCTCGGAGACGGGCCGGATGGGATGACCGCGTCCATTATCCGCGCGGCACCGGCAGTCGACGCGGAGTTCGTCATCGTTCGTCCAAACCGCAGAGTCCAGCGCGCGAACGACCTCCCGCCGAACATCACCACCGTCGGCTGGACGGTGTTATCCGATGTGCTGCGCAACTGTCACGGTGTGGTCAATCACGGCGGCGCCGGATCCGTTTACGCGGCACTCGCCACCGGCGTTCCGCAAATAGTCACGCCCGCGCCTGGCGATCGACGCTGGAATGCGACTCTCGTCGAGCGGCGAGGGGCCGGGTTCTCCCGTCGACCTCGTCGTATCGACCCTCGTTCGTTGACAGATCTGATAACAGGCCGCGAGGTGGCCCTTGCCGCGAAGCAGGTCGCCGACGAGATCGCGGCGATGCCGTCTGTCGAAGACGTAGCATCCGAACTCATCGCAATGGCCAGACCCTGACCGCAGGCTCGGCTCTGCCAGGGTCTGTGACCGGTCGACGGCAGCCGCGCGGCTGATCCCATCCGAATAGTCCGGGGTCGAATACTCCTCCTCCGCCAACATCGGCCAGGCAATTCCGGGCACGACATCGCGTGGTCGGCTGCCACGCACTGTCTCGCGCCACGCCGCAATCAGGTGGGCAATTCCAGGCGCGACATCACGTACTCAGCTGCCACGCACCTTCTGCAGGCCGCGCCGTGATCAGCCAGGCAATTCCGGGCGCGACATCGCGTGGTCGGCTGCCACGCACTGTCTCGCGCCACGCCGCAATCAGCCGGGCAATTCGATGCGCGACATCACCTTCTCAGCTGCCACGCACCTCCTGCGCACCGCACCGTGATCGGCCGAGCAAATCAATGCGCGGCGAAGCAGACGGGGAATACCGCGAGCGCGGGTCGAGGTTACACACGGTAGCCGTGGTCTGTATGCGGCGGAATCCAGTGCGACGGTGGGAGATTCGATGAGCGTACGAGCGGTATGGAACGGCACGGTATTGGCCGAGAGTGCTGACACCGTAGTGGTCGAGGGCAATCATTACTTTCCGGCGGATTCGCTGAAGACGGAGTATTTCCGGGACAGCGATACGCATACCGTGTGCGGGTGGAAGGGGCTCGCGTCCTATTACACGGTCGAGGTCGAAGGTGCGAAGAATCCGGATGCCGCGTGGTACTACCCGGATCCGAAGCCGGAGGCCGAACAGGTGCGCGATCGGGTCGCGTTCTGGAAGGGCGTCGACGTCGTCGAGGTGTAATGCGTTCGGGGAGTCGGTGCGCAGCGGTGGCAGGTTCCGGGTAAGAACGATGGCATGCGACATCCGGCCCATCCGATCCTCAATGCGCTGACCTTCATGCCCGATCGGCAGATCGTGCAGACGCCGTCGATCCTCGAGCTGGATTACACCGAACTGTCCATCCGCACGACCGACGGCGAGACGCTGCAGGGTTGGTGGCTGCCCGCCGCACGCTCGATCGGGCACGTCCTGTTCGCGCACGGCAATGCGGGCAATATCGGCGACCGGGTGCCGATCTACGCGCTGCTCACCCAAATCGGTTTGGACGTACTGACTTTCGACTACCGCGGCTACGGCCGCAGCACCGGGCGCCCCACCGAGTACGGCACCTACCTAGACGCCCACGCGGCCCGGCGGGTGCTGCTGGAACAGCCGGGCGTCGATCCGGATCGCGTGCTCTACCTGGGCAAATCGCTCGGCGGCGGCGTGCTGCTCGAACTGGCGACCGAGCATCCGCCCACGGGACTGATACTGATGTCCACCTTCACCGGCCTGCGTGACGCGGCCCGCTCGGTCTATCCCTTCCTGCCCAGCCCGTTCGTCCCGGACGCCTATCCGAGCCTGCGCCGCATCGGCAAACTGCGCGCACCCGTCTTGATCATGCACGGCGACCAGGACGAACTGCTGCCGCTGCGGCATGCCGAGCGGCTGTACGCGGCCGCACCCGAGCCGAAGCGATTGGTGGTCTTTCCCGGCGGGCATCACAACGATCTGATCATGTCGACCGGAGTCGACTGGCTGGATTTGATCCGCTCCTGGACGGGTGATCTACTCACCCGCTGATGGCGCTCATGCGTAGCCTGGCGATATGAGCGATTTGGGTGAGATCACCGCGCGGCTCGCGGCACTGTCCGATGACGAACTCTTGGCGGTACTCGGCGCTGCCACCACGGGGCGACCTCGGCTCTCATGGGTGCACACCGCGGTCACGGAGGCCGCCGGACTCGGTCATACGAGTTCCGAGGCGGCTGTGAGTCCCGCCACTGTGACACCGCAATCGCATGACCAAGCATCGAGCGTCGGTGCATCCGGGCAGGTCGGAGGCTTTTCTCCGGTACCAGCGGTACCGGTACCGCCGACCGGTATCCCGTCCGGCTCCGAGGTGGGCGGATATTCGCCCGGCGGCGTACCTACTTTTGAGTCAGTTCGCGATAAGGTCGAGCAGCGCTTCGGCACCGCGCAGGGGATGGGCGAACTCGACCGGCAGACTCCTGCGGGCCGCAGCGCCGACGAACAATGGGAGGCGCGCGAGAAGACGGCGCGCGAGCGTCTGGCACAGATACGGAAATCGTTGCACGGCAACGATGTCGAATCGAACGATCCGTAAGCTGACCGAGCGCGACGAACTACGAATGTGATGGTGAT
>NZ_BAGN01000092.1 GCF_000308835.1 Nocardia vinacea NBRC 16497 | reverse complement strand
CTCGCAGAAATGGCTGGCCCGCACCACGAAATCGCGGGTGTCGACCAAGTACGGACTCAGTATCTGCACCACGAATGCCAGCCCCCAGCACAGGTACTGCCACCAGCCGTGCACGAAGCCGCCCGCGAGCACGAGCGCCGCGGCGAGCGCGTTCAGTGGCGCGATGCGTTTGATCGCCTGACTCGCCGAGGTGCCGCCACTGACCCAGAACAGCGCCGTGTGCACGGTGTTGACCAGGACGTAGCCGAGACCGAAAGCGAGACCCGTGCCGTGGAACGCGTCCGGGATTGCCAACGCCAGCACGAAGAATCCGAACATGCCGATCAGCAACAGCGTGCGGCGCTGCGAATTGCTCGGCGCCACTTCGTTGGTGAGCCAGACGTAGCCGCTGTACATCCACCAGATGACCCCGAACAGCACCACCACCTGAGCCAGCGCCTCCCAGCCGGGATGGTGGGTGAAGACGTGGGTCAACTGGGTGATGGTGAAGACGAAGACGAGATCGAAGAACAACTCCAGGGTGGAAACCCGAACCTGTCCTCCGTCCACGTTCGGTTCCGTGGTCTGGCTGGTCACGGCAGGATCGTAAAGCACAACGCCGAACTGGTCATCCGATCACGTCGGTCCCCATGTAGAGCCCCTTGAGCTTGCTCGGGTTCACCTGGAAGCGCAGGTTGTGGATGTGGCCGTCGACGATGTCGTAGGTGAACGCCGCCACCGGGTTTCCGTCGATGCGCGCGAGCGCCCCGAGTTCGCCGTTGATATGCGCGGGCTCGAGGACGATGCCCGCGACCGACGGCTTGGCGAGTACGCCGAGAACCCAGCGCGCCACATGATCCGGTCCGTACAGCGGACGCCGGGCCGCGGTGACCACACCGCCGCCGTCGGACCACGAGGTGACATCGGGGGCGAGCAGATCCATCAGGGCATTGAGATCGCCACCGGCGCAGGCGGCCATGAACTGTTCGGTGATGTGGGTGCGCTCGGCCTTATCGGTATCGAAGCGCGGGCGGCGGGACTGCACATGTGAGCGGGCCCGATGCGCGATCTGCCGCACGGTGGCCTCGGGCTTGTCGAGGGTGTCGGCGATTTCGGCGTGGCTGTAGCCGAACACCTCGCGCAGCAGGAAGACCGCGCGTTCCACCGGATTCAAGGTCTCCAGGACCACCAGCATCGCGGTGGAGACGGTGTCGGCCAACTCGGTCTCCTCGGCGATATTCGGTGAGGTCAGCAGGGGCTCGGGAAGCCAAGGGCCGACGTAGGTTTCGCGTTTGGCCTTGGCCGAGGTGAGCCGGTTCAACGACAGGTTGGTGACCGTGCGCACCAGATAGGACTTGGGATGCCGGACTGTCGACTGATCGGTTTCATTCCATTTCAGCCAGGTGTCCTGGAGGATGTCCTCGGCATCGGTGACGGTACCCAGCATCCGGTAGGCGGTGGAAAAGAGCAGCCGCCGATGTTCGATGAATGGGTCCTGTGTGGGCGTTTCGTCGACCATACTCATCCGCCTCCCCGAATATTCAGGCCATACAAGTCAGGTGCGCGTGAGTCGCTTGCAGTTCCCGCATTCGGCGCGCCCTGTCGGATTTGGGCTTGTCCGGCGAGGTACCCATGTGCTTGCGAAACCAGTCGTCACGTCGGCGAAAGAGAATCTACCGCCCGCCGATGGATTTTCCGGCGCGCGGTAGATTTTGTGCCGTCACGCGGTTGCACGCGTCGCCTTGCCGCCCTGGGACAACTGGACCGAGACCGTCATCTTCTTGCTGAGCTTGAAGCTGGGGACCGGGCTGCTGCTCACGCCCTCCTTGTACAGCACGGCGGCACGTCCGGTCAGGTAGAACCGGCCCGGGGTGTCGTCGGCCGCGGTGAACTGGATGACCGCATTCTTGCGGCCCAGGCTGACCGGCTGGTGGAAATACCCGAACCGGAACGGCTTGACGGTCTTGCCCTTCAGTTGCCGCGCGATGGAGTCGGCGGCGTAGGCGGCGGTCGGCAAACCGGACTGGCAGGTGCCGTGGATCTGCCCCCAGGCCTGACGCACCGCGGCGGCGTCGCCGATGGCGTGGATGTTCGGGTGCGAAACCGACCGCAGGGTCGGATCGACCACGATCAGCCCGCGCGCGTCGGTTTCGATGCCGGACTGGGCGGCAAGTGGCGAGACGCGGACGCCGGTGGTCCACAGGGTCAGATCGGCCGAAACCAGTTCGCCGTCGGCGAGTTCGACCGCATCCGGGAGAACCTTGGTGACCGCCTGGCCGACCTTGCGGGCGACACCGAGCCGATCGAGCGCACTGTTCAGGTAGGCGCGAGCCTTATCACCCATCATCGCGCCCGGTTCGGTACTGCTGATCAGCGTGACGCGCAGGTTCGGGTAGCTCTCGGCGATTTCGGCCGCCGCCTCTATGCCGGTCAGACCGCCCCCGCAGACCGCGACGGTGCCGGCATCGGCCGCGACCACCGCGAGGTGTTCGGAGAAACGGTGCGCGGTGCGCGGATCGTTCAGGGTCCAGGCGTGATCGGCGGCGCCGGGCACGATGCTGGTGTCGGTGCTGCTGCCGAGCGCGTAGATCAGCTCGTCGTAGTGCAGTGTGCCGGTGCCGTCGACGTAGACCCGTTGCGCCTCGGGATCAATGGAAGTCGCCCAGCCCTGGACGAATTCGACGCCCGAACCCGCCAGGATCTCCGGGATCCGGTTATCGGCCAACTCCTGACCCGCGGCGACCTGGTGCATGCGGAGCCGCTCGGTGAAGCGGGCGGACGGGTTGACGATGGTGATCTCGACGTCGAGTTTGCGGGTCCGCCGAGCCAGCCGGACGGCGGCCAGCATGCCGGTGTAGCCCGCGCCGAGTACGACGATCCGATGCGTTGTCATGGCTTGCTCCCATGGTCGGTGTCACCGGGGCAGGTTTGTTGGTTGGTGACGACCATCGGACAAAGCACCGCCGCCGGACGTGACAGCTATGTGGTGTGACGTGGGGCACACATCGGATCAGGGGTGAAATGGGGACGCTCCCGGATGTGGTCGGGGTCGGTGATCCATACCGTCGGCGGCATGTCTTCGGTTTCCCGGCCGCGGTGGTTGCGGCGGTTGCTCTTGATCCTCACGGCGGTCGCGGCGGTGGTGTCGCTATCGGTTGGCGGCTGCGTCACGTGGGTGTACAGCAGTGCGTCCGTATCTACTATCGGCAGCGGCGAATTCAGCAATGAGCTCGCGATTCCGCCGCTGGCCCAGTCCCGGATGCGAGCGGATGGCACGCGTGTCTTCGAACTCGAAATGCGGTCGGGGCAAAAGGAATTCCGAGCAGGGCAGGCGACCGAGACGTGGGGGTTCAACGGGGACTATCTCGGTCCGACGCTGCGGGCGCGGCGCGGCGAAAAGGTGGAGGTCGAAGTCCGGAACAATCTTTCGGAGCAATCGACCGTGCACTGGCACGGAATGCATCTGCCCGCGGCGATGGACGGCGGGCCACACCAGATGGTGCAGGCCGGTGGCACGTGGACACCGCATTGGACCGTGGATCAGCCCGCCGCCACGCTCTGGTACCACCCGCATCCGCACGGCGCGACCGAACAGCACGTCCGGCGTGGGCTTGCGGGGCTGTTCCTACTCGACGACGAAGTGTCCGACGGACTTTCGCTACCGAAGAACTATGGCGTCGACGATCTGCCGGTCATCATCCAGGACGTGAAATTCCGTGGCAATCAGCTCGATTCGTCACACGGCATGTTCCGCGACGTCGGGTTCCTCGGCGACCGGACCATGGTGAACGGAACCCTCACGCCGTATCGGGATGTCGGCGATGAACTCGTGCGATTGCGACTGCTCAACGCTTCGACAGCGCGGGTCTACACCTTCGGCTTCGCCGACGACCGCCGCTTCTCGCTGGTCGGCACCGACGGCGGGCACTTGGCACGTCCTGTCGCGCTCGATCGGGTGCGGCTGTCACCGGGCGAACGCGCCGAAATCGTGGTTCGCGTGCGGCCCGGTGAACGCACCGTGCTGCGCAGCACGAAACTCGACGCGGGACTGAGCTTCTGGACGCAGCGCTTCGCGGGCGGTGACGACAGCTTCGACATCCTCGAACTGCGTGCTGCATCGACATTGCGGCCATCGCCGGAATTGCCTGCGGTGCTGGCACATTCGTCCACGCCGGATGGCTCCGATTCGGTGCGCGAGCGCAGCTTCGAACTGAATCTGAGTGGCATCAACGGCAGTCCGATGGCAATGGACCGGATCGATCTGACGGTCACCCGGGGCACCGCCGAGACCTGGGTGGTGCACAACAACGACGGCATGCCGCACAACTTCCACATTCACGATGTACAGTTCCGCGTCCTCGAACTGAACGGCGCACCGCCACCCGACGCACTGACCGGACCGAAAGACACCATCTTCCTGCCGCCGAATGCCACCGCGAAGCTCGCCATGCGGTTCGACGGACCCGCCGATCCGAACTCGCCGTACATGTATCACTGCCACCTGCTCTGGCATGAGGACCAGGGCATGATGGGCCAGTTTGTCGTGGTCGAGCCGGGTCAGTCGGCCGGAGCACCGGCACATCACCACTGACGGGTCTTGCCCGAAAGTCCCGCGCGCGCTAAATTCATCACACAGTGAATTCAACACTCGATGAATTGAGGCGTCCCATGACGGACCTGCACTCATCCCATGCCGTCGAGGTTCGCAACCTCACCGTGCGCCGCGGCGGCCGCGAAGTCCTACACAACGTCTCGCTGACCATCCCGCGCGGTTCCATCACCGGACTGCTCGGTCCGTCGGGATGCGGTAAGACCACGCTCATGCGCAGCATCGTCGGCACCCAGCTCGTGGCGTCCGGCGAGATCTCCGCGCTCGGATTGCCCGCGGGCTCGGCGGAACTGCGGCATCGGATCGGTTACGTGACCCAGGCACCGAGCATCTACCGCGATATCAGCGTGCGTGAGAACGTCGCCTACTTCGCCGCGCTGTACGGCCGCGACCGCGACGACATCGACGAGGCCATCGGCGCGGTCGGCCTGCTGGATCACGCCCACCAGCGCGGCGACGAACTCTCCGGCGGCCAGGAGACCCGCGCGTCTCTGGCCTGCGCCTTGGTCGCGCAGCCGGAGGTGCTGATCCTGGACGAGCCGACGGTCGGCCTGGATCCGGTGCTGCGCGTCGACCTGTGGAAGCAGTTCCACGAATTGGCCGCGAACGGAACAACGCTGCTGGTCTCGAGCCATGTGATGGACGAGGCCGAACACTGCGACAAACTGCTGCTGATGCGCGAGGGCGACCTGCTCGCCGAGCTCAGCCCGGACGAACTGCGCACCGAAACCGGTGAGCAGAACCTCGAACAAGCCTTCCTCACTCTGATCACGATGGGACGTGCGGCATGACCATCACCCTCGTACCCCGCCGCCGGACGCCGACACTGCGTCCCTATGCCGCGACGACCGGACGCATCCTGCGTCAGTTGCGCAACGACCATCGCACTGTCGCAATGATTCTCGTGGTTCCGGCGGTCCTGATGGCGCTGCTCTACTTCATTTACAAGGACACCCCGCCCAACCCGTTCAACCCCGTGCCGATATTCGATCGCGTCGGTATGAGCATGCTCGGCATCCTGCCGTTCATCGTGATGTTCCTGATCACCGCGATCGCCATGCAGCGCGAACGCACCTCCGGCACATTGGAGCGACTGCTGACCACGCCGCTGTCGAAACTCGATCTGCTCGCCGGATACGGCACCGCCTTCTCGGTGGCCGCGGCGGCGCAGGCGGCGGTGGCCTGTCTGGTTTCCTTCGGGCTGCTCGGCCTGGATTCGGCGGGCAGTCCGGTCTGGGTGGTGGTGATCGCCATGATCGATGCGGTCTGCGGCGTCGCACTCGGACTATTGGCAAGTGCCTTCGCGCGCACCGAATTCCAGGCTGTGCAGTTCATGCCGGTGGTGGTCGCACCGCAGATCTTCCTGTGCGGCTTGCTTGTTCCGCGTGGACAGTTGCCCGGCTGGTTGGAGGCGATCAGCAACGTGATGCCGTTGAGCTATGCGGTCGATGCGCTGCAACAGGTTTCGACGCATCCGGACGTCACCGGTCAGATGCTGCGTGACCTGGCGGTCGTTGCCGGATTCGCGATCGTCGCGCTCTGCCTGGGCGCGGCCACGCTACGACGGCGAACCGCGTGACGGCCGAGAACCCGATCGAACAGGACGCGACGACCAACGGCGACCGGGGCGCCCGCTCCGGTCGCCGCCCTGGCCGGTCGGGCGCCCGCGAGGAAATCCTCGCGGCCGCCCGCACCCGCTTCGCCGAGATCGGTTTCGACAAGACCTCGATTCGCGCCGTCGCCGCCGACGCCGGGGTCGATCCCGCACTGGTCCACCACTATTTCGGGACCAAACAGCAACTGTTCGCCGCGGTGGTCGAGTTGCCGATCGATCCGGAGGCCACACTGCGCCGGATCGAGGCCGCGCCGCTGGATCGGCTCGGCGAAACCATCCTCGGCTCGGTGCTCGCGGTGTGGGACTCCCCCGCTGGTCCGGGGGTCGTCGCGGCGGTGCGCAGCATTCTCGCGGGCGGCGATACCGCGCTGGCCAGGACATTTGTCCTGGATGTCGTCCTGGAACGGGTACGGATGCGGATCGCGAAGCCCGAGGATGACGGCCGCGCTCGGGTCGCGCTGGTGGGTACGCAGATGATCGGCGTGCTGGTCGCGCGCAAGATCCTGGAGATAGAACCGCTGGCCTCGATGCCGGGTCCCGAACTGGTCGCAGCCGTCGCCCCCACGCTCCAGCGCTATCTCACCGGTGAAATCGATACTCCCGCACCATAATCGCGGTGGCGCACGCTATCGTGCGCCACCGGGCTGGTTGCTGATCAGGCGTCGGCGTGCTGACTGGTGAACGCGGCGTGCTCGGCGTCGGTGACATCGCGGGCCTCGTCGATCAGCAGCACCGGAATGCCGTTCTCGATCGGGTAGGCACGGCGCAGGCGCGGGTTGTAGAGCGCGGTGGCGCCCTTGTCGTCGCGGACCAACAGCAGCGGACCCTTGTCCTGCGGACAGGCGAGCAGGCTCAACAGGGTGGCGTCCAAGGCGGTTTCCTCCGGCATGATCGATAACTTACCCGGCGCCTAGAACCGTTCCGCACCCGAACCGGCCGATGGTGGCTCGGGCACGGGCGCCCGGTGGAACGAGATGTAGCGATGCCCGAAGAAGCTCGCGATGGCGACCAGACCCATCACCACCACCGCGGCCGGCCTACTCGGCAGATGCAGCACCGAGACGGCCAGCGACAGCAGTGCGATATTCATCAGCAGCCCACCGGAATTGACCGCCACGAAGCGAACGAAATCGCGCAGCATATGTCCGCGCACCCGGAAGACCAGCGTGCGATGCAGTACGAACGCGATGACGATGCTGACGGCATAGGCGGCGACCACCGCGACCGCGGGCGGCACATTACTACCGAGCACCGATAGCCACAGCACGGTCAGCCCCATACCGAGTGCGGTATTGAACGCACCGACCATCGCGAAGGCGATCTCCTGCCGACGCACCAGCCGCAGCAGCAGACCCGGATCCTCGGCACCGGTCGCACCCGCATGATCCGCCGTGAATTCGGCCTGCTGGTCAGCTGTCAACGAGATACTCCCGCCAGATCGGGTTCGGAAACGGTCACGGTCACCGGCGGTTCGGTCCGCTGCGCGTCGTCCTCATCGCGCTCGCGCCCGCGCACGAACATCCATTGCAATGCGCCGATTCCGAACAGCCCGAGCAGTATCGCGACCCCGCCGATCTTCCACCCCGGCGGCCGCCAGGTCAGCTCCAGGTCGCCGTTCTTGGTGCCGGCCGGTATATCGACGGCGACGAAGGTTTTCGCGACCACGTCGAAGGGGATCGCCCGGCCGTTCAGCTTCACCTGATAGCCCGGCCAGCCCAGCCGTGCGAAGACCACGCGGCCACCATTATCCGAACTCACGCGAACCCGGCTGGTCAGCTCCGATTCCGACACCGACGTCGCGGTGCCGCCGGCGACCGCCGACACCCGGCCGTTTTGGGTGGACAGCAGCCCGCCCACTCGCTCGAGCACGGCGATGTACTGCTCGTGGCCCGGGTAGTCGACCCACTGCCAGCCAGATGGTGCGGGTTGATTGCCCGCGTCCGGGTACAGCGCCTTCTGCAGCACTACCCGATCCACCTTCATCAGGTCGACGATCGTCATACCGGTAGTGGGCTCGGTCGCGAAGGCCCGCCGGAAGGCGTCGGGGCAGACGCTGGTGTCCCAGCGCATGCACAGCATTTCACCGAACCAGAAGTGTCCGTTGGGCGTATAGCCGCTGACATATGTCTTCTCCAGATCCTTGGCGTAGTTACCGAAGACCAGCGATCCGTACGCGCCCCGCAGCGAACGATCCTCCGGCCGGATCAGCCCGCGATCGGCCAATTGCAGGGTGGTACCCCGAAACTCGGGAAACGCGGCCTTCATCTGCGACCGCTGCTCGGGCAGGTTCCAGCTCATCGGCGTCGGCTGTGCCGCATGCACCTGCAGGAACGCGATCGGGAACACCGAAACGATGGTCAACGCGCAGGCCGCGGCCATGCTTTTCTTCATCCCGAGCCATACCACGGCCGCGCCGAGCACGGCGATTCCGACCGCCGCCACCACATGCCAGACGACCTCGCGCGGCGCGGCCGAGAACGACCGCACCCACAGCAGCCCGATCAGCACGCCCGCTGCGATACCGCGGCCACGCCAATTCTCGAAAGTGGCGAAGCGGCCGAGCAGCACGCACACCAGCACCAACAGTCCGAGGGCCAGCATCGGCAACACCCGCGCGGGCCAGCGCAGCGGGCCGATGGTGCCCGGCCCCGCCGTCCACATCAGCGCCATCAGCGCGACGAGTGCGATCGCGCTGAACTCCCGCCACGACGCACGCGCCTTGTGCCAGTCGATGAAGGCCAGCGCCGGAATCAGGAACCAGGCGATATAGACCACCGGCATCGGCTGCACATAACCCCACCAGGAGTTGTACGCGGGCAACGAGCTGGGCAGGCTGGCATTGAGCGATTCCGACCATGGCACGGTCAGGAACTGGTCGTTATTGATCTGAGCCGTGCCGCGCCACGTCACCTTCGCCGACAGCATGCTCGGCAGATAGGTGGCCAGCCCGGCCACCGCAGCACAGCCCGCGACCGCGAGCAGTCGCAGCGACGGCTGCCATTTGCGTTGGTAGACAACCTCCCCCACGGCCACCGCGCCGATCATCAGCCCGGCCTCGACCGCTGGGAAAATGTATTGCACCGAGATGGCCAGGTACAGGAAAACAAAGGTGGGGATCGGCCCGCCACGTCCCCGTGCGTAGCGCACGCCGGACGCCCACGCGTGCACCAGCCACGCGGTACCGGTGAAGGCGGTGTACCAACTGGCCTCGTCGAAGAACAGCAGCCAACCGGTGAACGGAATCGATACGCCCGCAACGGCGGCCCACGGCAGCCGCGCCCCGTACTCCAGGCAGATGCGGTACACACCGGTCCCCAGGACGACCGCGAAGATCAGCTTGATCACGGTGGTGTAGAGCGCGATGTTGTCGACCGAGGGCGCGATCAGATCGATCAGCAGTTGCGGCGGATTCAGCAGGCCCGCCTCCTCGATGGCGTAGTTGCCCGCCATCCAGTGCTCGGGGACCAGCACCGGGAACTGTCCGTCGCGCAGGGACCGGCCGAGCATCACCCACAGCGGGCCGTACTGCGACTCGCTGTCATCGGTGTAGAAGTGCCTGGCATTGGCCAGCAGGACGGCAACATATCCGGCGATCACACCGAGCGCGGTTATGAATCCCCACTTGTACACGTCCCGCCGGGCGGGGGCGCTGCTTTCCACCACGAGTTCCAGACCCTACAGGGCGCACTCGTCGAGGGACACCTCCGATCGGGCCTGCACGGATCGACCGCTACGAGACCACGTCCGCCAGTTCACGATCCGGCTCGCCGGGGCTCGGATGATCCGCCGCCGGCGGCTCCGGGTCCCGACGCCGCGATCGCACCCACAGCCACTGCAGCACCCCGATGGCGGCGATGCCGAGGGCTGTGGTGCCGATTCCGATCTTCCAGCCCGGTGGACGCCAGGTCAGCACCAGTTCGGCATTCTGCGTGCCGGCGGGTATATCGACGGCGACAAAGGACTTCGCCACGGTGGTGATCGGGATCTGCTTACCGTCCAGGGTCACCCGGTAACCCGGCCAGCCGAGGCGCGCGAATACCACCTTGCCGCCGCCGGCCGAGGACACCCGCACCCGGCTGGTGGTATCGGTCTCCGAAATCGATGCCGCTGTCACATTTTTCGCATCCGCGACGCGGCCGTTCACCGTCGAGATCGGACCGTCCACGCGTTGCAGCACCGAGATGTAGCGCTCGTGGCCGGGATAGTCGACCCATTTCCAGCCCTCCGGTGCCGGCTGATTGCGCGCATCGGGGAACAGGGCGCGCTGCAACACCACCCGGTCCAGCTTCATCAGATCGACAAGGGGACGGCCGGTGGTCGGCTCCGGGGCGAACATCCGCCGATAGGCGTCCGGGCAGACGCTGCTGTCCCACCGCATGCACAGCAGTTCGCCGAAATAGAAGTGACCGGTCGGGGTGTACCCATTGACATAGGTCAGCTCGAGCGATTTGGCGTAGTTGCCGAAGACCAGGGATCCGTAGGCGCCGTCGAGGCTCATATCGTCGCGCTGCAGCAACCCACGCTCGCCGAGTTGGATCGTGGTACCGGGAAAGTCCGGGAACGCGGCCTGCGCCTCGGACCTGTTGGTCGGCAGATGCCAGGTCATCGGCGTCGGCTGGGCGGCATTGACCTGATAGAACGCGATCGGGAACATCGCGACGATGGTCAGCACACCCGCGGTGGCCAAACTCCGGTTACGTCCCAGCCATACCACCCCGGCGGCGAGCGCGCCGATCGCGGCGGCCGCCAGTACGTGCCGGACCACATTGTGTGGATCCGCGGAGAAGGACCGCACCCACAGCAGACCGATCAGCAGAGCGGCGGCGACGCCGCGACTCTTCAGATCACGGACGGTGGCGTAGCGCCCGAGTAACACACAGACCAGCACGAGCAGGCCGAGCGCGAGCATCGGCAGCACCCGCACCGGCCAGCGCAGCGGACCGATCGACCCCGGTCCGGCACTCCACATCAGCATGATGGTCGCGAACAGTGCGACCCCGCTGAGCTCGCGCCAGGATTCGCGGGCGCGCCGCCAGTCGATGAAGGCCAACGCCGGAATAAGGAACCAGGCGATATAGGTGACCGGCATCGGCTGGATATAGCCCCACCAGGAGGTGAACGCGGGCAATGTGCTCGGCAGACTGGCATTCAGCGATTCCGACCACGGCACCGTCAAGAACTGGTCGTTGTTGATCTCCATGGTGCCGCGCCAGGTCACCTTCGCCGAGAGCATGCTCGGCAGAAAAGTCAGCAATCCGGCCAGCCCGGCACCCGTCGCGGCGACGGTCAACCGCGCCACCGGCTGCCATTTGCGTTGGTAGACGAGCTCGCCCACCGCGACGGCGAGCAGCATCAGCGCCGCCTCGACGGCCGGGAAGATGTACTGCGTGGAGATGGCCAGGTAGAGGTAGATGAAGACGGGAATCGGCCCGCCGAGACCGCGGGTGTAGCGCACCGACGATGCCCAGGCATGAACCAGCCATGCCGTGCCGGTGAGCGCGGTCATCCAACTGGCCTCGTCGAAGAACAGGAAGAAACCCGACAGCGGGAACGCGACACCCGCGACCGCGGACCACACCGGCCGCGCCCCGTATACCAGGCAGATCCGGTAGACGCCGAGTGCGGCGATGATCGCGAAGATCAGTTTGACGACGGTCGCGTACACCGCCATGTTGTCGACCGACGGCGCGATCAGATCGATCAGCAGCTGCGGTGGGTTGAATAGGCCGGCATCATCCATCGTGTTGTTGCCCGACATCCAGCGCTCGGGCACCAGCACCGGGAAGGTGCCGTCACGGAGCGCGCGTCCCAATCCCACCCAGAGTCCGGTGTACTGGGACTCGGTGTCGTCGGTGTAGAAGTGCCGCGCGTTGGCCAGCAGTACCGCCAGGTATCCCGCGATGACACCGAGTGTGCAGACGGCACCCCATCGGTACACCTCCCGACGCGAATCGGGCTCCCTGTCGCGGGCGTCGGGTCCTGCGTTTTTCGCCTCCGTCACTGCACCAACCGTCACGAGTTCCAAACCCTACAGCGCACGGTCGAGCTTGGCATCGAACCGCCGACACCACCATGATGGTGCGATGAGCTGCTCCGGAATGCCGTATGCGTACCGTGTTAAAGTTCACGGCGGCTCGGGCTCCGCTGTCCAGCGGAGATTACCGGCACGCACCGTCATCGAAAGTCGATCCAGCTGATGCCGATTCCCTCCGCCCACCCCAACGGCTCACCCGCGGGTGCGACCAACGGACGCCCCGCTCGACCGGGCGCCGACCAGCCGCACGCGGTATCGGTCGTGGTGCCGATCTATCGGGGCGAAGAAACCATCGGTGGACTCGTCGAAGAACTGCACCGGCTGACCGATCCCACCGACACTCCCGGCGGCGTCGCCTTCACGGTCGGCGAGATCATCCTGGTACACGACCATGGTCCCGACCGCTCCGATGTGGTGCTGCAGGAACTGGAGCAGACCTATCCGGAGGTCCGCATCGTCTGGCTCAGCCGCAACTTCGGGCAGGACGCCGCGACCATCGCCGGAATGTCGGCCGCCCAGGGCGACTGGATCGTCACCATGGACGAGGACGGCCAGCATGATCCCGCCTTCATCGGCGCATTCCTGGACGCGGCCCTGACCGAGCGCGCCGATCTGGTCTATTCGAAGCCGACCAACACCCGGCCGCACGGATTCCTGCGCAACATCACCTCGCGCGGCGCGAAGGTGGTGCTCGCGACGATCTTCGCCTTCCCGGACTCCACCCGATTCGAAAGCTACCGGCTCATCCGCGGCGATATCGGCCGCCAGCTCGCCGAGGTCGCCTCCAACGGCGCCTATCTCGACGTCGCCCTGACCTGGGTGGTCGGCACCGTCGCTCAGGTGCCGGTGACCTTGCGCGCCGAGGGCCGCGAGGAATCCGGCTACAACTACCGCCGTCTGTTCTCGCTGTTCTGGAAGATGGTGCTGTGCAGCGGAACCCGGGGCCTGCGGCTGGTCAGCCTGCTCGGGGTAACCCTCGCGCTGGCCGGTGGTGTGATGGCCGCGTTCGTCGTATACGAGGCGCTCACCGCCGACAATTGGGCGCCCGAGGGCTGGGCCTCGATGATCGTCGTGCTGCTGCTATGTTCGGGAACGATCTTGTTCTCGCTGGGACTCATCGCCGAATACCTCGGTGTGGCTTTGCACATCCTCGTCGGCAAGCCGCTGTATCTGACCGTCGGTTCGCCGACGCCACGCCCGGCGGATATCCGAGAAATGACCACGACCACCGCCAGCAGGGGGAGCGACCGGGTTGAGCACTGACCGCGTCATCTTCAGCCGCCCGTTCCGGGCCCGCCGGGAACTGGCCAATCTGGAGGCCGTTCTCGCCTCCGACCACAGTCACGGCGACGGCCGGTTCACTGCCTCGGCCACCACGAAGCTGAAGACCATCACCGAGGCGCCGCATGCGCTGCTGACCACCTCGTGCACCTCCGCACTGGAGATGGCGGGTCTGCTGCTCGAGCTCGGCCCCGATGATGAGGTGATCGTGCCGAGTTTCGCGTTCACCTCGACCGCGACGGCAATGGCACTGCGCGGCGCCACCTGCGTCTTCGCCGATATCGACCCGGAAACGGGCAATTTGGATCCCGAATCGGTCGCCGCGGTGATCACCGAGCGAACCAAGGCCGTTGTGGTCATCCACTACGGCGGGGTGGCCGCCGATATGGCCGGGCTGCTCGCACTCGCCGACGCGCACGGCATCGCCATCGTGGAGGACAATGCGCACGGCCTCGGCGGCCGGTGGCGCGATCGCCCACTGGGCACCCTCGGTACCCTTGGCACGCTCAGCTTCCACGACACCAAGAACGTGCACTGCGGCGAGGGCGGTGCACTGCTGCTCACCGACGAGATCCTGATGTCGCGCGCCGAGATCATCCGCGAGAAGGGCACCGACCGCGCCCGTTTCCTACGCGGCGCGGTGGACAAGTACTCCTGGCAGGATATCGGTTCCAGCTATCTGCCCAGCGAGCTCAACGCGGCGGTGCTGGACGCGCAGCTGGACGAATTCGAGACGATCCAGACCGGACGGCACCGGGTTTGGGACGCATACGCCGCCGCACTGCCCGACTGGGCCCGCCGCAATGATGTCCGGCTCATGGCGGTGCCCGAGGACCGGACACATACCGCACATCTGTACTACTTGCGCACACCTACCGAGCGACAGCGCGACGATCTGATCGCACATCTGGCCGCACGCGGTATCTCGGCGCCATTCCACTACGTTCCGCTGGATTCCAGCCCGGCCGGACTCAAACTGGGCCGCACCCCGAAGCCCTGTGTGCGCAGCGCCGAATTCTCGGGAACCGTTGTGCGCCTACCACTTTGGCCCGACCTCACCGACGATCAGATCACCAGGGTCATCGACGCCGTCACCGCATACACCGTTTAGGCGAGCGCCGGGCCCTCCTCACGCGGTGAGCACGAACAGCTTCTCCCTGCCACCGGCGATCACCGACCGCTGTACGACGCGCGGCTCGTAACCGTGGAAGAACGCGTCCAGAGTCGCCTCGCTGAACCGGCGCGCCTGTGCGCCGTCGCCCGCATCGGTGAACCGCTGGCCGATCGCGGCGAGTACCCGATTGTCGCTGGTGGCCAGGTTTCGAATCGGCTCCGCGATGATCACCTGCTTTCCCGCCGCCGCCAGCATCCGATCGATGACCGGGGCAGGTTCGGGCAGAAAGTGATACAGGCTCGACTGCATAACGACGTAATCGGCCTCGGGCAGCGGCGTATCGGAACGCAAATTCCACACCACACCGCGTCCACCCGCCCGGGTCAACCTTGCGATGAATCGGCCGTTGAGGTCGAGTCCGGTGTATTCGATGGACCGGTCGCGCAAGTAGCGGGTGTACAGCGTCGCGGGCCCACAGCACAGGTCGACCACGCGGGCGCCATCGGGCACGAGTTCGGCGATCGCGCGATACCGAGCGGGGTAGTGCCGCCCATACAGCCCACGCATCAACAGCTCGTAGATGGTTCCGTTGCGGTAGATAAGGCTCGGTCTCACAGCACCCCTGAACAGTTGTCGACATGGCAACTACGCCACCCGGATGCGCCGGGCAGCCCGCACGAGGCAACGCCCTCTTGGTAATGAATCAACCGACTCGCCAACACGATCCGGCGCGCCAAGCGTACCCGCCTACCGCTGCCCCTGCTGACGGGCGGCTTCCTCGCGGATCTCGCGGAGTCTGGTCGCCGCATCCTTCGTGGGACGGGTCGGGAGCGCGGGTGGCGGGGTGGCGGGCAGCTGTGGCGCTTCGGTCTCTGCGGCTTTGCCGCGGCTGCCGACATAGAGCCGGAACACGCCGTAACCGGCCAACAGCAGGAGTGCCAGCGGCACCAGGGACAGCACCAGGCTCTTCACGAACCCGATCACCATCAGCGCGCCCAACAGCGCCAATATGCCGACGCCCAGTTTGACCTTCCACGACATCTCGAAACCTCCGTTGTCGCCGCGGACCTGGCATCCACGCTACCCCGCCGCTCCGACCGAAATCGGAACGACGGGGCGCGGGCTTACTCGCCGAAGCGGGCTCCGGCTTCGTCTTCGGTGCGGATTTCGTAGGCCTCGGATTCCCGGTTGTACCACCAGGTATCGGGTCCCGGCTGCGGACGGCCCGCCGCCTGCACGGCCCGTGTCGACGGACGGTAGGACGAGCTGCGCGGAATCTCGTCGACGACGTAGACGATGTCGGGCCGCTGGTCCGGATCGAGCGCGCGCACCGCTTCGGTCACATCCTTGGGTTCCAGCCGGAAGCCCTTGCGGACGCTGACCGCCGCCACCGCCAGCGTGTGTTCGCCGACGGGCAGTCCGTAGGCGACCTCCATATCGACTGCGGTGATGTCATTGAGCACATCGACAATGGGCTGGGTGAAGACCGGACCGCGTTCGGTGTGGATCACTGTGTCCGTGCGATCGACCAGCCAGTAGTCGCCGTCGCTGTCGCGGCGGAAGAGGTTTTCGGTCGGCATCCACGCATCGCCCGCTGTGAAGACCCCGCGGAGTCCGCCGTCGGAGAGGTCGATGCCTTCGGTCGCTTTGCCGATCAACAGCCCGACCTCGTTATCCGCGCACCGGCGCGCGAAACCAGACCCATCGGTCCGGATCTGCTCGGCGACCGGGTCGTAGGCGACCAACTCCACCTTCGCGGTCCCTGGCACGGGGCGACCCTTGCAGCCCGCCTTCACACCGGCCACATTGGCCAGCACCACATCGCCCTCGATGGAGGCGTAGAACTCCAGCACCCGAGCCGGCGCGAACTGTTCGGTGGTGCGTCGCCACAGGCCCGCGGGCATGCCCGAGCCGATGAACAGGCGGATCGGATGCTGGTGTCCGGCCGGGAAGACTTCGGCGTCGAGGATGTCGCGCAGCATCGTCCAGGTGTAGGTGACCACCGTGACGCCGTAGCGGTGCACCTCCTCACCGAACTGGACCGGATCCAGCGACCTGGCCAGCGCGATCCGGCTGCCGCCCGCGATCGCGCCGCCCAGGCTCACCAGCAGACCGGACGAATGATGCAGCGGCGCAAGGCAGTAGACGGTGTCCTTGCGGTCCAGATCGGCCGAGGTCGCGGTGCCGAAGGCGGACAGCGCCCAGCGGTGGTTGGTGATGTATTTGGTCTCCAAGCGGTCGCCGGTGCCGGTGACGAGCACAAAGGCCAATTCCCGCGCCAGGCCCGGATCCGGGCGATACCAGGCGGGGAGCTCGACCTGCGTGGGATCGATCTGTTCCAGGTCGATCACGTCATCGCTCAATGGAATATCGAGAGTGCGTGCGCTCCCGCCGCCGAGCACCAGGACCCGGGTGCCGGTTGCCGCCGCCGCCCGCAGATTCTCCGGATCCGAGATCAGGGCTTTGATGCCGGTGAGTTCGATGGCCCGCTCCAACTCGCTACCGGGGGCGAGTAGTACGGACACCGCACCGATGCGGGACAGCGCGGCGACGCTGGCCAGCGCGCTCGGCCGGGTCTCCATCACCACACCGACACGCATGGCCGGGCGGATGCCGACCGAGACGAGCCCACGCACGACATTATCGATGCGCACATTCACGGCGGCATTGGTGTGCACGCGATCGTCGAAGAGGAACAGATCGCGCAGCGGCGCGCGGCGCGCCTGCTCGGCGACCAAGCGGCCCAACGAGATGCGGGTATGCGGCTGAATCATGCCGAGTCGAGTCAGCCGAGGCAGTGCGCGCGCGGCCTCACCGGCGAGTTCGATCGACCCGCGCACGGTATTGCCGGCAATGCCCTCGAGCGCCTTGCCGACGCCCGCGCCCGCCTCGGCCAGGGTGGCCGCGGTGTGCACGACCCGGGTGGCCACCGAATTCGGCCGGCTGGTCGCCATATGGTCGGTCATCGGCGCGATCTCCGGCGGCAGCGGCTGATCGCCGTCCATCCAATCGATCCACTGACGCACCAGCGGCCAGGTATGCCTGGTCGCCATGCTGCCCGCCACGAGGCCGAAATGTCCCGCCACCAAACTGGCTTCGTATACCTCGGCATTGGGTGCGGCGCGGACGATGCCGCGCACCGCGGCCGGCTGGCCGATATCGTCGACCTCGCCGACGAAGGCCAGGATCGGGCACTTCAGCTCGGCCAGCGAAACCGGCTGGTCCCGGATCACGAAGCCACCGAGCATCAATCGGTTGTGCACGACGAACTGCTTGAGCAGGTCCGCCGCCGCCGGACCGGCGTAGCCGACCCAACCGTCGTTATTGAGGAACCGACGCTGACGTTCCTTGGGCAGCAATGCCTCTCGGTCGTGCAGCTGGCGCAGGAAGTCGATGCGCGATTTGGCGGTCTTCATCGGATCGAGCATCTGGAAGCCGAGCCGGACCATGGAATCGGTGATGGGCAGGCGGGTCACCACATGGTCGGCCAGGAACTCCGCGACATCGGAGACCATGCCGTAGGGCAGTCCGAACGGCATGCCCGCGACCACATCCACCGGGCTGCCGAAGGTCACGATGCTCTCCACGCCCTTGCCGAAGCGGTAGGCGGTGGTCTGATAGGCGAACATGCCGCCCTGCGAGTACCCCATCAGGTGCACATTGGCGCCGGTCGCGTCGCAGACCGTATCGATGGCGCTGTTGACCGCGAGGACATGATCGGCCAGATCCCGTTCCCAGCCCCCCTCCTCACTGGCGGGCGAACCGAAATCGACCACCCAGCAGTCGATTCCGCCGCGGTGCAGAATGCCGACCGCGCCGTCGTCGGCGTTCACATCCCAGATATCGGCATTGACCATCAGCGGCGGCACCAGGACCGCGACCGGGCGACCCGGCGTCGCATCGTCGGGGAAGTAATGGCGCAGTCGATACATTCTGCGCCGTTCGACGACCTCGAACGGCGAGGACTCGACATCGTGGGTCAACCCGCCGAAGCGGATGACCTCGAGGCCGTTCTGGGCCGTTGCCATCAACCGCTGCACCGACCCGACCACACTTTCCACATTCAACTTCACGATCGCTCCTGGCCCTACCCTGCAAAGTGACCCGCATCACACACCCCGATGTGCTCAGACGAGCTTCCCACACCGTGTATCCATTATGGGTCGGCTGTGACGGGATCCATGCCAGGTCGGGCCGATGATGCGGGATGTTCGCGGCGGCGGGGCGCAAAAGATACCGACCGTACAGCCTTGCCCGGTCCGCGCCGATTCGTCCAGGTCGTTATCGGCAGTTATCCGCATCGAGGTCATGTCGTAACCATCCAAAAAACAGACCAGCATTCTTGTGGCTTCATTCTCGAGATTCGTGTGCGCACAGCATCTTTCGCGGTTTAGGATCGAAGCCGTTCGGAACGCAATGTCGCGTAAGCCAATTCGCACGGGAGAGTCGGTAACCGTCTGCATGCCTCGGTCCGCCACTTCTCTCGGCAACCATGCCGCCATACCCCAGCAGGCCTGCCGCCTGTCGAATTGTTGTGTACCACCGCCGAATTCGAAAGCCGTCGACCACCAGTACAGCACAATCGACCGTCTCGGTGACCATCTCAGGTGAGGACCACGCATGACCATCGAAATGCCAGTCCAAGCAGAAACCAACGGACGCAAGAGCCTCAGCACCGGTGCCGCCCACCAGCTCGCGCACACCACCAAGTCCGAGCCGCAGATGCAGGGCATCACATCGCGCTGGCTCACCCGCGCGCTGCCGTGGACGCAGGTCAACGGTGGTATTTATCGTGTGAACCGACGGCTGACCCACACCGTCGGCAACGGCGAGGTCGAGTTCGTCATCGACGGCTCGCAAGCCAGAGTGATCCCGATGGAACTCACCGAACTTCCGCAATTGCGGGACTTCGACGACGAAGAGGTGCTGCGCGCGCTCGCCCAGCGTTTCGAGCAGCGCGACCTCGAACCCGGTACGGTGGTCGC
The DNA here is from genome assembly GCF_000308835.1 of Nocardia vinacea NBRC 16497. GTDB lineage: Bacteria > Actinomycetota > Actinomycetes > Mycobacteriales > Mycobacteriaceae > Nocardia > Nocardia vinacea. The sequence goes on along the minus strand of NZ_BAGN01000092.1, from coordinate 14,861 downwards.
CGAATTCGGCAATCCGATGAATCAGGTCATGCTGATCGTGCACGGCAAACTCAGCAAGATCGGCACCGGGGAATTCGGCGAGCAAACCAAGCTCGGCATGCTGGGCGGCGGTGATTTCTTCGGCGATGAAACCCTCATCGATGGGTCCGGTATTTGGCCGGTGACGGTCAAAACCGTCACCCCGACCACCATGCTGGTGCTGTCCCGGCAAACGCTCGAAGAAATGCTGGAGTACACCCCCGCGCTCCGCGAGCAATTGTCCCGTGTCGCCGACGCTCCGGCACGCCCGCAGAACACCAAGGGCGAGGCGAATATCGAGATCTCCTCGGGCCACTTCGGTGAGCCGTTGCTGACCGGCACCTTCGTCGACCTCGACGACGCCCCGCGCGAATACGAGCTCAGCCTGGCCCAGAGCGTGCTGCGGGTGCACACCCGCGTCGCCGACCTGTTCAACGATCCGATGAACCAGGTCGAACAGCAGCTCCGGCTCACCATCGAGGCGCTCTACGAGCGGCGCGAAAGCGATCTGGTCAACAATCCCGATTTCGGGTTGCTGCACAATTGCGACCTGAAACAGCGCATCTATAGCGAGTCCGGCGCACCGACGCCGGACGATATGGATGAGCTGCTGAGCATGCGGCGCAGCACGAAACTGTTTCTGGCACATCCGAAAGCGATCGCCGCTTTCGGTCGCGAATGTAGCAAGCGCGGCCTGTATCCGGATCCGGTCGAGGTGGACGGACACCGCGTGTTCGCCTGGCGCGGCGTCCCGATCTACCCGTGCAGCAAGATCCCCGTCAGCGATACCCAGACCACCTCGATTCTCGCCATGCGTACCGGCGAGAAGGATCAGGGCGTCATCGGCCTGCACCAGACCGGCATCCCGGACGAATACGAGCCGAGCCTGAACGTCCGCTTCAAGGGCATCGACGACCAGTCGATCATCTCCTACCTGGTCAGCTGCTACTACTCGGCGGCCGTGCTGGTGCCGGACGCACTGGGCGTGCTCGACAACGTCCTGGTCGCCCGGCAGGCGGACTGACCGGGGTGATGACCGATGTCGGTGCTCTCCCGCGCCTCGGCCCCACCAGCCACCCACGAGGTGGCCGCCGCTGTCGCGGCACTGCTGTCCAACCTCGATACCACCGCTCCACCGACGCTCCCGCTGGAGGTTCCGGCACCGGAAACCTCGGCTCCACCTGAAAACACCGATATACCGGAAAGTACGGAATTACCCGAATGCACGGCAATACCCGAATCATCCGAAACCCAGGTGGTGGAAGCTGATTCGTCAGAACTGGACCGACCCACCCAACCTGAGACGATTGTTCCGCACAGCCTGCTCGGACCCAGCGGTCTGGGCGCGGCTGCACTCCTACTTCCGTCGTCCACCACCACCCAAGCGGGATTACCTACTACTGAGGTACCCGACCCCGCACGCACACCTACTATCCGGGCGGCTGGTCTCCAGCCGCCACCGGTGGCGTTCGATGCCACACCGATCGCTGTCGGCGTGGCGCAGGGGGCCGCGCCGGCAGGATCGGCCCCGACCGAACCGAAAACCATCCGGAGTCGAATTCCATTCGGCCCCACCGGATTAGGTACCGCATCGGCCTACCTGCATGGCACCGCGGCACCGATTCCACCCCTGTACCGTCCACCGCCGTTGCGTGATGACCCGGCGTCGGCCCAACCGGTCAACGACGGTCTGTCCCGGTATGCGACCCCGGCACAGCCGGCTCGATTGCGTACCGAGATCGCCGGATGGTTCATCGCGCTCGGCACGGAGGTCAGATGGTGAACGACCTGTATTCCATGGCGCGCGAAGACCGTTCGGACGGTAGGGAATTCAACCTGTCGACGGTCTTGGCCGCGGAGGAACGCTGCTCCTGGCGCGAGGCGGTGCTGCGCACCGTCGTCGTGCACGACGAGCTGGTGCACCGATTCGAACAGGAGGCCGGTCCACTGGCCGCCGCCGGATCGGCCGAACTGCGCCGGTTCCTCGGCGGGCTCTGGGCGTGGATGGGCGGCAACCGCGCCTGGCATGCCGCGAGCGAGCGCTACAACGAGTCGAATTAGCCAGTACCGCAACGTAATCAGTAGTACCGCAACACGAGAGGATGATCAGGCATGACCATGCTCAATCCCGACACGGGGTCCGTCCTGCGCACCAGCTACCAGAAAGCCGTTGCCGAGTACTGGAACAACAACCCGAATGACGACCGGGTCAATACCAAACTCGGTGAGGTCGACGGGCTGTTCCACCACCACTACGGCATCGGCGAACCCGATCAGGCGGTGCTGGCCGGTCCGGCGGATTCTCGCGAGGAACGGATCGTCAAGGAACTGCACCGCCTGGAGACCGCGCAGGCGTCGCTGCTGCTGGACCACCTCGGTGATATCCGGCCCGGCGATCGGCTGATGGACGGCGGCTCCGGCCGTGGCGGCACGAGTTTTATGGCCAATCAGCGCTTCGGCTGTCAGGTCGACGGCGTCACCATCTCCGAATACCAGGTCGGCTTCGCCAATGATCAGGCCGCCCATCGCGGTGTCGCGGACAAGGTGCGCTTCCATTTCCGGAATATGCTCGATACCGGTTTCGACACCGGATCCAAGCGCGGCATCTGGACCAACGAAACCACCATGTATGTCGACCTCGGCGAACTGTTCGAGGAGTTCGCCCGGCTGCTCGAGCCCGGCGGTCGCTACGTCTGCATCACCGGCTGCTCCAACGATGTCAATGGCGGGCGCTCGGCCTCGGTCAGCTGGATCGACGCCCATTACGGCTGCATGATCCATCCGCGCAGCGAGTATTTCCGGGCCTTGGCCGACAACAATCTGGTGCCGGTCAACGTCATCGATCTGACCGCCGCCACGATTCCCTACTGGGAGCTGCGCACCGAATCCGAGCTGGCGACCGGCGTGGAGAAGCCGTTCCTGACCGCCTACAAGGAGGGCAGCTTCCAATACCTGCTGATCGCCGCCGATAAGGTGGGTCGGTGACCGAAACGCTGGCCAAACCGATCACCGACCGCGAGGCCCTGCCTGTTGAGCTCGTCGACGCGGCCGGGCGCGCGGTCGGTGCGTGCCCGGTAGCGCAGGCGCATACCGCGCCTGGGCTGCTGCACCGCGCTTTCTCGGTGCTGCTGTATGACGATGCGGGTCGGGTGCTGTTGCAGCAGCGTGCCGCGGTGAAGACGCGGTTCCCCCTGCTCTGGGCCAATACGGCCTGCGGTCATCCCGCGCCGGATGAGCCGGTGGTGGCGGCCGCCGCCGTCCGGTTGGCCGAGGAGTTGGGGTTGGCCACCGCGCTGACCGAGGTCGGAATCTTCCGGTATCACGCCCAGGATTCCGCGACCGGTCGGGTGGAGCACGAATGGGATCATGTGCTCATCGGACGGCTCGATGCCGAGTTCCTACGGACCGCGGCGCCACGGCCGGATCCGGCGGAGGTCGCCGATTACGCGTGGATCCAACCGGAGGCGCTGCGAGATGCGATCGCCGACGATCCGGGGAGCTATACGCCGTGGTTGCTCGGTGTGCTCGATATCGCGGAAGAAGCGGTTCGGGTCATCTGAGGTTCATCGGGCAGGTCGTCCCACCGACCTGCCCGATGCCGGTGCGTAGGCCGGCCAGCGATCATCTCCGGCGTCATCTCGTAATCGCCGCTGTGGTCCACAAGTGGCTGCCTTGGCCGAGCCCGTCGCCAGCAGTCGGCTGGTGTGTCTTTCTGCCGGCAAACTCTCGGGCTCCAGTCAGAGCTCATGCTTCAATGCGCATATCTACGTTTCAGCAAGTATTTCGTGCAGAAATGCGGCACTTGTAACACCGGACAAAGCCTTCGAGAAATCACAGGCACGACACAGGGTGCGAACAGGAGCGACTCGGATCCTGGTTTACGTACGAGGTCCAGAATTCAGCGAGGTGCACGATGGTCGAAGTCGAAGTCACGGACGACAAAGTGACGGTTCATGTGCTCGGCGGGCACCGACTGCTGGCCCTGCGCGAGCACGTGACCTTCGATCTGGCCGATATCAAAGAGGTGACCCCCGCCCCGGTCGATCTGCGCCCACCGTGGGTCCGCGCACCGGGCACCTTCTTCCCCGGCGTGATCGCGGCGGGTACCTACCGCGGCAAAGGGCGAAAAGAGTTCTGGGACACCAGATTCGACGGTCATGCCATTCTCATCGACCTCGCAGGCCCCGGGTTCACCCGTCTCGTCGTCGATGTCGACGATCCCGATGCGGCGATGGAAGCCCTGGCCGCCGCCTGACAGCTCAGGAATTCGAGCCGAAGGAGCGCAGTAGGCCGCTGTACAGCTTCGGTGGTGGTGCGGCGAACTCTCCCCTACCCGATTTGCGCAGGCCGAGGGTGATCAGCGACTGGACCGTGAGGGTGGCAGCGGCGACGCCGTCGATCACCGGTACACCGATCTCGTCGCGGATGTGGCTGCAGAGATCGGCCATGCCGGCGCAGCCGAGGACGATCGCATCGGAGCCATCGGCGTCGACCGCATCGCCGCATGCCTCGGTGACGATTTTGCGGGCATCCGGATCTTCCAGTGCGAGCACCGGGATGTCGCAGGCGTGGATGCCACGGCAAAAACGTTGCATGCCATAGCGATACACCAGCTCGTCCGCTCGGCCGATGGTCCGGCTGAGCGTCGTGACGATGCTGAAGCCGCCGAGATGACTCGCGGTATGCATTGCCGCCTCCGCTATACCGATTACTGGGCCACTTGCCAGTTCTCGGGCCGCATCCAAGCCCGGATCGCCGAAGCAGGCGATCACGTAGCCGTCGATACCCTCCTTTTCGCCGCGTCGGATGGCAGCGAGAATGCCCGGGACACTGAGGGCTTCGTCGTAGTGACTCTCGATCGAGGCGGGCCCCATTTCGGTGGTGACCGCGTCGAGCAGTGTGCCCCGGCCCGCTACGGCCTGGGCACACTGCTCGATCGTGTCGGTCATCGCCCGGGTGGTGTTCGGGTTGACGACCCGGATGCGCATCAGGCAGTAACTCCCTTCACTGCCAACCGGGTTCGGGTGGCCAGCAGGTAGTAGGTGAGAAAGCCGAGACCGCAGCCGATGAACCAGCTGTACTGTGCGGCGGTGTACATGCCGGTGACATCCTTGGCGAGCACCGGGATCACCGCGACGATCGCGCCGACGGCGGTGGCGATGATCGCCGCCGGGTTGTAACCCTTGCTGTACCAATAGGTTCCGGTCTGCGACAGGGTGAACAAGTCGTCGACTACTACCTGCTGTTTGCGCACCAGGTAGTAGTCGGCGATGAGGACACCGAACAGCGGGCCGATGAATGCGCCGAGCACCTCCAAGGTGTAGTGGATGACCTCCGGATTGTTGTAGAGGTTCCACGGCGTGATCAGGACCGAGCCGACCGCGGCGATCATGCCGCCCGCACGCCAGCTGATCCGCTGCGGGCTGACGTGCGAGAAGTCGAAGGCCGGAGAGATGAAGTTGGCGACGATATTGATGCCGACGGTGGCGATGGTGAAGGTCAACGCGCCCAGCACGATCGCGAAGGTGCTGTCGATACGGGCCACCGTCGCAACGGGATCGGTGATCAGCTCACCGTAGACCGGGACCGTCAGCGATGCGGTGATGACGACCAGCAGCGAGAAGAGCAGGAAGTTGACCGGCAGCCCGAGCAGGTTGCCGCGCCGCACCACCGCGAAACTCTTTCCGTAGCGGGAGAAGTCGCCGAAGTTCAGCATCGGACCGGAGAAATAGGACACGACCAGCGCGATCGCACCGAGCATGACCGGCACCGAGGCCCAGCCGGTGTACTTCACCTCGCCGAGCTTCAGGTCGATGGCGCTCCAGCCCGCCTTGGCGATCAGATAACCGCAGAGCAGGAACATCACGACATACACAGCGGGACCGCAGAAGTCGATGAATTTGCGAATCGATTCCATGCCGCGCCAGAACACGCAGGCCTGCACGACCCACAGCAATAGATAACTGCCCCACCCGAGCAGCGATAGACCGAGGAACCCGTAGTCGTCGACGACCGCATACGGAGCCAGGCTCGGAAACAGTTTCACCAGTACGACATCCAGCGCAGCAGAGGCAAGGAATGTCTGAATCCCGTACCAGGCGACGGCGATCAGGCCACGGATAATGGCCGGGATATTCGCGCCGAGCACCCCGAATGCGCTGCGGCACATGACCGGATACGGCACACCGGTCACCTGGCTCGGTTTGGCGACCAGATTGCAGAAGAAATAGACGATGGTGATGCCGATCAGCAGCGCCGCGAGCACCTGCCAGCTGGCTAGTCCGAGTGCGAACAGACTGCCCGCGGTGACGTAGCCGCCGACGCTGTGCACGTCCGACATCCAGAACGCGAAGATGTTGTAGGAGCCCCAGGTCTGCTTGCGCAGCGGGGCCAGATCCGCATTCGTCAGGCGTGGGTCGTAGGCGGGTGGCGCGGGTACGGGCGGGGCTGCGATGGTGAGCGTTTCGGTCATGGTGTTTCCCATCCGAGGGTGAAACTGTGATCGAAACGACGGTAGAAACCGCGCATTGCCCCACCATTGCGCAGTTATTGCCCGGCTATTGCGCGACAGATATATCTTCCGGCGCGAGCAGTCCGGTATCGGTGGGCAGCGTCGCGATTACCGTCTCCAACCTGCGGTGATGCCGTTCGGCGACCAGCAGCAGGCGATCCACATCGCGAGCCATGAACGCATCGAGCATCAGCGCGTGATCGGTGTGCAGGCGCACCCGGTCGCCGCGGCCGATATGCACCATGGACTGCACCGGCTCGGTGACATTCCATGCCGATTCGAGCATGTGCAGCAGTCGGAACAACCGCGACGGCTTGGTCAGCGCCACATGGAAGTGGCGCGACTGACGGTGGTACGCGACGGGGTCGTCATCTCGAATCGCCTGTTCCAGTAACGAATTCACTTCGAGCAGGCGGGCGCGGTCGGCGTCGGTGGCATTGCGCGCCGCGGCCGCCAGCGAAGCGGTTTCGAGGGTCTCCCGCACGATGTACATTTCGCGCAGCTCGTTGGAGGTCAGCTGGGCCACCGCATAACCGCCGTGCGGCCGATGCGTGACCAGCCCCTCCCCGATCAATGTCTTGAGCGCCTCGCGCACGGGGATGTGGCTGACGCCGAATAATTCGGCGACCTCACGCAACGGGATCACCGTGCACGGCGGCACGGCCCCATCCAGAATCACCCGGCGCAGTTCGCCGAGGATCACTTGTGGTCGGCCTGGTTCGTCGACAACCAACCTGGCCAATAGCGCCGATCGTCGTCTCGGGGGCATGCGGCCACGCTATGCGAGCCGTGTTGCGATCTCGGTCACGGATGTGACGGTCAGGAAAAGTTCACCGAACCGACTGGTCTCACGGTTGGAATTTCGGCACCGCGATAGAGCCGTATCGCCGTCGTGCCATGCTGTTGGTTGGTCGAACGACAGAGGTAATCCGATGACACTTACGGCAACGCAGTCGGTGGATCGTCGCTATGTGCGCCTGGTCGCCGAATTCGACAGGCTGTTCCGCCGGCCGAGCGATGGCGGCGGGGCGCTCGTGGTCTATCAGCACGGCGAACCGGTCGTGGATGTGTGGGCCGGATTCGCGCATCCGGGGGTGCCGTGGGCCGCCGATACCGTGGCCATGGCCTATTCCACCGGCAAGGGTGTGGTCTCGACGCTGGCGCACCGATTGGCCGAGCGTGGACTGTTCGATTACGACGAGCCGGTCGCCACCTACTGGCCCGAATTCGGAGCGGCCGGCAAGGAGCGCATTACGGTGCGGGAAATGCTCACGCACCGGGCGGGCCTGCATCGGTTGCGCGATCTGCTGCCCGGGCCGGTAACGCGTTTCTTCGACGATGCCGAGGTCACCGCCGCGCTCGCGGCCTGCGGCGCCGATCCGCGTCACCTGGTGACCAGCGGCTATCACGGAATCTCCTTCGGGCATTTGGCCGCCGAGCTGATCCGACGGGTCTCCGGTTCGGACTTCACCGAACTGTTGCGCACGGAAATCGCGGAACCGCTTGCGGCGGAAGAACTCTGGTTCCGAGTACCGGAGTCCGAGCGCGGCCGCATTGCCACCAACTTTCCTCGACTCACCGTTGCGGGTATGAGTTGGGAGAACAGTGCGCGGCTCATGGGCCGAACTCGTTTCGCGGCGGCTGCGGAAACCACGCCGCGCGGGTTCGCGGATATGGTTTCCGATCCGCGCCTGCATGATTCGGTCATGCCGGGCGTCAACGGGGTTTTCTCGGCGCGCGCCCTGGCGAGGATGTACAGCGCCCTCGCGACCGATGGTCGGCTCGGGGACTTCCAGTTGCTGCGTCCGGAGACTGTCGAGCTGATCACGCAGCGTCAGGTCTTCACTCCCGACTACGTTCTGGCGTTTCGCATTCCGTGGGCGCTGGGTTATCACGGTGTGCCGATGAAGCCGTCGAAGGCCGAACCCGTCTCGGCGTTCGGTCATTTCGGCCTCGGCGGTTCGGGGGCGTTCGCCGATCCGGCCACCGGTATGTCGCTGGCCTTCGTCACCAATCGGCTCGGTGGGAAGCTGACGCCGCTGGGTGATGCCCGACTGGCGCGACTCGGTGCGATTGCGCACAACTTGGCCAAGCAGGGATTGGCCTGAGCGCCCATTCCTGAGCAGATTCTGCTGGATCCCGCGGATTGCGTGCGGGAGTCGGCGCTGGGTGCACAGCAACTGGCAGCATGGGGCCATGGAGTTGCTGGGACTGGACCGTATCGAGGCGGCCGCGGCGGCATTGGCGCCGGTGATTCGGCGGACACCGGTGGTCGCGTCACGGGTGTTATCCGAACGCGCCGGAACCGAGGTGTGGCTGAAGTGCGAGAACCTGCAGCGGACCGGCTCGTTCAAGCCGCGCGGGGCGTATTTCCGGATCGCGAACCTTCCGGCGGAAGATCGGGCGCGCGGCGTGGTGGCGGCCAGTGCGGGCAATCACGCGCAGGGGGTCGCGTGGGCCGCGGCTTCGCTCGGGATTCGCTCGACGGTGTTCATGCCGGTGGGTGCTTCGCTGCCGAAGTTGGTGGCCACCAAGGCATATGGGGCCGAGGTACGACAGGTCGGTGAGACCATCGACGACTCGCTGGACGCAGCACTGGATTTCGCCGAGCGGACCGGTGCGACGCTGATCCATCCCTTCGATCACGCCGATATCGTCGCCGGGCAGGCGACGGTGGCCTTGGAGATCATCGAGCAGATGCCCGAGGTCGGTACGGTGATCGTGCCGACCGGCGGCGGTGGGCTGCTCGCCGGGGTCGCCATCGCCCTGCGTCATGTCGCACCACACGTACGGGTGGTTGGCGTGCAGGCGGCGGAGGCGGCGGCATGGCCGGATTCGCTGGCGGCGGGTAAGCCGGTGCGAGTGGCGCGGATGTCTACGATGGCCGACGGTATTGCCGTCGGGCTGCCGGGTGAGGTGCCGTTCGCGCACGTCGCGGCGCATGTGCCCGCGGTGGTCACGGTGGACGAGGACGCGCTGTCCAAGGCGCTGCTGCTGTGTCTGGAACGCGCGAAGTTGATCGTCGAGCCCGCCGGTGCCGCCGCGGTGGCAGCCTTGATGAGTCGCGAGCCAACGGAACTCGGATTGCAGGGGCCGGTGTGCGCGATCCTGTCCGGCGGCAATATCGATCCGATGATGCTGACCAGAATCATCGGTCATGGTCTCGGTGCCGCCGGGCGCTATCTGGCTGTGCGCGTGACGATTTCGGATCGGCCGGGTGCGCTCAGCGGATTGCTCGCGGTGGTCGGGAAGACCGGTGCGAGTGTGGTGGATGTGGTGCACTCGCGGACCGGTGGGTGGCTCGCCGTTGACGAGGTCGAGGTGTCGCTGACGTTGGAGACCCGGGGTCCCACGCATCGAGACGATGTGCTTGCCGCGCTGGAGAATTCGGGGTACGCGGTGCGCGTGGAGGATTAGTCGGGTCCGAGCGTGCTCGGACCCGATGTCGACCCCGTCAGCACTTCCGCTTGTAGAAGTACTTCGAGTTGGCATCCATATCGGCCTGGGTGATGGCCACCATATCGGTCTGGATATTGCGGGTGACCGGCTTACCCTCGAGCGCGGCCGCGGCCTCGTCGACGCCCTTCGCACCGATCCCGGCCGGATCCTGCGCGATAAGCGCCTGCACGGTGCCGGCTTTCAGATCCTCGACCTGTTTCGGACTCGCATCGAAGCCGACCAGTTTGACCTGGCCGAGCTTATTGGCATTGCGCAATCCGGTGGCCGCGCCCTCGGCCGAACTCAGGTTGGTGGCGAAGATCCCGGCGAGGTCGGGATGGGCGGCCAGCGTCGCGGTGACGATCGAAGCCGCCTGTGCCGCTTCATTATTGTTGTACTGCACGCCGAGCGAGGTAATGCCCGGGAATGCCTTCACCGCGTCTTCGAAGCCCTGTGCACGCGCGTCGGTGGTGGAGGTTCCGGCCTTGGTGTTGATCACCAGCACGGGTCCCTTGTCGCCGACGAGCTTGGCCAGCGTCTGTGCCGCGAGCTCGCCGCCCTTCTTGTTATCGGATGCGATCGACGACAGCGCGATCGAGGTGTCATCCAGTGCGGTATCGACCTCGATGATTTTGATCCCGGCATCCTTGGCCTGTTTGATCGGATTCGCCATCGCCTGCGCATGTGTCGGGGCGATCAGGATGCCGCCGGGCTTATTGGCCATCACACCGGTCAGCACCGGAGTCTGCGCGCCCGCATCGAATTTCGTCGGCGCCTGCGTCTCCAGCTTGTAGCCGAGTTTGCTCGCCTCGTCCTGGGCGCCGCACTGCATGGAGATATAGAACGGTTCGTCGGCGACACCGGGAATCAGCACCAATTTCTTGGCATCCGTGCCGCCGGAATTGTTCACCGAGCCACCGCATCCCATCACCAGCGTGCCGACCGCCGCCATCGCGCCGATCATCACCGCGGTCCGCTTCGCCACCCTCATTTGGCTACCTCCGCCTTATTTTCTTATCGCGCAGTGCTGTACTGCTTACCTCTCTACTTGCGGTCCCGGGCTCGGCGGCGCAGTTGGTCGAACCACACCGCCCCGACCAGAACCGCGCTCACCGCGATCGGCTGCCAGAACACCGGCACCCCCGCGATGACGAATCCCTTGCGCAGCACCGACGGAATGAAAACGCCGATAACCGTGCCGACAATGGTGCCGATGCCGCCGAAAAGGCTTGTTCCGCCGATGACTACACCGGCGATGGCATCCAGATTGTCGGTGCCGTGCCCGCCGATGGTGGTGGTGCCGAAGTAGGCCAGATTCATGAATCCGGCCAGTCCGGCGAGTAATCCGGTCATCAGATAGACCAGCACGAGGTGGCGAGTGACCGCGATGCCCGAACGCCGCGCGGCCTCCTCATTGGAGCCGATCGCGTAGGTGTAGCGACCGAATCGGGTGGTGTGCAGCAGCCAGGCGGCGAGCACCGTCACCGCCGCCGCGACCAGCACGAGATTCGGTACGCCGCCCAGCGATGTCCCGAAACCCAGGGAGTTGCGCAGCTTATCGGGCACTGTCCTGGTGTCGACACCGCCGGTGATCAGTTGTGCCGCACCGAGTGCCGCGCCGAAGGAGCCGAGTGTGACGATCAGCGGTGGAATCTTGGCTTTTGCCACCAGAATTCCATTGAGCAATCCCCAGATGCCGCCGCCCGCAATGGAAATCAGGAAGCCGATAGCGATAGTCCCCCACCCCGCACCGGTGGCGTTCTCGTCGGGGCTCAGCCATTCCATCGTTTTCGCACCGAGCACCCCGGCGAAGATCAGCACCATGCCGACCGACAGGTCGATGCCCGAGGTGATGATCACGAACGTCATGCCGACCGAAAGCACCAGCAGCACCGAGGTTTCGATCAGCAGAGTTTGCAGGGTGAAGCGGGTCGGGAAGGCATCGGGGCGGAGGACACTGAAAACGACACACAGAACGACGAGCACCACGCCGATCCACAGCGTGCTCGCGCCGAGAAGCCGTTGCAGCGCAGTACGTTCCGGCAGATCGGGGCCATCTTTCGGCTCTGCATTCGTCATGCAGCGTCCTCATGTGACAGCGCTCCGGTCATCGCGCCGACCAACTGTTCCAAGGTCGCGTCGGCGGCGACGAATCGGGCCACCCGCTTGCCGAGGCGCAGCACCTCGATCCGGTCGGCCACGGCCAGCACCTCGGGCATATTGTGGCTGATCAGGACGACGGCAATGCCCTGGTCGCGCACATTGCGGATCACCTCGAGCACCCTTTCGCGCTGCACAACGCCGAGGGCCGCGGTCGGTTCGTCCATGAAGACGACCTTGCTCGCCCACAGCACCGCACGCGCCACGGCGACACTCTGGCGCTGTCCGCCCGACAGGGCGCCGATCGGCACATCGGTGCTTTGCAGCGTCACGCCGAGGCCTCGGAAGTGTTCGACGGCTTGGGTCCGCATCGCCCGCTTGTCGAGCATGCCGAGTCTGCCCGCCAATCCGCGGCGAACCAGCTCCCGGCCGAGGAAGAGGTTGGCGGCCGGGTCCAGATCGGGTGCGACGGCGAGGTCCTGGTACACGGTTTCGATGCCGAGCTTGCGTGCGGCGGTCGGTGAGCCGAGCACCGTTTCCGAACCGTCCAGCAGGATGGTCCCCGAATCCGGTTGTTCCGCCCCGGAAAGGCATTTCACCAGTGTGGACTTGCCCGCGCCGTTATCGCCGATCAATGCGACGACCTCACCGGCACGGACCTGAAAGTTGGCTCCCCGCAACGCCTCGACACCGCCGTAGCGTTTCACCAACGACTGGGCCTGGAGTACTACATCGCCCGGTTCCGATGCCATACCGTCACCCGCGTCGACTCAGTTGAGCAAACGTCCGATCCATCGGCCGATGCTACGTTCGCCGCCACCTCCCATGGGACGAATTCGACAAAATGCGCAGGGCGCAACGAGACCGATCAGTCCCACCAGAAGCGCCACAGCTGCCGCAGCAGGGATTCGGCCAGTTCATCGAGTGAATCGCGATCCTGTTCGACCGCATCCGGGCAGTACAGGTACGCCTCCAATGCCTGCGCGAGCGCGGCGTCTTCGGTCAGCTCCGGCTCGTGTGCGACGGCGAGCCACAGCGTGTCGGAATCCAATGCGACGAGTTCGCATCGGCGCTCCGACGCCGCCCACCGGCGCAGCATCAATGCGTGGTCGGCGCCGTCGAGGTCATAGTTGAGCGCACCCGACCATTGCAGTTCGTACGGAACCAGCCAGGAATTCGCGGTGGGAATCAGGGCGAGCTGGTCGAATTCATCGCAATCGCCACGAATACTCCAGACGTCGCCCCAATCGAATCCGTCGTAGTCGTAGAGTTCGAGATCCAGATCGGCCCAGTCCGGTCCGCCTCGTGGAATCTCGTAGTCATCGCCCAACCGCTCGCGATACCTCTCGCGCAACCATTCCGCCGCATCGGTTCCGGCGACGAATTCCGGAATCGACAGCTCACGCGATTGCTCCCAGCCGCGCTCGGACCCGGTGCAGTACCAGGTATGGGTCTTGGTCAGCACCGGCCACAATCCGGTCTTCGGATGCACCTCCCGCACCTGCTCCCACAGCCCGGCCGCCGCATAACCGGGCTCGGTCGACACGACCCACACCGGCGCCCCCGACACCGTCCGCTCGACCACCGACGCCGCCGGGAGCTCGATCCCGTACGCCGCCAACGCTTCCGCCGGATCATTACCCGCGAAGGGCACCGCCGCCGGCTCCGCCGGGCGATCCGCGGCGAAGGTCCCCGCCTCGAAGTCTCTCTTCATGAGCCGTCATTCAACAGCCACCCACCGACAATTTCGCAGCGCGGATGTCAGTGCGCGCCACCGAGTTCCAGGGCAAGCACACCGAGAATCACCAATGCGATACCGCCGACCTGGATCAACGAGAGGCGTTCGTCGAGGAATAGGACACCGATGACGGCGATGGCCGCGACGCCGACCGCCGACCAGATGCCGTATGCAACGCCGATCGGCATGCCGCGCTTCAGTGCTTGGGACAGGAAGAAGAAGGCCGCGCTGTAGCCGATGACCACGATGATCGAAGGCACCAATTTGCTGAAACCGTCGGAGATTTTGAGCGATACGGTCGCGGTGATTTCGGAGGCGATGGCCAGCGCCAGCAACAGCAGGGTCATCGGCGCAGCGTAAACCGGGGCGGATGGGGTGCGGTCGGCGCCATAAGCATTTGACTGTCCCGATCGAAAGGTCGACACCGCACAATTCGGTCGTCGATCGAGGAGGGACAATGGACGCAGCGGTGATCTTGGTCCTGGCCGGGCCGATCCTGATACTGGTCGCGCTCATTGTGTTCGTTCCGCTGGCGATTCGTGCCGAGCGCGCGCGCCGAAGGATCTTGCGGCAGTGGGCGACCCAGCACGGGTGGACGTTCGCGGACAGCTCACGGGCTCGGTGGGTATCGCGCATGCCCCAGGGTGGACGCTATCTGGGCGTGACATTGACAGGGCAGATCGGCGGCCGCTGGGTGACGGTGGCGGAGTACGCGTACGAAACGGAAAGTGTCGCTGCGACGGTCGGCCCACGTTCCGCGTCGAACAGATCGACGACAACGCACCACCTCATCGCGACCATGGTGCTGCTGGACCGCCCCTTCCCATCGGTCAACGTGTCCACCCGCGGCGTGCTGTCCAAGCTGGGCCGCACACTGTTCGGTGACAAGCCCACCGCCACCGGCAACGTCTCGTTCGACGCTCGCTTCCGGATCGATGCCGTCGATCCGAACTTCGCCCGCTGGCTCGTCGGCAAACCACTGATCGACGCACACCTCGCCGGAACCGTCCCGGACTGGAGCCTTATCGGCCAGGAGCTGCTGACCTACCGGGCGGG
>NZ_BAGN01000093.1 GCF_000308835.1 Nocardia vinacea NBRC 16497 | reverse complement strand
ACTGCACCCCAGATTCTCTCGTGGGGGCTTGTTGAGGCAACTGTCCTAGCCTAGCCAACCGCCCGCGCAGAGTCAAGTCTGCTCGTTCGATCCGGCAACGCTGATCGCCAGGCGCTCCTCGTCCTACCTCGTTTCCCAGGCCACTGTGCTCAACGTTTCCGCTGCGCTTTGGGCTCCGGGTCGGTGTCCGTGTCGCTCTGACTTGGACAAAGTTACGCGGCGGAGAACGTCGAGTCAAATCCGCACTACACGCATGTCATTTCGCAGGTCAGAGGCCATCTGACACCCCGGAAAACGGGCTCGGGCCACCGGAATGTGACCCGAGCCACGTGATCTTTATGCGCCCGCCCGCAGTACGCCGGCGAAGTTGCGCTTACCGCGGCGCAGCACCAACCAACGACCGTGCAGGTAGTCGGCATCAGCGGGCGTCCATTCCAGATCCGAGATCCGCTCGTTGTTCACCGACGCCCCGCCTTCGTTCACCGCGCGCCGTGCGGCGCCGCGGCTCTCCGACAGTCCGGTGGCGACCAGCAGATCAACGATCGTGCTCGGTTCACCGACACCGACCTCGGCGACCGTGCCGTCGACCGCGGCTTCGCGTAGGGCTGCCGACAGCGTCGGCTCATCGAGTTCACGCAGATCCGCGCGTCCGAACAAGGCCTGACTCGCCAACTGCACGGCCCGGGTATTCGCCTCGCCGTGCACCAGATTCGTCATTTCCTCGGCCAGCTTGCGCTGCGCTTCGCGTGCGTGTGGACGCTCGGCGGTGGCCGACTCCAGCTCGGCCAGCTCCTCCCGAGACAGGAAGGTGAACCAGCGCAGGTACCGCACGACATCGGCGTCGGCAGTATTCACGAAGTACTGGTACCAGGCGTACGGGCTGGTCATTTCCGGATCGAGCCACAGACTGCCGCCGCCGGTCGACTTGCCGAACTTCTTGCCGTCGGCCGAGGTAACCAGCGGAACGGTCAACGCGTGCACCGACGCACCGTCGACACGCCGGTTCAGCTCGACACCAGCGATGATGTTGCCCCACTGATCCGAACCACCGACCTGCAGTGTGCAGCCGAAGTTGCGACGCAACTGCAAGTAGTCGTTTGCCTGCAGCAGCATGTAGCTGAATTCGGTGTAGGAGATGCCCTCGCCGTCCAGTCGGCGCTTGATGGTGTCACGGGCCAGCATGACGTTGACCGAGAAGTGCTTGCCGATATCGCGCAGGAAGTCGACGGTCGACAGCTGGCCGGTCCAGTCCATGTTGTTGACGATGATCGCGCCGGTGGGCGAGTCGTCGAGGTCGACGAAACGCTCGAGCTGCGAGCGGATCCGACCCGCCCATTCCGCGACGGTATCGGTCGAATTCATGGTGCGCTCGCCCACGTCGCGCGGATCGCCGATGAGTCCGGTGGCACCGCCGGCCAGCACGATCGGGCGATGGCCCGCGCGCTGGAACCGCCGCAGCGCCAGCAGCGGGACCAGATGTCCGGCATGCAAGCTGGCCGCGGTGGGATCGAAACCGGCATAGAGGGTCAGCGGCCCGGCGGCTGTCGCCGCACGCAGGGCATCCAGGTCGGTGGACTGCGCGAGCAGTCCGCGCCAGGTCAGTTCGTCGATGATGTCGCCGGTCACGCTGCCCTATCTTTCCGCACCGGTCCCCGCGACCGGCATGGCCCTCAGTGTCGCCGCGCGCCGCCACGCAGGGCGAATGATTTTCGGTGAACGCGACGACGATCGGCAGACCGCGGTCTGCCGATCGTGTGCGTTATTCAGACGTTCAGCGAGCCGGCAGCTCCCGCACCGCGATGATGCTGTCGCGACGCTGCCAGGCGATCCAGACGAACACCACGCCGAGTACCAGGGGGAAGGGCGCCAGGGCGGGCGCGCCGAGCAGGAGCGCCTGGGTCAGGGCGGCGCAGACCATGGTGACGGTCAGGCCGACGGCCGCGGGGCCGGTCAGGCGGGGCACCAGCAGGCCGATGCCGCCGGCGAGTTCGACAACGCCGGTGAAGTAGCGGAACCACTGACCCCAACCGATCGTGTCGAAGGATTCGACCGCCGCATGCGCGCCGAGCAGCTTCGGGGCAGCGGAGGCGATGATGAAGAACAGCGCGAGCAGGACCTGCACGGTCCAGAGCGCGATGGTCATCTTCTTGCCGGGGCGGTGCGCGACAGTGGTGGTGATCGGGGCGGCGGGGGCGATGGCGGTCATCTGTCTTTCCTTCGGGTCGGTCGCGCCGGGTGGAGCGCGTTCAACAGATAGGACGGACACTGCGCCCAGAACTCATCGCCGATCCCGAAAATTCTTGTGACCTGGTGTTATACCGCTTCGATCGGGGCGCGCGGGCTGCGCCGGTAGACCGAGACCGCAGGCGATGCGATCCAGAATCGCCACGGCACATCAGCGGCACTGCTGACCCCGACGCGCGGTCCGTCGGAAATCTCGGCAGGGTCGATCGCGCCGTTCAGCTCCAACCGGATCGGCGAGGCAGGGTCGAAGAGTGGAGTTCCGTAGTCGCTCAGTGTTATTCCGAGCGCGCTGCCGAGATTCCCAGGGCCCCTTGCCAAATCGGCGTCCGTGCGGGCCGCGGGTCGTCGCTCCCTGACCGTATCCGACCCGGCGATCACCTCCCCCGACCGGATGAGTACCGCACTCGCGGTGCCGTCCGGACCGCTGGTCACGTTCACGCACATATGCATGCCGTAGCTGAGGTAGACGTACAGCACGCCGGCGGGCCCGAACATCACCGCATTGCGCTTGGTCCGCCCGCGTCCGGAATGCGATGCGGGATCCGGCCACGGTCCGGCCGGATCGCCGCCATATGCCTCGACCTCGACGATTCGCACGCCGACCGGTCCGGACCACAGCGTCGAGCCGAGCAGTCGGCGAGCCGCGGCGGGTGGTTCGACCGCGAGTTCCTCATTACGCACGACTCTCCATTGTTCCCGAAAGTCAGACGTAGCGACTGTGCTGGCCCGAGCGCAGCGTGACGAGATCATCGATGATCACGGCGGCATAGCCGACCGCGACCAGCACCGCGAGCTGTGCCCAGGCGACCCACGCGATACCGATCGGGATGGTCGCGGCCACCGCGGCGGCGGCGAGCAGTCGCGACCACGGGCGCGGCAGACCGAGGGCGAGCCGGAAACAGAACTGGCCGAAGAAGTACAGCGCGACGCCGCCGGAGAGCGCGGACGCGGCGGCGATGGAGGCGGGTTCGTTGCCGTGCGCGATGGTCATATTGATGCCCGCCGCGGTCACGGTGATGCCGATCAGCAGCGGGTAGAGCGCATAACCGTAGGCGAGGACCGCCGGACGTGAACGTTCCCGATCCGGGACCGCGGCGAGCGCGTGCTCGCCGCGGTCGTCATCGATCCCGAAATAGGCCCACCACAGCACATAGGCCAGGCAGAGTCCGAGT
>NZ_BAGN01000094.1 GCF_000308835.1 Nocardia vinacea NBRC 16497 | reverse complement strand
ACGAGGCCGATATCGCGGCCGTCGCGGCCCGGGCACTCACCGAAAACGCCCATGCCGGAGCCACTTACACGCTGACCGGGCCGGAAGTACGCACCCGGGCCGAGCAGGTCCGGATCATCGGCGAAGTGCTCGGACGTCCCTTGCGCTGGGTCGAACTCACCCGCGACGAGGCCAGACAGCGCCTACTCGACGACACCACTTTCCCCGACTCCTTCGTCGACGTCCTCCTCGACGGCTATACCGAAATGCTGGCCGCACCCCGCCCCGAAATCACCACAACCGTCGCCGATATCACCGGCCGCCCGGCGCATTCCCTGGCCGAGTGGGTATCCGATCACCTCGCCGACTTCCGCTGACCTCCGATCGAACCGGCGCGAGGCCGACGAACGGTACCGGTGATGTGCCAAAAAGAAAACGGACGCCGTTGCTGGGCAGCGGCGTCCGTTCTGTACGGCCTACTTCCTGCGTTCCCGCTTCTCACGCACACGCACCGAAATACGAACCGGAGAACCATCGAAGCCGAACTCCTCACGCAGACGACGCTCCAGGAACCGGCGGTAGCCCGCCTCCAAGAACCCCGTCGTGAAGAGCACGAAGGTCGGCGGCCGGGTGGTGGCCTGCGTGGCGAACAGAACGCGCGGCAACCGGCCACCGCGCATCGGCGGCGGCGTCGCCGCGATGACTTCCTTGAGCCAGTTGTTCAGCCGACCGGTGGGGATGCGCTTGTCCCAGGATTCCAGCGCGGTTTCCATTGCGGGAACGAGCTTTTGGACGGCACGACCGGTTTGCGCGGAGATATTGACGCGCTGTGCCCACGGCACCCGGACCATATCGCGGTCGACTTCCTTGTCGAGCTGCAGGCGACGGTCCTCGTCGACCAGATCCCACTTGTTGAAGGCCAGCACGAGCGCGCGACCGGAGTCGGCGACCATGCTGATCACCCGCAGGTCCTGTTCGGTGATCGGCTCGGAGGCGTCGATCAGCATGATCGCGACCTCGGAGGCCTCCAACGCCGCCTTGGTGCGCAGCGACGCGTAGAACTCCATACCGCTGGCATGGGAGACCTTGCGACGCAGACCCGCGGTATCGACGAATTTCCAGATCTTGCCGCCCAATTCGACCAGCGAATCGACCGGGTCGACGGTCGTGCCCGCGACATCGTGCACGACCGAACGCTCATCACCGGCGAGTTTGTTGAGCAGGCTGGACTTGCCGACGTTGGGCTTGCCGACCAGCGAGACCCGGCGCGGGCCGGTGCCGCCGGTGCCCTCACGCGGGGTTTCCGGGAGGACTTCCAGGACATCGTCGAGCAGGTCACCGGTGCCGCGGCCGTGCGCGGCGCTGACCATGCGCGGCTCACCGAGACCGAGCGACCACAGCGCGGCGGCCTCGGCCTCGACGCGTTCGTCGTCGACCTTATTGGCGACCAGGATCACCGGAATCTTGGAACGGCGCAGCTTCTTCACCGCGGCCTCATCGGTTGCCGTCGCACCGACCACGGCGTCGACCACCAGCAGGATCGCGTCGGCGGTCTCCATGGCCAGTTCGGCCTGGCGGGCGACCGACTGCTGCAGGCCCTTGGCATCGGGCTCCCAGCCACCGGTGTCCTGCACCAGGAAACGGCGCCCCGCCCAGTTCGCCTCATAGGAAATGCGGTCGCGGGTCACGCCGGGAATGTCCTCGACGACGGCTTCACGACGGCCGAGGATACGGTTCACCAGGGTCGATTTGCCGACATTCGGGCGGCCGACGACCGCCACCGTCGGCATCGCGAGGTGTTCGTCCTCGCCGAACTCACTATCGAGATCGGCTACCTCCCAATCGGATTCGTCACTCCAGACGCCATCCCCCGCGAGAACGTCTTCACTCATGACTGCGCCTCGCCTGCGCTCGGCACCGTCAAGGCTGTGTCTTCGGTTCGCTCGCTACGCTCGCTCACGCTGTCCTACCTGTCCGGCCGATCGAAACCTGCCGCACCACAACGCGATACAGCTCGTCGATGACCTCATCCATATTCAGTTCGCTGGTGTCGACCTGCACCGCGTCATCGGCCGGACGCAGTGGGGACACCGTGCGAGTGGAGTCGAGGGTGTCGCGACGCTCAACGTCGGCGAGTACGCCCTCGTAGTCGTCGCCGCGGCCTTCGGCGATGTTCTGCTGATTGCGCCGCTGCGCGCGGGCCTCGGCGGAGGCGGTGAGATAGATCTTGGCGTCGGCATCCGGCAGCACGACGGTACCGATATCGCGCCCCTCGACCACTATTCGCTGTGCGGCGGAAGCGATTTCACGCTGCAGCGCGACGAGCAGCTCGCGCACCTCGGCCACGGCGGACACCGCGGACACCGCCCTGGTGACGGCATTGCCGCGGATCTCGGAGGAGACGTCCTCACCGTCGAGCAGGATCAGCTCACGGCTGGGGTCGGTACCGATGGTCAGTGGCAGTTCCTTCACCGCGGCACCGATCGCTGCCGAATCGGTCAACTCGACACCGGCGCGCAGCACCCGCAGCGTCGCAACGCGGTACATCGCGCCGGTGTCGAGGTAGCTGGCGTCGAGCCGGGTGGCCAGTCGCCGCGACACACTGGACTTGCCCGTGCCCGAAGGCCCGTCCATGGCAACGACCAGCGGCGTGGTGCCTTCAACCATCGCAGGGACCTCCACGGGAATCTCTACACCGTTCACAACGACACCGCCTCGTAAAGTTTGCCGACTTCATCGCGGCCGATCACGCGCAGCGTGCCGGGCCGCTGGTCGCCCAGCGCGACCGGACCGATATTGGTGCGCACCAACCGCGTCACCGGATGACCGACCGCGTCGAGCAGCCGGCGCACGATGTGCTTGCGCCCTTCGTGCAACACGATCTTGACCAGCGAACGTCCCTCGCCCAACTCGAGCACCTGGAACATGTCGACCTTGGCCGGACCGTCTTCGAGTTCGACACCGTCGCGCAGGCGCTTACCGACCGACTTGTGGACCTCACCGTTCACCGTCGCCAGATAGGTCTTCGGGACCTGGAACGACGGGTGCATGAGCCGGTGCGCGAGGTCGCCGTCATTGGTGAGCAGTAGCAGCCCCTCGGTGTCGGCATCCAACCTGCCGACGTGGAACAGGCGCTGACCGGCCGCGATGCGTTCGGCGACGATATCGCCGACGCACGGGCGGCCCAGATCGTCGGACATCGTGGACTGCCAGCCCTTGGGCTTGTTCAGCGCGATATGGACCAGTTCCTCGCGCACCATCACGCGGGTGCCGTCGACGCGGACCACGGCATGCTGCGGATCGATCCGCAGGCCCTGCTCGGTGACAATGGCGCCGTCGACCTCGACCCGCCCCTGGGCGATCATCTCCTCGGCGGCGCGGCGCGATGCCACACCGGCCTTGGCGAGAACCTTCTGCAGCCGCTCGCCCTCGCCCCACGGCAACTTCTCGTGGCCACCCTCGGCGGGCTGATCGACGTGCTGTTTCTTGGCGGGCTTGGCGTTGCTCAGCAGCGGGGCGGCGACGACCTTCTTCTGCGGCTTCGGATTCTTCGGCTTCTTGCCGATGGGGGTGGACATCGCGGCCGACGTTGTGCGGCGCGACGGATTGCCTTGCTGCGCAGCACCTCCCGGCGCGTAGCCGCGCGAACCGGCGGTACGCGGGGCCGAACCGCCTTGTGCGCCAGCGCGATAGCCGTCGCCGCGCGAACCACGATGATCGGAACCGCCCTGCGACGAACCACGCCGATCGGAACCGCGCTCAGCGGAACCGCGATAACCGCTATCGCCCTGGGCAGAACCGCGATAACCGCCGCCCTGCGACGAACCACGCCGATCCGAACCACGCTCAGCAGAACCACGATAACCACTGTCGCCCTGGGCAGAACCGCGATAACCGCCGCCCTGCGACGAACCACGCCGATCCGAACCACGCTCAGCAGAACCACGATAACCGCTATCGCCCTGCGACGAACCGCGGTACCCACGATCGCCGCCTTCTGAACTCCCCCGATAACCCCCTTGCGAGGAGCCGCGCTCGGAACCGCCCCATGCGGCCCCGCGCTGTGTGCTTCCCCGTTGCGCCGAACGCGTATCGCGTGCGTTTCGGCCTGCGCCGCCCCTGGTGGGCTGGTCGCTTCTGGTCCTACGATCCGGTGTGCCATCTCGGCGAGCGGGCGTATTCATATTGTCCTGTCAGTCTTCGGTACCGAGATCCAAATCGGTCTCGGCGGATTTCTTCAACCTGGTGTAACGGGGGTCCGTGTCCAGGCTCTCGTTGATCTCGTCGATCAGGTCGACGCCCGGCAGCAGGGGCGCCAGTGGCGGCAGATCAGACAGCGATGCGAGTCCGATCCGCTCCAGGAACAGTTCGGTCGTGCAGTACTGCGTGCCGTTCGTTTCCGGGTCGACCCCGGCCTCGGCGATCAATCCGCGAGCCAGCAGGGTTCGCATCACACCGTCGACGTTCACGCCGCGCACCGCGCTGACCCTGGTCCGGGTCACCGGTTGGCGGTATGCCACCACCGCCAATGTTTCCAAAGCGGCCCTGGTCAATTTCGACCGGGCGCCGTCGAGCAGCATCCGTTCCACATACGGCGCGTACTCGCTGCGAGTATAGAAGCGCCACCCGTCACCCACGAAACGCAGATCGATGCCACTGGCCCGCGCGGACAGTTCCGCCGCCATTTCGTGCAGCGCACGCTCCACCCGCGCCGGTTTGTCCTGCAACGCGTCTGCCAGCAGTTCTACCGGGGCCGGAGCGTCCACAATGAGCAGCAGCGCCTCCAACGCCGACCGGAATTCATCGTCATCCAGCGGTTCGGGCGTGAACTCCGCCACTTCGTCATCGGAACCAGCGGCGGCATCTTTTTTGTTCTTCGTCGCACGTGCGGTCTTCGTCGCACTTACGGCCGCCTCGCCGCCACCACTGCCCAGCCGCGTCTCACTGGGTCCTCCGCCCTCGGTACTCGGCGATGCCTGCTCGCTGATGCTCGACTCGGCCGTGCCCGACGAATCCGCGTCGACGATTGGACTGCTCACAGCCTCCGTCGCACTTGCGGAAGTGGCCTCGTCCCTACCGCCCCCCAGCTGCGTCTTGCTCGGTCCTCCAGCAACGCCGTCACCATCCCCAGTGCTCGGCGGCATCTGCTCGCTGACGCTCGGCCGGGCCGTGCCCGCGGAATCGGCGTCGACGATTGGACTGCTCACGGCCTCGGTCGCCGCTGCCGAAGCTGCGGACTCCTCGCCCCCACCGCTCGTCGGCGGCGTATCAGTGCGCCCTGCGACGCCATCAACTCCGCCCGATGCCTGCTCGCTGACGGTCGGCACGACCGCGCTCGAGGAATCCTGGTCGACAATTCGGCTGCTTACAGCCGCCGTTCCCGGGGCGACCGAGATCGCCGCATCCCCGGCATCGTCACCGCTCGAGATCGCCGCATTGCCGTCGGATCCCGGCACGCTCACGTCCGCGACATCTTCGATCCGCTCATCACTCGACGATGCCGCCTCGTCGCCCGATTCCGCCGCGCTCACGTCCAACGCATCGCCGATCCGCGCGATCACTGCACGGTCACCACCGTCGACCTGCTCGCCCGCCACCCCGGTGTCATGCTCGATGCCGTTGTGCTCGAGGGGTGTCGCATCGTCGGTGCGCTCACTCACCCGTAGTCCTCCTCGATGGTCACGGTGTCGGCGGTCTCGTCCTTGGGGTCGCCGGTCCAGCTGATCGAGAGCGGGCCGAGCGGGTCGGGCTGGTCGAACTCGATCGTCTTGCCCCGGTACAGCTCGAGCAGTGCCAGGAAGCGGGCGACGATCTGGATCGGCACATCACAGTCGGCTACCAGTTCACCGAAGGTCGTCCAGCCGCCCGGTCCGCGCAGTTTGAGCTGTTCGAGCACGAGCGCGGCCTGTTCGGCGACCGAGAAGGCGTGCTGGTGCAGGTGGTCGAGACCAACCCGCGGCGCCGGCCGAGGCCGGAAGGCAGTCGCGGCGATCGCGGCGAACTGGTTTGCGTCAACTCCCAGCGTAACCTCGGGCAGCAGGTCGGCGTAGCGCTCCTCCAGCCCGACCGCGCGCGGGTACCGCCGCAACGCGACCGCCTCCAGTTCCCCGAGCAGTTCGGCGACCTGT
This sequence comes from Nocardia vinacea NBRC 16497, assembly GCF_000308835.1. Taxonomy (GTDB): domain Bacteria; phylum Actinomycetota; class Actinomycetes; order Mycobacteriales; family Mycobacteriaceae; genus Nocardia; species Nocardia vinacea. The sequence goes on along the minus strand of NZ_BAGN01000094.1, from coordinate 14,800 downwards.
TTGAACGCGCGGTACTGCAGCAGCCGGGCGAAGAGCAGATCGCGTGCATCGAGCAGTTCGAGATCCTCGGCGTCGGTCACCTCACCAGATGGCAGCAGTCGCGCCGCCTTGAGATCCAGCAATGTCGCCGCGACGACAAGGAATTCGGTGGTCTGATCCAGGATCTTGTCCGCACGCAACGCCTGCTGCCCGATGCTGGCGGTCAAAGCCTTTGTGTAGGCAATGAATTCGTCGGTCACCTGATGCAACGCGACCTCGGTGACATCGAGCTTGCGCGAACTGATCAGATTCAGCAGCAGATCGAACGGTCCCTGGAAGTTGCTCAGCCGCAGCTGGAACCCGGAGGTCTGGGCCGTCGGCTCGCTCTCGCCGCCGGGTCTGGCCGGCGGATCGTCCGCTGCCGACGCGGCACGCCCGGCGTCAGAGTCCCGATCGACGAACTCATCAGACTCCGAGCCGAGCGTATCCGTGTTCGTCGATGGCGCCGGTTCCGTACCGCCGATCACCGGCCGGACCGGTGGATGACTTCCCGCGCCATCGCCCGATATGCTTCGGCCCCACTGGATTTCGGTGCCCAGGTGGTGATGGGTTCACCCGCGACGCTGGCGTCCGGAAAACGTACGGTGCGCGCGATCGCCGTGTCGTACACCAGGTCGCCGAACACTTCGACGACGCGCGCCATGACCTGACGCGAATGTAGTAGCCGCGCATCGAACATGGTGACAACGATGCCGTACAGGCTCAGGCGCGGGTTCAAGCGGTCCCGCACCTTCTCCACGGTGTCGTTGAGCAGAGCAAGTCCGCGCAGCGAAAAGTACTCGCATTCCATCGGAATGATCACACCATCGGAACAGGCCAGCGCATTCACCGTGAGCAGGCCGAGCGACGGCTGGCAATCGATGAGGATGTAGTCATAGCGATCGCGCACCGATTCCAGTGCGCGGCCCAGCGTCTGCTCCCGGCCGACCTCGTTGACCAGCTGGATTTCCGCGGCCGACAGATCGATATTGCTCGGCAGCAGATCCAGATTCTCGACGCGGGTCGCCATCAGAACATCGTCGATCGAGACCTTGGATCCGATGAGCAGGTTGTGCACGGTCAGATCGAGATCGTGGTGGGCCACACCCAATCCCGCCGACAGCGCACCCTGCGGATCCAGATCCACCAACAGCACCCGCCGACCGAACTCCGCGAGCGCGGCGCCCAGATTGATGGTCGAGGTGGTCTTGCCGACGCCCCCCTTCTGATTGCACATCGCGACGATCAGCGCATCACCGTGGTTTTCGACCGGCGGCGGGTCGGGCACGACACGCAGCGGGCGTCCGGTCGGGCCGAGCGTCGCATCGTCGGGGACGGGTTCGGCGCCTTCGCCCCACAGCGTTTCCGCCGCGGCCGCCGAGTACGGACCCGTCCGGGGACCCGTAAGCGGCTGCGCCCCAGCACTCATCGGCGGCTCTGCCGCACCCGCTGTCGTCACGATCCGCTGCTCCTTATACGTTCCTGCCCGTTGCCTTCGCCCGACTCCGGCATCATCTGCCCGAGCGTAGCGAGGCCGATCAGCCCCGACCTCGCTTTCGTACGGTCCAGCTCTCGATAGACGCTACCGCTTGACAGCGCAAGACCCACGCTCGGACACGCGACACCCGCGTTTACCTGCGCAGGCGTCCACTCCCCTACCGCCAATCCGGTCCACCGTCGAAATGGACGTCGAATCGATCGTGGAGCTCATCCATGCTGTCCCAATCCGCCTCACCCCGAGCGATACGACCGAGCTGCCGGAAGTACTCGAACCGGACGATACCCGGTGTGAGTACCGCGAAGAACTCCGCGGGACCGTCCGCGGACGCCCCGAAGGCATGGACAGTACCCGGCGGAACCACCACCAGACCACCCTTGGCGACCGCATGCCGTTCGCCGTCGACGAGGAATTCCATGGTCCCGTCCAGGACGTAGAAGATTTCCGTGGACTTCGTGTGATGGTGCGGTCTGGTCCCATCCGCGCCCGCCTGCAGGACGAGCCGATTCGCGCCGAACAGCCCATCGGTGTTCTCGCTGTCCTCGAGCAACTGGAACGATCCGCCAGCGGGCAGCGCCACCGCCTCGACATCGCGCTCCTGAACGATGAAAGCCTTTGCCATCCAACTCACCTCACGTCGGTACGCCGAGACCATCCGATCCCGACATACCGACACAACCGGACCATGGTCCCATTTCTTCCGCGTCCTGCGGGCAAGCCAAACGGCAGACTCAGCGGGCGCGGGGGTGAGCTGTTGCCCAAACCTCACGAAGCGTGTTCACCGTCACCAAGGTGTAGATCTGCGTGGTCGTCACCGAGGCATGTCCCAGAAGTTCCTGGACCACACGCACATCCGCACCCCCATCGAGCAAATGCGTTGCGAAGGAATGGCGCAGCGTATGCGGCGAAACGGTAGCCCCGATGCCCGCCCGCTCGGCGGCGGTCTGCAACACCTGCCAGGCACTCTGCCGCGACAACCGACCACCGCGGGCATTCAGAAACAGCGCGCCTGCAGTGCCTTTCCCGTTCGCGGCGAGCACCGGCCTCCCCCGCACCAGATAGGCGTCGACAGCCGCCAGCGCGGGCCTGCCGATCGGAACCATACGCTGCTTGCCGCCCTTGCCGTGCAACACAACAGCGCGTTCCTCGGTATCGAGATCGTCCACATCGAGCCCGACCATCTCCGAAATCCGCGCCCCGGTCGAATACAGCAGCTCGAGCAGCGCCCGGTCGCGCAATCCGCGCGGCCCGCCATCGGTTCCGGCCCCATTCGCATCATCGATCGGCCCGCCGCCAGCCGCCTCCAGCAATCGCAATACCTGGTCGTACGGCAGCGCTTTCGGCAATCGCCGTCCGGGCGTCGGCGGCTTCACCGCATGCGCGACATCGGTACTCGTCATACCTTCTGCCGCGGCGAAGCGATGCAGCCCGCGCACGGCGATCAGCGCACGAGCGACCGAACTCGCGGCCAGGGGTGGGTACGTCTCCCCACCCGCCCGCAGCACCATCGTGAACTCCGCGACGTCGGATTCGCAGACCTGCTCGAGCGCTGTAATCCCGCGCCCGGTCAGGAAATCCCGATACCGGTCGAGATCGCGACGGTATGCACCGAGGGTGTTGCGGGCGGCGCCGCGCTCGACCGCAAGATGATCGAGGTAGGCGTCCACCTCCCGCGCGAGCACCGCCCTACCCGTCAGTCTTCGGACTGCCGCTGCGCCTTGCGACGCAGGAATGCGGTGGGCTGCCCCGGCCATGGCGCGTCGGCCGGACGCAACTGCACACCACCCGCCCTGGCGGCCGTGAGCGCGAGCAGACCGGCGACGGCCGTGGCATTGACGATCTCACCGGCCAATGCGGCCCGCACGGCCTCATCCACCGGCAGGCGGACCAATTCCAGGTCCGCCTCCTCCAATTCCGGCTCCGGCCGGTCGGTTTCGTACAGCCCCCGCGCGGTATACACCCGCAGCGCCTCATCGGTGAATCCGGGCGAAAGCGCGACATCCACCAGTACCGACCATTCCCTGGCGGCAAGTCCGGTCTCCTCGGCCAACTCGCGCTTGGCCGCTGCCAGCGGATCCTCGCCGGGCACATCGAGCAGTCCGGCGGGCAGCTCGAGCAGCCGCCGACCGATCGGATGCCGATACTGCCTGACCAGCACCACATTGTCGGCATCATCGATGGCCGCGACCGCAACCGCCGCATGATGTTCGATTACCTCGCGCTCGACGACGCGTCCGCCCGGCATTGCCACCTGGTCGAGCCGCAAGGCGAGGATGGCACCGCTGTACATGGTCTTGCTCGCCACGGTCTCGAAGTCGTGGCTGCCCGGCTGGGCTCCCCCGGTCTCACTCATCTACGACACCTGATCTGCGTTCGCGAACTCTTCGTCCGGGATATCGACCGGAAGCCGCTCGGCCAGTTTATATTTCAGCGCCGCCGCGATCAGCGCCGCGAACAGTGGATGCGGGCGAGTCGGGCGGCTCTTGAGCTCCGGATGCGCCTGGGTGGCCACGAAGAACGGGTGCTTATCCGCGGGCAGCTCGACAAATTCGACCAGATGCCCGTCGGGGGAGGTACCGCTGAATTTCAAACCGCTGGTGGCGATCTTGTCACGGTAGGCGTTGTTCACCTCGTAGCGATGCCGGTGCCGCTCGGAGACCTGGTCGGTGCCGTAGGCCTGCGCGACCACCGAACCCTTCTGCAGCGTCGCCGGGTAGGCGCCGAGGCGCATGGTGCCGCCGAGATCGGCCTCACCGGCCACGATCTCCTTCTGATCGGCCATGGTGGAAATCACCGGATGCGGTGTATCCGGCTCGAATTCGGCCGAATTGGCCTCGGCCAGACCGACCGAACGCGCGGCCTCGATGACCACACACTGCAGGCCCAGGCACAGACCGAGCAGCGGAAGCCCCCTGGTCCGCGCATATTTGATGGCGCCGACTTTGCCCTCGATGCCACGGATACCGAACCCGCCCGGAATCAGCACCGCGTCCACATCGCGCAGCGCGGCCTGCGCACCCGCCGGGGTCTCGCATTCATCCGACTGCACCCAGCGGATGTTCACCTTGGCCCGCGAAGCGAATCCACCCGCACGCAACGCCTCTGTCACCGACAGATACGCATCGGGCAGATCAACGTACTTGCCGACGAGTGCGACCTCGACCGTCTCCCGCGGCTGATGCACCCGATCCAGCAGGTCGCCCCACACCGTCCAGTCCACATCGCGGAACGGCAGCCCGAGCCTGCGCACCACATAGGCATCCAGGCCCTCACGGTGCAGCACCTTGGGAATGTCGTAAATCGAGGGCGCGTCCGGCGTAGAGATGCAGGCGTCCACATCGACGTCGCACATCAGCGCGATCTTGCTTTTGAGCGCCTGGGGCACCTCACGATCGCAACGCAGGATCAGCGCGTCGGGCTGGATACCGATATTGCGCAGCGCGGCCACCGAGTGCTGGGTCGGCTTGGTCTTGAGCTCACCCGATGGCGCGAGGTAGGGCACCAGCGATACGTGCAGGAAGAACACATTGTCCCGGCCCACATCGTGGCGGATCTGGCGCGCGGCCTCGAGGAAGGGCTGCGATTCGATATCGCCGACGGTGCCACCGATTTCGGTGATCACCACATCGGGCACCTGCCCCTGCAGATCCGGCCCCTGCATCGCCAGGATGCGACTCTTGATCTCGTCGGTGATGTGCGGGATCACCTGCACTGTGTCACCGAGGTATTCGCCGCGACGCTCCTTGGCGATCACCGACGAATAGATTTGCCCGGTAGTCACATTCGCGTCCCGGGACAGGTCCCGATCGAGGAACCGCTCGTAGTGGCCGACATCGAGATCGGTCTCCGCGCCGTCCTCGGTGACGAACACTTCTCCGTGCTGGAACGGATTCATGGTGCCCGGATCGACGTTCAAGTACGGGTCGAGTTTCTGCATGGTCACCCGCAGTCCGCGCGCGGTCAGCAGCTGACCGAGGCTGGAGGCGGTAAGACCCTTACCCAATGAGGAGGCGACACCACCGCTGACGAAGATGTGCTTCGTGGCCGTTCGCGCCTGATTCCGTGTATGACCCACGGGTCTTCACGGTAACACGAAATTGCTGGCCTGATCACACGCCACACACGTTTGCCACCGAGTCGCTGCGATCGATCGGATCCGCACCGTGCGCCATGTTCGCAGCACGGGGCATCGCGGGTCGGGCGGGTCAGCTCGAGGGCAGTGCGACGAGTGTGAGGGAGGTCGCCTTGGTGCCGGTTCCGTATCGGCCCGCGCCGCCGTTGAGCTGCTCGCTCAGGCCGAGCACGGTGGTGACGCGGCCGATATCGCGGTCGAGATTGTCGACGGTGGTGACGGCGGTGGCGAGCGCGGTATCGGAACGAATGATCGCGATCGGGCCCGGATTGTCGGCGGCGCCGGATCGGCCCGCCAGCACCGCCCCCGCACCGCGACCACGCAGGGCGCCGGCGAACCGGGCGATATTGCTGCCCTGACTGTTCTCGCTGGACTTCGCGCCATCGCCGGTGACGACGACGGCGAGGTTCGCGGCCTGCGTCGGAGTGTCGCCGTAGGCGAGGAAACCGCCGCCGCGCAAGGTCTCCAGCACCAGGCTCAACTCCTGCGGGGTGCTGCGCGGTTGCGCGCTCGCGGGATCGAGCAGCAGCACCAGGCCGAGCAGATCGCCCGCCATACTGCCCTGATCCACCTGGCCGGTGCGCAGCTGCGCGCCCGCGGGGATGACATTGGTGACCGCGGTGCGCATCCGGTCGCCCTCGGCGGCGTCGAGGAAGGCGTCGTTGAGTACGATGCGACCGGTCACGGTGGCGCCCGAGGTTTCCAGATCCTTCGCGACGGCCTCGACATCGGCGGGTTCGGCATCGGGGGTCGTGAACACCACAACGCTGCGGTCGGTGAGCGTGCCGCCGACGATCCGTCCCGCGGATCCGGCGATGAACCGGTCCGCGGCATTCATTTCGTCGCCGAACCGCCGGTTCTGATCGGTGGCCACATCGAGCTGTTTGCGCAGATCTGTCTTATCCGCGCGCAATCCGGACAGCAGGTCCGCCGCCACGGTCTGCGACCCGAGCACCACGCCCAAGGCGAGGGCCAGGAAGATCGCGACAATCGAAACCGCGTGCTGCCGAATCGAAATCATAGGTTCCCTCCCGCACCGGCTAGGCCTTCGGCCCACAGCGTGAAGCGGTTCCAGGTATCAGCGGCCCAATCCAGCGCCTCGGTCCCCATATTCGAGGCGAGCATGGCCACGATCACCGCGACCAGGGCGGCGAGTACGACCATCGCGATGGCGGTGCCGGACACCCGGTTGCGGTAGAGCGTGGCGACGGCCTTGGCATCCATGAGTTTGACGCCGATTTTCAGCCGGGTGAGGAAGGTCGCCGGATTGCTGTCGCGGCGGCCGCGGTCGAAGAAATCGTCCAGCGAGGCGGCGGCGCCGGCGGTCACGATCAGCGATGCGCCGTGGTGGTGGGCCAGCAGCAGGGCCAGGTCGGAGGGTGCGCCGGACGACGGGAAGGTTGTCGCACCGATGCCGAGATCCTGGATGCGTTCCAACCCCTTGGCGTGGCCGTCGGTATCGGCGGGCAGGATCATCTCGGCACCGGATTTCAATGTGGCGGTGGTGATTTCATCCGGGTCGCCCACGATCAGATCGGGGCGGTAGCCCTGCTTCATCAAGGTGTCCGCACCGCGTCCGACGCCGACCATGATCGGCGCGTACTCCTTGATGAAGGGCTTCAGTCGCTTGAGATCGTCGGCGTGGTCCGGGCCGTCGGCGACCACCACCACATGCGAATTCTTCATATCGAGCTCGAGCTCCGGCACCCCGATACCGTCGATGAGCAACGCACTCTCGGTGCGAATGAATTCGATGGTGTTGCCCGCGAAGGCCTCCAGATGATCGGCGAGACCGTTGCGCGCATCGATCATTCGCTCGGCGATATCGGATGCGGTCAGCTCGATGCCTGTGACCAAGACCTCGGGCTCCTTCTTGACCAGCTTGTCGGAGTAGACGACGCCCTCATCGATGCGGACCTTGGTGCCGTCCTTGATCCGGAAGGCATCCGAACTCACGGTGTCCAGCAGCAGAATTCCGTTGGCGACCAGCACTTCCGGCCCCAGATTGGGGTAACGGCCCGAGATCGATGGCGAAGTATTCACCACCGCGACCACACCCGCCTCGATCAACCGATCGGCGGTGAGCCGATCCAGATCCATCTCATCGAGTATTACGACATCACCGGGCCCGACCCGCTTCAGCAGACGCCTGGTGTTGCGGTCAACCCGAGCTGTCCCGGTCAGCCCGGGCAGCGCTTCGGTGCTCTTCGACAACAACGCCAACATCCTCATGGGGCCGATCCTGGCCGCAAACCCTCAACCATTGATGGAGGCGCGCCGAATCACCTGTCACATTCGTCACTGTGATAACACGAACACCACGCCGCGCCGATAGCGCGCCAACAAGTACCCGTATGCTGCGGGTCACAGATATCCCGAATAGGAGTCACCATGGTCAGCAGTACCGTCGACGCCGTGATCGCGGCACCGCGCGATGTCGTCTACAAGTTCTTCACCGAGCGGGATGGCATCAACCCGTACATCCCGGTCGACTTCACCCTGAAGACTCCCGGCTCGCCCACCCCGACGGGCGTCGGCGCGCAGTACTTCATCGGGAAGGCCGGCGTCGGCATCGTCGAGGAGACCACCAAGCTGGTCCCCGGCGAGCTCATGGAATACAAGATCATCAAGGGTGCGCCGGTGAAGCGGCATGTCGGCACCATCACCTTCACCGACACCGATAACGGCACCCTGGTCTCCTACACGATGGAGTCCGAACCCAGCCTTCCCGTCCCGGCGAAGGTCCTGGAATTCGGCCTGAAGAACCTCATCAACCAGTTCATCAAGGGCGCCCAAAAAGCCCTGCGCTGAATCGTCAGGCGAGGGCGCGTTCGGCGCGGGCGGTTGCGAGCAATTCTTCGGCGTGGGCTCGGCCGGTTTCGGTGTCATCGAGACCGGCCAGCATGCGAGCCAATTCGATGACGCGCTCATCCTTGGTCAATGCCCGGACGCCGCTGTTCACCTTGCCCTTGCCGTCATCGGACTTGTCCACCACCAGATGAGTGTCGGCGAATGCCGCGACCTGCGGCAAGTGGGTCACCACAATCACCTGATGGGTGCGCGCGAGCCGAGCCAGTCGGCGGCCGATCTCGACCGCGGCCCGGCCGCCGACACCGGCATCGACCTCGTCGAACACCATGGTCGCGCCGTGATCCGAACTGGCGAGCACCACTTCGAGAGCCAGCATCACGCGCGACAGCTCACCACCGGACGCGCTCTTGCTCAACGGCAATGACTGCGCGCCCGAATGCGCGGACAGCCGGAATTCCACCTCGTCGACACCGGTCGAACCCGCGTGCAATTCCTGCCCGTCCACGATCAGCGGCGCGGAATCCTGCGGGCTCGCGGGCACCGGCCGCACCACGACCTCGAGCTTCGCCTTACCCATCGCGAGCCCACCGAGTTCGGCGCTCACCGCCGAGGCGAGCTTGCCCGCCGACTTGGTGCGCGCCACAGTCAATTTGCGTGCCGCTTCACGAACGCGTTCCGCGGCGACATCCACCTCCGCCGCCAGCGCGGCCAGCGCCTCTTCGGAGACATCCAGTGAGCCGAGACGCGTGCGCGCCTCATCCGCCCACGCGATGACCCCGTCGATATCCGGTGCGTACTTGCGGGTCAGCGATTTCAACTCGGCCTGCCGGGTGAGCAGCGAATCCAATGCGCCCGGGTCCGAAGGCAGATCCGAAAGATAGCCACTGAGCTCGGTGGTGAGATCGACGACCACCGCGATGGCCTCACCGAGCCGCGGCCCGAGTGCGGTCAGCGCCGGATCGTGGGCCGATTCGATACGGGCACGCGCGGCGCCGAGCAATTCCAGTGCGCCCGAACCGTCTTCGGGCGAATCGGCGGGACCGGCCAAGGCATCGTGCGCGATCGCAGCGGCCTCACGCAGCGAATCCAGATCGCTGAGCCTGCGCACCTCGTCCACGATGCGCTCGTCTTCACCGGGTTCCGGTGCGATGGTATCGATTTCGGACAGCGAATGCTTCAGCCGGTCGGCCTCCAGCGCGAGTTCTCTACTGCGCGCGGTACGTTCGAGCAGCTCGGTGCGGGCATCGAGCCAGGATCGCCGCTGCACCTGGTACTTGCGCAGCAGCGAACCGACCGTATCGGCGGCGAACTGATCCAGTGCGGACAGCTGCTGATCCGGACGCTGCAGGCGCAGCTGATCGTTCTGACCGTGCACGGTCAGCAACGGCGCGGTGAAATCAGCGAGGACAGAGGCGGGTACGCCGCGCCCACCCAGATGCGCGCGGGAGCGTCCGTCACTGCCGACGGTGCGGATCGCGATGATGCTGCCGTCGTCATCGCGTTCGGCCGCAGCCGATTCCAGAACTTCCTGCACTTGCTTCTGCGCGGTGGTGTTCACCTCGTCGACGGTGAACCGCCCCTCGACCACGGCCCGGTCCGCACCCAACCGGACACGGCCCGCATCGGCCCGCGCCCCGCTGAGCAGGTGCAGACTGGTCACCACCATGGTCTTACCGGCGCCGGTCTCACCGGTCAGAACCGTCAGCCCCTCATGGAATTGCGCGGTGGCCGTGGATATGACGCCAAGCCCGTCAATCCTGATCTCTGTCAGCACGTGTGATCTCCGTTCGCCGTCGGCCACGCCAGCCTGTCACGGGCAATTGGAATTTGCGCACCATCCGGTCGGCGAACGGTGCGGAATCCAACCGCACCCACCGCACCGGTTCGGCGCCGCGGACCGCCTCGAGCCGGCCGCCCTTCGGCAATGCCAGGGTGCGCCTGCCATCCAGGAAAACTATCGCATCGTGGCCCGCCGCAACGGATTCGACGGCGATCCTGGACTCCGGACTGGTCACCAGCGGCCGCGCGAACAGGGCGTGCGCATTGCTCGGAATCACCAGCAGCGCTTCGAGTTCCGGCCACACCACCGGGCCGCCCGCGGAGAACGCGTAGGCAGTCGATCCGGTCGGTGTGGAGATGAGGATGCCATCACAGCCGAATTGCGAAACCGGACGCCCGTCGACCTCCAGGACCACCTCCAGCACACCCATGCGCGAGGCGTTCTCGATGCTGGCTTCATTGAGCGCCCAACCGGTTTCGACGATCTCGTCGTCCACCCGGACATTCACGTCGATGGTCATCCGATGTTCGAGGCGGTAGTCGCCGCGGACCACGCTCGCCAATGCCTCATCGAGGTGTTCGGCCTCGGCCTCGGTAAGAAAACCGATGCGGCCCAGGTTGATTCCGAGCACCGGCACCCCCGCTGGCCTGGCCAATTCGGCCGCGCGCAGGAAAGTGCCGTCACCACCGAGCGAAAGCACCATCTCGCAGCCGACCGCCGCGTCCGGGCAGTGCTCGACCACGCGCGCCGGATATCCGCCCGGTTCCGCGACGGCCGTCCCGCCCCGGGTGTCGGGCTCACAGTCGAATCGGGTGCTGTCCGCCTCGTCCGCGAGCACGCGCAGCCCGATGCCCGCGTCCGCGAAAATCTTCGCGACACGATGAGCGGTTTCGATGATCTCCGCCCGGCCCGGATGCGAAACCAGCAGAATCTCTCTGGATTCGGCCGGCGTCAGCGCGTTCACTGTGGACCCTCCTCAACCGCACGTTCGACGAGGGCCGCGACCTGCTCGCCGTCGTACTCGAACTGCCCGTCTTTACGCAGCCACACAAAGTATTCGACATTGCCCGATGGGCCGGGCAGCGGGCTGGCCACCACCCCGACGGTGCGCAAGCCCAATTCGGCGGCCGCCGCCGCGACATCACGCACCACTTCCGCGCGCAATGCGGGATCACGCACCACACCGCCGGAGCCTACTCGCTCCTTGCCCACCTCGAACTGGGGTTTGACCATAGGCAACAGGTCGGCACCCGGCGCGGAGCAGGCCGCGAGAGCGGGCAGCACCAGATTCAGTGAGATGAACGACAGATCGCCGACAACCAGTTCGACGGTGCCGCCGATGGATTCGGGGGTGATGGCGCGGACATTGGTGCGGTCGAAAACCCGCACTCTGTCGTCGTTCTGCAGCCGCCAGATCAGCTGGCCGTAGCCGACATCGACAGCGACGACCTCACGCGCCTGCCTGGAGAGCAGTACGTCGGTGAAGCCACCGGTCGACGCACCGGCATCCAGGCAGCGCTTCCCTCCGACGGTCAGCCCCTGGGGCTCGAATGCTTCGAGCGCGCCGAGCAGCTTGTGCGCACCACGCGAGGCCCACGACACCTCGTCGGGCTCCTCGCGCACGACCAACGGCGTGCCGGTCTCCACGGCGGTCGCCGGCTTCACGGCGACCGTTCCAGCAATCAGGACGCGGCCCGCACCGATCAGCTCGACCGCATGTTCACGCGATCGCGCCAATCCGCGGCGAACCAGTTCGGCGTCCACCCGCGCGCGCCTGGCCACCTCAGATCTTGTCCACCGTGGCCAGTGCCTGTACGAGCACCTCATGCGCCTGTTCCAGGATGCGGGCGCGCCGAGTGATATCGGCGCCGGAATCGGAACCCGTCGGCGGGGGCGCCGCCAGGCCGGTCCAGGCCGGACGCGCGTCGAGTTCGGCGAGCAGACCGTCGATCTCGGCGCGGATCCGCTCGGGGTCGGCAGGCTCCGGGCGTCCCTGTGCACCCGGCAGATGCTGGCCGGGCAGCGGTGGCCCGGGGCGCGGTCCGTTCGAGCCGGGTCCGTTGAGGCGTGGCATCGGAGTAGTCATCGTGGGGTCAACGCTATCGGATTTCCGAACCTGACGCCCGCACCCTTACGGCTCGTCCCGGGTTACCGCGTAACCGTTCCGCCAAGTCGTCGGCGAGGTCGGTCGCCTCGTCCTCGACCGGCGGATGATTCAGTGCGTCCAGTGACTCCGAGACGTAGGTCGGGATCAGGTCCGCCGGGGCGTCGCGTAGTTCGTCGAGGGTGCTCACGCCGGTCAGGACCAGCAGCGATTCGAGGCCCACGCGGTTGGCGCCCTCGATATCGGTGTCCAGGCGGTCGCCCACGACCAGCGCGCTACGCGTTCCGGCGCGCACCAGCGCGTCCTCCAGTAGTGGCGCATAGGGTTTGCCCGCCACAACAGGCTCTCTACCGGACGCGGCACGCAGTGCCGCGACCATGGCGCCGTTGCCGGGCGCGAGGCCACGCTCGTTCGGCAGCGTCTTATCGGTATTGGCGGCAACCCACAGTGCGTCCGCGCTCAGCGCGTAGGCCGCCTCGGCCAGATCCGGCCAGGCGGTTTCGGGTGAATGTCCTTGTACAACAGCAACCGGCGCGGCGCCGTTGAAGCGCCGGATCGAACGCAGCCCGACCGCCTCGACCTCCTTGGCCAGGTCATCGGTGCCAACGATCAACACCGTGGCCCCGGAATCGAGCCGCTCGGCCAACAACCGTGCCGCCGCCTGCGCACTGGTCACGACATCATCGGTTTCCGCCGCGAACCCGAGTTCGGCCAAATGCCGCGCGACCACATCCGGACCGCGACTCGCATTATTCGTGACATACACAAGCCGCTGTGCCGCAACGGAATCCGCCAGCGCCTCCGGCGCGCCCTCGATCACTTCCGGCCCGCGATACAGCGTGCCGTCCAGATCCAGCAGCAGGGCTTGATACCGCTCTCGTAGCCGCTTCACACCACTCTCACTCCATGTAACCGACCGACACCTTCCCGAACCCTACGCCAATCCGCCGACAGGAAAATGACGGCATCGACCGACCGTATGCCGCAAGCCCATTTCGAGCGCACACTCGAATTTGCCAGCGCGACGTGCCACCTCGCACGGCCAGCGCGTTGCGCGACACCACCCACCTGTTTCCGCGACTCGGAGCCGACTTCGATGGACGTTAGGGGCTACCGAGACCGCGTTCGCAGTCGGCCGCGACGACGCGCAGACCAGAACCGGCGGACACTGGGCGGGCCGTGCACAATCCAGAAGCCACGCCTTCACTGGATAGGCCCAACGCGAGACTGTGCCGCTGTTTCCGACAAGCCCCGGGCACCTGCGCCCGCATTCCATGCCCTGCTGACAGGCTGGCTGACCGCCCTGCACGTGCGACCTGAGTCGACGAATTCTTCGGCGTCGGGTCCGAGCCGCTAGAGCTCGGCGTCGCCGGTTAGTTCCTCGGCGCGTTCCTCGGCGTCGGTTTCACCATCGAGGTCGGCGGAGGCGGCGTTGAGGAACCAGGTGAGTCCCTCGGCCGTGCGGCCCGCCGCGACCAGGGCGTCGGCATAAGCGTAGAAGAGGCGGGCGGCGGCGGAGCCGGTGCGGGAGGGGTCGAGTTCCGAGGTTTGCAGGGTGACCACGGCCTGGTCGTACTGGCCGAGGTCCATGCGGGCGCCGGCGACCACAATGCGGAGTTCGGTGGCCTCATCACCGCGCAGGGCGCGGGCCTCGTCGCTGCGGCCCAGTTCGATGGCGCGTTCGGGGCGGCCGAGGCCGCGTTCGCAGTCGGCCATGACGGCGAGCAGACCGGAACCGCCGGACATCCGGCGGGCCGTGCGCAATTCGGAGAGGGCCTCGGCCCACTCGCCCGCGTGATACGCGGTGACGCCCGCGGTTTCGCGGACCACGGCAATGCGGCCGGCGCGTTGGCGGGCGGCCCGTGCATGAGCCAAAGCGAGACGCGGATCGTCGTCGATGAGTCGGGCCGCCATCACGAGATGCCGGGCGACCGTTTCGGCATTGCTCTTGTCCAGACTCAGCAGGTCGCGACGCACCTCGGTTTCGAGGTCGGCGGCCTGGACGTCATCGGGCAGATCCGGCTCTTCGGGACGCGCCGCGCGTCGATCAGCCGAACCGCCCCCGGCACGCGCGCCCTCGCCGCCACGTCGGCGATCCTGTGTGTCGTCGCCACGGGTCCAGCCACCGCGCTGACCGGAGTCACCGCCACGGTTGAAACCGCCACGCTGTCCGGTGTCATCGCGTCGCTTGAACCCGGTGCCTTCGTTCACGTCGCCGCGCTGACTCGAGTCGCCACCACGCTTGAAACCACCGCGCTCACCGCTGCCACCACGGCTGACGCCGCCGCGCTCTCCCGAGTCACCACGGCGGAAACCACCGCGGTCGGTCGAGTCACCACGGTTGAAACCGCCGCGATCGCTCGAACCGCCGCGGCTGAAGCCACCGCGATCGCCAGTACCACGGCTGGAACCGCCACGGTCACCAGAATCATTGCGGCCGAAGCCACTTCGATCGCC
>NZ_BAGN01000095.1 GCF_000308835.1 Nocardia vinacea NBRC 16497 | reverse complement strand
GGCCGCACAACGATCGAAGCTGCCCCGAATCGAACCCGGACGTGTGCAGGTCCTGGGATTCATTCCCGGCGATACGGTTTCGACCAAGCGGTCGGTTCAGTGAATTGTCAGCGATCGGCGCCCTGATTGTTGATGAGCAAGGACTCATGCGGGGTTTGTTGTTCGGTCCCAGGGGTGAACGGCTACCCTGGCGACATGTTGGCAAACTACCTGCGAGTTGATCTGCCTGGCAATCGGAGTGGCTCAGGGTCGGACACGAGCCGAAGCGTTTGCGAATCGTGAGTGCGGTCAATGCATCCGAACACTCGGAGCCCCGCACTGAAGCGCAGGTCATCGCCCTGTGCAATCAGAAAGGCGGCGTCGGCAAGACCACCTCGACCATCAACCTCGGCGCTGCGCTCGCCGAATGCGGTCGGCGGGTGCTGCTGGTCGACCTCGATCCGCAGGGCGCGTTGTCCGCGGGGTTGGGTGCCGTACTCAATGACCTGCCATCGACGGTATACGACCTGCTCGGGGGATCGGGAAAGCTGATCGACGAGGTGCTGATCAACACTCGCGTCGACAATGTCGATCTGCTACCGAGCAATATCGATCTGTCCGCGGCGGAGATTCGGTTGGTCAACGAGGTCGGCCGGGAACATTCACTGCGGCGGGTACTCGACCCGATTCGGGACCGCTACGACTACATACTCATCGACTGTCAGCCATCCTTGAGTCTGCTCACCGTGAACGCGCTTGCCTGCGCGGACGGTGTGATCGTCCCGATGGAATGCGAGTTCTTCTCGCTGCGCGGGGTCGCACTGCTCACCGACACCATGGACAAGGTCCGGGACCGGCTGAACCCGCGGCTGAGCCTGTTCGGCATCGTGGTCACGATGTTCGATCAGCGCCTGCTGCATTCGCGTCAGGTATTGGCCCGGGTTGCCGAGGTGTTCGGCGACCAGGTCTACGACACGGTGATCTCGCGGACGGTCCGCTTTCCCGACGCCAGCGTTGCCGGTGAACCCATCACCAGCTGGGCACCTCGATCCGCCGGCGCCGAGCAATACCGGGCCTTGGCCCGCGAGGTCATCCACCGATCCGGCCGCTGACGCCACGTCCACGACATGCACGACCACGCCGCATCGGGGTAGGGTCGCCGTGCCCTGCCCGCGATCGACGGATCTTTCGGACGTCGTCGGCGCCGTCACACCGACGAGGAGGACCCGGTGAGTCGAAGGGGTAACCGCCGCGCCGGGGACCATGCGGTCGTACTCGGCGGCGGGATCGCGGGTCTGTTCGCGGCCCGTATTCTGGCTGACCACTTTGCGGCGGTGACCGTCGTCGAGCGAGATCGGTTGTCGGCCGCGGAAACCAAACGCCGCGGCACCCCGCAATCGCAACATTCCCACGGCCTGCTGATGCGCGCCGCCGATATCGCCGAGTCCCGGTTTCCCGGCCTGATCGACGAGCTGATCACCGATGGCGCGAAGGCCGTCAGCGCATTCGATGATTTCCGGGCGATCTTCTTCGGAAACGTCCTGTACCGCGCTGAATTGGGCAGAACGTCCGTTGCCGCCAGCCGGCCATTTCTGGAATCGCATGTGCGTGTCCGGGTATCGGCGCTGCCGAATGTGACGATATGGGACGACGCTGTCGTAGCCGAGCTGGTCGCCTCCGATACCGGCGTCGGCGGAGTGCGGGTGATGCGCCGGGAGACCGCCGGCGAACCGGAGCCTGTCCATGCCGATCTGGTGGTCGACGCGATGGGCCGTGGTTCACGAGCCGGTGCCTGGCTCGAGTCGCTGGGGTACCCACGGCCACGCGAAGATCAGGTGCCCGTCGATATCGGCTACGCCACTTGCCATTTCCGACTGCCGCTGGACGCCGTCGGCGGCGATCGGATCGTCCTGGTGGGACCGATGCCGAGCCGACCGCGCGGGTTCGGGTTCGCGGCACAGGAGGGGGATTTGTGGGTGCTCTCGGCGTTCGGCGTCGGGAAGGAAAATCACCCACCGGCCAGTCCCGACGCACTGCTGGATTACGCCGCCGAGTGCGCACCCGACGATGTCGCCACGGTAATTCGCCGTGCGATACCTGTCGACGACGTAGCGACCTACCGGTTCCGCACGGCGGTATGGCGCCGGTACGAACTGCTGGATCGTGTTCCGGGAGGAATACTTTCGATCGGCGATGCGGTGTGCAGTTTCAATCCGATCTACGGCAGCGGAATGACTGTCGCGGCCATTGCGGCGGATCTACTCGATGAGGTACTCCAGCAGGGGACCGACGATCTGCCACGCCGATACTATCGCCGCGTCGGCCGCATGCTGCGCACCCCGTGGTGGCTGACCAAGGTCAGCGATATGACGATGCCCCCCGTCGAGCTCGGCTCACCAGGGGTGAAATCACTTGCGCATTCAGGCCTGAACAGGATGTTCCGGGCAGCGGCGGACGATCCGGCGACTGCGGCGAAATTCCTCGATGTGCTGAATATGACGAAATCCCCACTGCACATGTTCGATCCACGTGTCGCCGCCGCGACGATGGGATTGCATCGTCTTCGAGGACGCCGTACCGCGTAGGCCACTCGTGACAGCCTGGCATGCGATTCGTTCCGTGCCGGGCTGGGTAACGCTGGTCCCTGCCTTGGGACCAGCGCTACCCGCACCTGGCCGAGGATTCCGGATCACTCGGCCAAGGCGCGCCGAAGGGCTCCGGCCAGTTCGGCGTTCTGCCGCTGTGACACCTCCGCGGACAGGATCGCCTGGGAGCCATGGAAGGTGCCGCGCCACTGGTGCAACTCGACCGATACGCCAGCCGCCATGAGGCGCAATGCGTAGTCGATGTCTTCGTCGCGATTCGGGCAAAACTCCGCGGCGGCGATGTAAGCGGGTGGCAGGCCCGACAGATCGGTGGCTCGCGCCGGGGCCGCGTACGGCGTTGCGGGCGTGGAGCCCAGGAAATGCCCCCACATTTGCGCGACCTTGTCGCGAGTCACGAACGGCGTATCGGTGAAATTCCGCTGCGACCACGTCTCCTGCCGGTCGTCGAGTCCGGCTTGGTGGAGCAATTGGAAACGGATCGGCGGCCCCTGCTCGTCGCGCGCCCGCAACGCCACCGCGGCCGCGAGACCCGCGCCCGCGCTGTGGCCGCCGATCGCGATGCGCGTCGGGTCGATGCCGAGTTCGGTTGCGTGCTCGGCGGTCCAGTTCAGCACTGCGTAGATGTCATTGTGTGCGGCTGGGAACGGGTTTTCGGGGGCCAGCCGGTAGGCCACCGAGATCACGGTCGCGCCGGAGTTGTTGGCGAGCATCGTGGCCCACGGATGTTCGGTGTCCAGATCACCCATCACGAATCCGCCGCCGTGCAGCCACACGATGGCGCCCTGGGCCTGGTGTGGACGGTAGATCCGCACCGGCACATCGGGATCGGCTGGGACCGTGCGATTTTCGATCTCCAGGTTCGCGTCGTCGGTAACCGGTACCGCGGCGGCCAGCTCGGCGAGCTGTTTACGCGCGGTGGGCGGTTCGGACAGGTCCGACGGCGGGAACAGCGAGACGAATGGTTCGAGTTCGGGATCCATGACAGTTATCCTCGCGATCGGTCGCTCGGAGTTCATCCGCCAACTGTCGGGCATTTCGGCCCCAGTCCGCGACGAGCGCCGCATAGGCCGAGGCCACCACCGCGTTCGTATGTCGGTGCCACTACTGGGTGCAGGAGCGGGCGGCATGGGACGGTGCGCACTGCGTGACCGTCGATGCCGCTGATTCGTGGCAGGCGGTGCCACCGGGTTCGCAAGTCGGTCGCAAGTCGTGGTGAATGCCGGTGGCGGAGAGTGCGTTCCATGACGAGGACTGAAGTACCGCTCGCGACCGATCGAGACATCCGGTGGCGGGCCTACGCGCTGATCGCCGGGGGCGTGTTGTTCGCGGTGGGCAATGCGTTGCACCCATTGGAACATTCCGAAGCCGCCGAACAAGCGAGCACCTGGGCGGCCGCACACCTGACCTTCACCGTTGGTGCGGTGCTGCTGGCGGTCGGGCTCGGGGTGGTGACCTCGGGTTGGACCGGCGCCGCCGACCATCGAGCATCGACCACCGACCGCCGAGTGTCGGAAGGCGTCGGATCGGGTGTCACCGCCCCGCCGCCGAACGTGCGCGGCGGGATCGCGAAGGTCGCCACCGCCGGCGGGGTCCTGTTGTATCTCGGTCTGACCCTGGCCATTCCGATCGGCGCGTACCACGAGATCTACGTGGCCCCGCAGCTGTCGCACCACGAGCAACATCGAATCGAGGACGCCGCGCTGCCCGTGACCGGTCCGCTCGCCGCCGCCTTCCTGCTGGGAGTGTTGTTGATCGCGGTCTGCGCCCTGATCGCGCCGCGTCCTCGCATGGGCCGGGCCGCCGGAGCCCTGATCGTGCTCGCGGTCCTGGCCATGGCCGGGGCGGAAGGTCTGCCCGGTGCGGAGGGCCTGTGGATCATTCCCGGCACCATGGTGATGGGCCTGGTCCTCGCCGCCGCCGGAGTGCGCGCCCTGCGCGACTGAACGTCGCTGACCACGGACCGCGTCGTTTCAGCTTTCGCCGCGTGCGATGCGGTCACCGGTCCGTCGGTCGCTGTTGTCCGAGGGTATCGCTGCCCCGGATCGGTGGGTGTGGCGCCCGGTCGGGACTTAGGCTGGGGCAATGCGATCCGGCCGTGGAGTTACCGAACCGGTTGTCGCAGGCGATGTACCACCCGTGGTGACTGTGGACGTACTCGGCGCTCTGCGTGTGACGGTGGACGGCCGCCCAGCGGCCTTGCGCGGGCCGATGCAAGGCGCGGTGCTGGCGCGGCTGGTCGTGGCTGCCGGCGCAGTGGTGTCAGCCGATCGGCTGATCGAGGATCTGTGGCAGGGCGAACCGCCGCCCAAAGCCTCCGGCGCACTGCAAGCCCATATCTCCTACCTTCGCCGCGCCCTCGAACCCCACCGCCCGCCCCGTGCCCCCGCCCGCGTGGTGGTATCCCAAGCCCCCGGCTACGCCCTGCGCGCCGAACCCACCGCCGTGGACGCCTGGCATTTCGAGCGCCTGCTCGCCACCGCCGCCACCGAACCCGACCTATCGACCCGCTACCGAGCCCTGGACACCGCACTGTCGCTCTGGCGCGGCCCCGCCCTGGCCGCCTACGCCGATTCCGACTGGGCCGCACCGGAAATCACCCGCCTCACCGATATGCGCTGGACCGCAATGGAACAGCGCGCCGACGCCGCCATGCGCCTGGACCGCCCCGCCGAGGCCGCCACCACGCTGCACCGCCTCGTCGACGACCATCCCGAACGCGAAACCGCCGCCCGCCTGCTGGCCCTGGCCCTTTACCGCCTGGGCCGCCCCCTCGAAGCTCTCGCCGTCCTCCGCCGCATCCGCACCCACCTCGCCACCGAATTCGGCGTCGAATCCAGTCCGCCCCTGCGCGATCTGGAATCCGCCATCCTCACCCACGACCCGGCCCTGACCTTCGCTCCCGACTTCGGATCAGCCCGGCAGTCAGCCGAGATGCCTTGGCTCGGTAGCTATCTCGAAGCTGACGGCACCGATTCGCCTGGCAGCGGCTCGACTCCTTCCGCATCGGTGCGGGACAACCCGGCCACGTCACCGACCGCGGCGACAGGGAACGCCTCGCACCGGTGGGCATCGGATGATCGGACCGCTGCCGATTTCCCAGGCGCTCCGGCGCTCTCGGCTCCGCAGCTGCCCGACACGACCGGTTCACCAGACCCCGGACGGTCGAATCCGGCCGGGGCCGCGCCCGATGTCTCGGCGACCATCGCCGATTCGACTACTGGGCAGCTCGATTCGTCTCCGACTCGACCGGATTCGGCACCGGTGGGCACAGCGCTGCGCGCGATGCCGGAGGTCGTCGGCTACACCGAGCAGCGGGCCGCACTGCTGACAGCGGCGCGGGAAGCGTCGGCGGGCCGGGCGCGACTGGTGTGGATCGAGGGTGAAGCCGGTGCCGGGAAATCGACACTGGTCACGGCAGTTGCCGCAGAGCTGACCGAGTGCGGCTGGAATGTGGTCACCGGTCGATGCCCGGAGGTGGACGGCGCACCCGCGGCCTGGGCCTGGCGGCAGGCGCACGCGGAATTAGGCACTGTCGCAAGGGAATCCGATGATCCGATCGCGGGGTGGCGAGCGGAGGAGGCGGGGGCCGGGTGGGTGCCGCCGGTAGCCGGGGCGACCGTGTCGACGGTGGCGAGAGCGGTGGCTTCTGGGGTACTGCCGGAGGTGGAAGCAGGTTCGCCCGCGACGGTCGGGGCCGAGCCGCCGCAGATCTCGCTGGGGGTGGCGGATACGCCAGTGGCGGTGCGAACTGCGGCGCTGCGGGTTTCGCCGGGGGCAGAGGGGGATTCGACCCCGTTCGAGTTGGCGCGGGCCGTGGCGCGGCGGTGTGTGGGGGTGGGGCCGCTGCTGGTTGTGCTGGAGGACGCACATCGGGCGGATGGGGCGACCTTGCAGATTCTGCGGCAGGTGGTGGCGTGGACGGCGCGCGAGCCGGTGTTGTTCGCGGTGACGCTGCGCGGGTCGGAGGCGGGGGAGGAGGTGCGGGCCACATCGGCGGCGCTCGCGGCGGCGACGGCGGGGCGGTTGGAACTCGGCGGGTTGGATGCGGCGGCGGTGCGGATGTTGCTGGCGGCGGCCGGGGTCGCCGGAATCGAGGACGGCACCGTGGAATTGGTGCGGGAGCGGACCGGCGGTAATCCGCTGTTCGTGGCCGAGTTGGCGAAACTGGCTGCGGCGGAGGGGAATCCGCTGGGGGTGCCGGCGGGGGTGCGGGATGTGCTGCACCGCCGGATCGCCCGATTGCCCGCCGAGGCGGCGCGACTGCTGCGACTGCTGTCGGTGTGGGGTGACGAGGCCGATTTCGATTCGCTACTGCGACTGGCGGAGGAGACCGAGGAGACGCTGATCGATCTGGTCGATACGGCGGTGGTGGCGGGGCTGCTGCGGATCGACGGAACCGGTGGGCGAATCCGCTTCGGACACGCCTTGACTCGTGATGCCGTGTACGACGGAATTCCCGTGCTAC
>NZ_BAGN01000096.1 GCF_000308835.1 Nocardia vinacea NBRC 16497 | reverse complement strand
TGCCGAGGATCGAGCAGATATTGACGATCGATCCGCCGCCGGTCTGCTCGATCAGTGCACCCGCGTGCTTCATGCCCAGCCAGGTGCCGGTCTGACTCACCTCGATCACCCGGTTGTACCGATTCAGATCCTCGTCCACCACCGACGCCAGGCTGCCGATGGCACCGTTGTTGACGACGGCATCCAGACTCGGGAAACGTTCGGACACCGCAGCCATCACCTGCTGCCACTGCGACTCCTGGGTGATGTCCAATCCCAGAACCTGATGCCGCGCACCGTGTTCCAGGCCGGCGCTCAGCTTCTCGCACGCCTCGACGTCGACGTCGGTCACCACAACCGAGGCCCCCTCCTCGGCCAGGCGGCGCACGATTTCGACGCCGATCCCCCCTGTCGCACCGGTCACCAACACAACCTTGCCATCGAGCCTCGAAATACCGAGAGTCATTGCTGTGCAGTCCTTTCGAAGTCGGAGCTGGACTCCGACGGTCAGAGCTTGCTGAGTACGTTGCGGCCGCCGACCAGCATGGCGAGTGCGACGCCGATCGTGGTCACCGCTGTCATGAGCAGCGCCATCGCCGCGACCAGCGGGTAGGAACCGTTCTGCCACATGTCGAACAGCAGGGTCCCCATCACCTGGGTGGTCGATGCGCGCACCAGCAGCGAGGCCGCGAATTCGTGCGTGAGCAGGATGAACATCAAGGCGACCGCGCTGAGGATGGTGGGACGCATCAATGGCAGCATGATCCGCGCGTTCGTCACGAATGGTGATGCTCCGCTGGTCGCCGAGGCCTCGGTGTAGGTGTTGCCGAGCGACAGCATCGCGGTCATCTGCATGCGCGTCGCGAAGGGCAACATCAGAACGACGTAGACGAGGATGATCACTGTTCGCGTGCCGTACAGAATCAATGGCGGCTCGGTGTAGGTGAGCAAGAAGCCGACGCCGAAGATCACCGCCGGGATGCCGAGCGGCAATGCCGTGATGAAATCACCGATGAGCGCCAATATTTTGTGACGTCGGCCGCGTACCAGCAGGTTGGCCATCACGTAGCCGATGGGTACGCAGATCGCCACCGCGCCGAGCGATGTCAGCACACTCGTGACCACCGATTCGACGATCGCGTCGGTGGCCGCCAACTCTCGGAAATTGTCGAGCGTGAACAGGTTCCAGGACAGCGACCCCGACCAGTACCGCGTCGAGGCCACGATGATCAACCCGACCAAGGGGATGACGAGAGCGAACAACGCGTAGCCGATGATCGTCACCACAGCCCAGGTGGCGCGGCCGGTGGACGGCGCGAACGCCTTGCCGCCGTGGGTGACGAAGCGAGTCTGGTTGCCCAGCAAGGCCTTCTGGATCAGTACCAGGACGAGCCCGAAGATCACCAGTGGCGAGCCGGCCGCCGCGGCGGCGGCGAAGTCGGATGGTGATTCCGACACGCGACGGTACATCTCCGTGGTGAGCACCTTGACGCCACTGTTCTGGCCGAGCAGCAGCGGACCGGTGAACTGGCCGAGGCCGAGCAGCAACGCAATTCCGCCGCCGTAGATCAACGACGGGCGCAGCAATGGCAGCACCACCCGGAAGAACACTCCGAGTGTGGACGACCCGCTCACCTGTGCGGCCTCGAGATGTTCGGAGCTGACGTTCTGCATGCCCGCGCTGACGAAAAGGTAGACGAACGACGTCAGCCCGAAGGCGGTGAGGATGATGATCCACGGAACGGTGTAGACATCGATCGGTCCGGTATCCGATCCGCTCCACCACGGCAACTTCCTGAGCACCAAGTTCAAGTAGCCGGGCCCCGGCGACAGCAGAAAGGCCCAACCGACGACGTTGGCGACCGCGGGCATGACGATCGGCAGGATCGGAATGATCCGCAGGAACCCGAGGCGGTCCGGCAGTCGACTCGCCGCGAACGCCAGCACCGTGCCGAGCACCATCGCGATCACAAGCGATCCGAGGGCCAGCGCGATGGTGGTCCCGATCGTCTCCGCGATATCGAAGCGCCCGTACTGATTTCGATAACCCTGCGCGCCGTTTTCGAACGCCAGCGATTGCAGCCGGATCATCGGCAATACGACCAGATAGGCGAGAACCGCCAGCAAGGCCAGATATCCGATCCTGGCCCGCCACTGCGCGGGTATGGCAATAGACCGGGTGTTCGTAGCGGTGAGCGTGGCCATCATGACTGCCCTCCCGCACCCGCGGTCGCCAGCTCCGGCACATCCGCGCCCGCGCCATCCGGCAGGGCGAATACCCGCAAGCTCGCCGGCGAGAAACTGACCACCATGGGATCTCCCGGGCGGCTTCGGCGCAACGTGGCGCCATGGGTGGCCGCATCGACCCGCACCGCGAGCTGTTCACCACCCGAGCGGACGGTCACGTCGAAGTGGCGGCCGCCGTATTCGTAGGTCACCAACTCGGCGTGCAGTGCCACATCGCCCTGCGGCACTTCGTCGATCGACGAATGCACGACGACATCGTCGGGACGTAGCCGCGCGACCGCGGACGTACCTTCGTCGGCTCGTCCGCGCACCACCGCACGCGTCAGGTCGATATCGTCGCCGGCCGAGGTCACCCAACCACCGGGACCGCGGCGCAGTTCCAGCCGGTTGGCCATACCGATGAACGCGGCCACGTACTCCGACACCGGATGCTCGAAAACCTGCTCGGGCGCATCGTACTGTTCGATCTTGCCCGCCTTCATAATGGCGACGCGGTCACCGAGGGCGAATGCCTCGGCCTGGTCATGGGTGACGAAAACCGCTGTGAATCCGAGACTTCGATGCAGCTGATGGATTTGCGTACGAACCTGATCGCGCAATCTGGCATCCAGATTGCTCAATGGTTCGTCGAAGAGCACCAGATCGGGCCGGGCCACCAGGCCACGGGCCACCGCGACGCGCTGTTGCTGTCCACCGCTGAGCTGCGCCGGGTACCGGTCGAGCAGCTCTGTGCAATCGACCATGGCAGCGGCGGTTTCGACGGCGCCGCCGGAAATCTCCTTCCGCAATTTGCGGACCAGCAGCGGATATCGGATGTTCTTGCGCACCGTCATATGTGGCCACAGCGCGTACGACTGGAACACCATTCCGATATTCCGTTTGTGGACAGGCACATTCAGATTCGCCTCGGCGTCGAAGACGCGCCGGTCCTTGAAGGTGATCGAACCATCCTGGGGCGTCTCCAATCCGGCGAGGCAGCGCAAGGTGGTTGTCTTGCCGCAGCCACTCGGGCCGAGTAGTACGAGGAGTTCGCCTTCCTCGATCGCGAGGTCGAGCTGGTCGACGACGACATTCGATCCATAGGTCTTGGTGAGACCGGAAACTGTGAACTGCGAGCTCATCTCATGCCTTCTAGGTCTGCTTCTTGGGTGTGCGGACGCCGGCGGCGATACCGCCATCGACCAGCAAGTCGATCCCGGTGACATAGCTGCTGTCGTCACCGGCAAGGAACAAGATCGCCTTCGCGACCTCCATGGGGCTGCCGCGCCGCTGCATGGGGATGGATCGCACATAGGCTTCGACATCGTCGGCGGCGAAGTCGGGAATCGCGGTGATCTCGGTGTCGATGCTGCCCGGACAGACCGTGTTGACGCGGATGCCGCGATCGGCCAATTCCAGTGCCGCGACCTTGCTCAGGGCGCGGACACCGAACTTCGACGCGCCGTAGGCGCCGAGTTCGGCGGTCGCGAGCACGCCCCGCAGCGACGAGATGTTGATGACCGCCCCGCCGGCAACCATCGCCGCGGCGGCCGCCTGCAGTCCGAGGAATGTGCCGACCAGATTGAGGTCGATCATCCTGCGGAACTGCTGCAGCGTGGTTTGCGTCAGCGGCGCTTTCATCGCCGCCCCGGCGCTGTTCACCAGCACATGGACGGGGTGTCCCGCACGTTCCATATCGGAAGTGACTGCCTGCCAATCGGATTCGGCCGTCACATCGAGCCGGCGGTAATGCGCGTTCGGCCCCAGTTCGCGTGCGCGGCGCTCCCCCGCCGCATCGTCGAGGTCGGTGAGGTACACCGTCGCGCCCTTGCCGGCGAACAGTTCGGCGGTCGCGCCGCCGATTCCGCCGGACGCGCCGGTGACCAATACGTTGACTCCGCGCAATGCAGTACTCCTGTCCACTGTCAGCTCTGGAAAAGTTGTGACCACTCTTGGGAGTACTTCTCGATCTTCTCGGGCGTCAGATCACTGGTGTCGGGTGCGACGATGTCCTGAGCACGGGCAACCGCGCCCGGGATATCGGCCAACGCCGCCGCGTATCCCCCGTTGAGCGCTGTCTGCCCTTCGCGGGTGACCATGAAATTCGCCAGTACCTGAGCGGCATTGGGATGCGGCGCCACACTCGTCACCTGGCTGTACCAGGGGGTGCCCCATGGCGATGGTGGCAGCACCCAATTGACCGGCGCACCTGCGGCCATTTCAGTCACCAAGGGCTGCACCGACGGCGTCGCGACAATTTCACCGGAGGTCAGTGCCTGGGCGACACCCAGAGCGCTCGGGTAGATCCGTGGCTTCAGGGCGGCCAGTTGCTTCCAGTAGTCCGCGCCATAGGTGCGCGCGTAGTACCGGTACAGATCGACGTAGGAGGCGATGCCGGACGGATTGACGATTCCGATCTTGCCCCGATAGGCGGGATTCACTATGTCCTGGGGAGATTTCAGGCCGTTCGGTACCGCACCGGTGTTCCAGCCCAGTGCGAAAACCGCCGCGCTCGACAGGAAGAACCGATTGTTGAGCACACTCTTGTCCGGCTGATACTCGGGCGCCTTCAGATCCGGCCCGACCAACTCGGTGGAGTACGTCCCCGATTTCGCGGCATTGGCAATCCACGCCGCATCGGTCAGCATGTGCACATCGGCGGTGCCCTTCCCGGTCTTCTTCTCGGTCTCCACCCGCGGGTTGATGTCGGCGTCGGTACCGCGCACGAAGTCCAGCTTGATCCGCGGATACTTTGCCTGGAACGCGGTCTTCAGGGCCTCGAGGTTGGCCGGCTTCTGGCTCGAGTAGAGCATCACGGCGCCCTCCTCGTTGGCCGCGGCGACAACGTCCTCCCAGCTCCCTTCGACGGGCTTCGAGGCGGACGAACTCCCACCGCAGGCGGCAAGGCCGAATGTCGAGGCGACAATCGCGAGAGCCGCGACCGCCTTGGTCAGCGTTTTCATGAGGGAATCTATTTCCTTACCTGGTCGAGAAGAGCGGCCAGATCGTTCGGGATCGAGACCATCGGCATATGGCCCGATTCGAGAAATCGGGTGCTTCCGCCGACGAGGTCGGCGGACCGCGATTGCAGATCCGGCGAATAGCACGCATCTTCGGTGAGGCGAATGTAGGTTCGCGGAAGGTCGGCCGACAGGCCCGAGAGATCTACCGTTTCCTCGAGCAACGCCGCCGAATCATCGATGACCTGATCAGCAGTCCATTCCGTCTGCTCGGGTGACATGTCATTGCACAACATGGCGATCGCGGCAGCGCGGTCCTGGTGATAAACGCCGCCGACGATCGACTGCTGCACCGCGGCCTGGACCGCCGGATCGATCTGGTCGAGCACGCGTGTCCCATGCGGCGGCACGACAGCGGACAGGAACACGACGTGCTGGATGCGATCCGCGAGCTCCGGCAGCACCCGCGGAACCGACACTCCGGCGAACGAATGCGCGACTATCACGATGTCGGTGAGATCGGCCGCGTCCTCGACGATGGCTTTGGCACAGTCGTCCAGGGTTACCCCGCGAATATCACGGTCGGACCGCTTTCCGCGGCCGGGCAGGTCCACGGCGACCATCGGCCCGCTGAGCAACGGCAGTAACCGATCCCAGCAGGAGGCGGCCATACCCGCTCCGTGTACGAGCAAAAAAGACATCGAACCTCCGAAACTGAACTGACCTCAGTTTGAGAATTTATCCGCAGCCCCCTTGTGGTGTCAATCACATGGAGGCAAACTCATGAAGTGAATCCAGTTCAAGACGATCTTGTGCCCACTCGCCAGGCGTCCCGGCCGCTGCGGATCGGCGCAGTACAACTGCGTAATCGCCTGGTCGCCACCGCGCACGGATCCGGAGTGGTCGGCGGCGGGCTGGCACAGCCCGGTGACGCGGAGTACTGGCGGCGCTGCGCCGCCGGGGGTGCGGCGATGGTGATCGCGGGTGGCACGGTGGTGAGTCCGGAATCGGCGAATCGAATCGGCAATATCACCGAGGCATGGCGGCCCGAGGCGATCAGCGGGCTGCGGGCGCGCGCGACCGCGATCAGTAGCGAAGGTGCGGTACCGGTATGTCAGCTCGTGCACCTCGGACGCGAAACACTCGGTGCCGAGATCTGGGAGCACCCGATCGCGCCGTCGAGCATCAGATCGCCGCGAGAGCCGGTGCGCGCCAGGACGATGACCGAAGCCGACGTCGATCGAATGATCGCGAGCTTTGTGGTCAGTTCCCGCCATGCCATCGAAGCGGGGTTCCCCGCGATCGAACTGCATGCGGCCCATGGCTATTTGCTGGCTCAGTTCCTTTCACCCGCTTCCAACGTCCGAGCGGAGTCCGGCGCGGTTGCGGGGCGGGTACAGGTTCTGCACCGGCTGCACGCCGAGATCACGACGTCGTGTCCGGAAGTGGTGCTCGGGGTACGCGTTTCGATCGATGGTGCGGAGGAGGCCGGTCTGGACCTGGACGGACTGTGCGAGCTGATGCCGTTGCTCGATATGTTCGACTACGTCAATGTGACCGCGGGCGTGCGGACCACATATGTGCGCGATATGGCGACCTCCGAGCCGCCGCTGCTCGCGCATGTTCGGAGGCTGCGCGCGGCAACGGCGCGGCCGTTGCTGGTGTCGCAGGCGTTTCGCTCCAGCCAGGACATCGAATCCGCATTGGCGGCCGGAGCCGATCTGATCGGGCTGGCTCGGCCGCTCATCGCCGATCCACAACTGCCGCAAAAGTTATTGCGGGGCAATGACTCTCAGATCCGTCCGTGCGTATCGTGCAATGAGGACTGCCGCACATTCACTCCGGTCCTGCTGTGCTCGGTGAATCCAACTCTGGCCCCGCCCGGCCACGACGCCCGCCCGGCGTCGCCGCTCCAGTTCGGCCTGCCACCGGCAGCATCGCGGCGAGTGGCAGTAGTGGGCGCCGGACCCGCAGGTCTGGAGGCCACGCTCCGACTCACCGCGACGCACGAGGTGACGCTGTTCGAGGCGCATGAGCGAATCGGTGGGCAGCTGGCCGTGGCTGCGCAGGCGCCGAACCGAGCGGGCTGGTCGAAGTTGCTGCGGTTCTACACGGACAATCTCGGGAATGCCGATGTGCGACTCGGACACCGCGTAACGCCGCATGAACTGGGCGATTTCGATGAGGTCATCGTCGCGACCGGCGCTACCGAACTCCGCACGCCCGGTGCGCTGTCCTCGACAGGTCTCATCGCTGATCGGCATGCGATATCACCGGGAGATGGGGTGGTCATCGCCGATGACGGCTTCGGCTCATGGCTTACCGTCGGCGCGCTGGAAGCCGCGCTGGCAGCAGGAGCCGCACAGGTGACGGTGGTGGTCCCGGGACCGGCATTTGCGGCCACCATCCCACCGGAGAGCCGGGTCCAACTGATGAAACGGCTCGCCGGAAGCCCAGTGGAGTTCATCGTCGGCGCGGCCGTGACGGAGATGCGAACGAACAGCGCAAGCACCATAGTGTGTTGCCGACATCTCCTGTCGGGCAGGACATTCGAGCTTGCGTGTGACCGCGCTGTTGCCGTCGGAGAAAGAATCGCCTCCGACTGGCAGGACATCGAGCAGGCCCTTCCGCGTGCACGAGTGCAGGCGATCGGGGACGCGGTCGTGCCACGCCGGGTCTCGCACGCGGTGGCGGAGGGATACGCTGCGGCGCAGGCGATCACGGCCATGACTGTCCGATCGGGTTAGCTCGTGTGAGCACGGCACCGCTCATGGTTTCACCTCGGCCATCACCAGCGAACCGGGAAACGGCTGGTCCTGCCCGATGGCTCGCCAGCCCCAGGATTCGTACGCGGCTCTGGCCGGGTTGCCGACGCGGACCGACGCTACCTTCCCACCATGGGCGGAACCCACCTGCGGCGAGCCGCGACCGAGCGATTGCTGCCCGGTCGCGGCTCATCTCCATGCGCTAACGCATGGTCAACCGACGCAGACCATGGACAGCGATCGCAACGTCACGCAAGCCCGCAGCGCTCCCAGTGCGGAGAACCACGACTCCGCAGAGCATCAGATAACAGATGAAACAAAGCGATCCGAGCAAAGCGATTTCGAACACACCGACTCCTTCGATGGCGCAAGCAACCCAACTAGTGCGCCTAAGCGACGTCTACCTTCGCTTAGGCCATGTTCGATCCAGATGCAGCCCCATCCAGAGTTGTCGGTCCAGCAGACCACAACCTGGTGCGCCGCCCTCGTGGCGGCGCACTCTGCGCGTCATACCGACGGCACTGCGCCCAATGCGATAACCCCCCGTAGCGGGCTGTACAACATAGGAAACAGTGAACGCCGTACTTGTCAGACTGGGTGCCCTCCAATGGCTTTCGACCGAACCCCTTGCCTTTCATCATTCCGAAGGGCATAGCAGCGCGCAACCAGCCCTGAGGTGCCGTGTGTAGGACTGCCGACCCGGCGTCTCCATTCCGGCAATGGCACTACTTCGGCCCTACGAACTTGTCATCGACCTTCATATCGGCCAACTCGGCGCAGGGATACGCTGCGGCGCGGGCGATTACGGACATGACTGTCCGATCGGGCTCGCGGCGCTCATCGTGCGGGTGACCGGACATGGTGGCCGCATACCCACTCACGCCCCGCTCGGCGAGGGATCCGAGCGGGGCGTGAGCTTGACCGTTACTTACTGTCGCACTCGGCGAACTACTTCGGGGCGGGCATCGGCTGGTTGATGGTGGTGAAGTACTGGATCGCCGCACCGATCGCGACCGGCGCGGTCACCAGGATCTGACCGGCCAGGGTGCCGAGCGCGCCGATGGCGACGATGCCGCCCAGGCAACCGATGGCGGCGGCCGGAATGAACGGACCGAACAAGCCGACGATGGTGGCCGCGGCGACCGTGGCTCCGGCGATGCCGCCGAGTACACAGCCCACCGCACCGCCTGCCAGACCGCCGACCAGCGTGCCGACCGTGGCACCCGTGGTGATGGTGCTGGTCAGGCGTGTCCAGGCGGCCTGCTCACGGTCATACTGGGTCTTCCACGGCGCCTGATCCTCGAATGGCAACGCGACCGGCTTGTAGGTCGCGTGTGCCATATCGAATTGGGGGCTCAGGGTCGCCGTGCGGTCGTTGATCTCCGCCGCGATCGGGAACTCGAAATCATCGACACGGAACCGCAATTCGGTACCGGCCAGGGTGGCCCCATCGGCCGCCTTGATCTTGAATACACCATCCTCGACAACCATCGATCCCGCGCTGGTCGTGATGATCGTGGACCGGTCGGTCGCCGAAGCGGTGAAATCGACGTCGCCGTGGCCGGAGGCGGGCGCGGCATGGGCGGTCCCCGCGCTGATACCGAGTCCGGTGGTCATCAGCGCAGCCGTTACCGCGAACTTCTTGAATTTCATTGCTTGAATCCTCATCGGTTCTTCATGTGTCGAAACAAGTTGGCATTACTACTGATTCTGGAATCAGGCGGTAATGCCCGGACCGCGTCCGACCGGTACGCCGGACACGACTTCTTCGGGGAGGTCGAGACTGGGGTCGATGGAGATCGTCTTCTGCAGCAGGTACTCCTGCACCGCGCCGACGCCGTGCTCACGCCCGAGTCCGGACTCTTTGTAACCTCCGAAAGGAGAGCCGAGATCTGCGGCGAATGTGTTCACGGAGAAGGTTCCCGTTCGAATTCTGCGTGCGACCTCGAAACCATGTGCGGTGTCGGCCGTGAAGACCGATCCGG
Source organism: Nocardia vinacea NBRC 16497 (assembly GCF_000308835.1). GTDB lineage: Bacteria > Actinomycetota > Actinomycetes > Mycobacteriales > Mycobacteriaceae > Nocardia > Nocardia vinacea. The sequence goes on along the minus strand of NZ_BAGN01000096.1, from coordinate 28,527 downwards.
CAAGACCGTAGCGACTCTGATTGGCGATCCGGACGGCATCGTCTTCACCGTTGTGCGCGATCAAAACTGCCACCGGCCCGAATATCTCGTCCTGCGCGATATCCATATCGTTCGTGACGCCGGTGACCAATGTCGGTTCGATGTACCAGCCTTCGGATAGATGCACGGGTCGCCGACCGCCGGTGCGTATCGTCGCTCCTTGCTCGACGGCCCTGGCCAGGTGCGCTTCGATGCGCTCGAGATGCGACCGAGTGACCACCGGACCCACTACGGTGTCGGCGTCGCGCGGATCGCCCACCTTCAGCCCCTCGAACGCCCGCGTGAATGCGTCGGCGTAGAAATCGTACTGTTCCTCGGGTACGAGGAATCGGGTCTGAGCGACGCAGCTCTGGCCGGAATTGGTTGCGACACTTGCTCCCACGAGAGTGGGAACAACGATCTCGGGATCGGCATCCGACAGGACTATCGCCGCCGACTTTCCGCCGAGTTCCAGCACCACCGGTCGAATCAGTTGGCCGCATGCCGCACCGATCTTCTTGCCCACTTCGGTGGATCCGGTGAAGCTGACCATATCGACGCCGGGATGTCCGACGAGATACTCGGACTCACCTGCTCGCGCGGCGACGATATTGATGACTCCGGCGGGAAAACCTATCTCCTGCAAAAGATTTCCCAGGTTGAAGATCGCCAGCGGATTCGGCTCCGTCGCCTTGACAACAACCGTGCATCCGGCAATCAAGGCGGGACCGATCTTTTGCGCCACGGCCGGAAGAGCGAAGTTATAGGCGGGAAATACCGCGACGACGCCCACCGGCTCCTTGACGACCAGGCTCTTGCCCGCCATCGGGATGACGCCGACCGCATCCCCCGAACCCGCGAACGGGGACAGGTCGCTGACACGGAGCTCGCTGGTCTGCAGCGACTTCGCTACTTCGGCGACGTAATTCAGGCTCATTACCGGCGCGACGGCCTGGTACACCTGGGAGAGCAGATGGCTGCAGCCCAGTTCGTCGGTGATGAGCTCGGCGAGTTCTGCCCCGTGTGCGGCGATCGCCGCGGCAAGGCGAACGAGGTACTCACCGCGCTGCGCTGGAGTAAGTTTCGGCCAGTCGGACCCGTCGAAAGCCTCTCGGGCGGCGGCAACGGCCGCGTCGATATCCGCTTCGGTGGCCGCGGGCACCGAACCGACCGGCTTGCCGCTCGCCGGCGAAATCACCTCGAATCGGTCGTCGGAGGACGTCTTTCGCCAAGATCCCCCGATAAAGAATCCAGTGAATTCGCGATCGATCACGCGAAGCTCCTCTCGAAGGCAAGGTTCCCAATCGTCGGCGCGCTGTCGCCGAACCAAACTGAGTTGAACTCGGTTCGGGTCTCACCGTACATGCACCGTGATCCACTTCACAAGCAAATCGACACTTGAACTGACTTCAGTTTTAGAGTTAGGGTGGCCAGCACGCCGGGCAGCACCGCGACGCGTGAGGAGCATCGAATGCCAGAGGTCCACACCGACGTACTCGTCATCGGCGGCGGGATGGCCGGACTAACCGCGGCGGCTCGATCGCTGCAACGAGGCAATTCGGTGATCGTCGTCGAAAAGGCCGCTGCCGTAGGCGGATCCGCGCAATTCGCGGGATATGCCTGGACCGCCCCTTCCCACGCGATCATGGACCAGGTCAACCCGCGCGGCGATATCGAGCTGCGCCGCGCACTTGTCGACGGATTCGGCCCTGGTATCGCTTGGATCCGGTCGCTCGGCGTCGAATGCGCGGATGCGGTCACCGTCCTGCGCTACGGCTCCGGCCATCAATTCGACACCAACCGGTACATCGACGAATGCCGCCGACGAATCCGCGCCGAGGGCGAGTTGCTCACCGACACCGACACTCGAGCCCTGCTCACCGAGGATGGTTCCGTCGTCGGCGCTCGTGTGCGACTTCCGGATGGCACCGAACGCGAGATTCGCTCTGGCGCAACGATACTCGCGACCGGAGGGTTCCAGGCGAATCCGGAGCTGGTCGACAAGTACATCCATCCCGATGCGAGCGCGATGCAGTTGCGGTCCAACCCGACCAGCATCGGCGACGGACTTCGGCTTGCCGAGTGCGTCGGGGCCGCGACGGGCACGCAACGCTCCGGTTTCTACGGCCACCTCATTCCCGCCGGGGTAGAGTTCCGCGATCCGTCCGACTTCGTCGCACTGTCGTTGTATTACAGCGAACACGCCCTACTGTTCAACCTCGACAACCGCCGGTTTACCGATGAAACCATCGGCGATCACCTGACCACCATGGAACTGCTGGACCAACCCGAGTCCCGAGGATTGCTCGTCGCCGACGAGCGGGTCTACCGAGACTGGATCACCGGAAGATATGTCGAGGGCGCGCAGGCGCTCGACAAGTTCGATCTGGCACAACGCCGCGGCGGCCGTTGCGGTATCGCCGAAAGCCTCGACGACTTCGCGTATCTGCCCGCCGAATGGGGCTACGACGGCGTCGACATCGCCGCGCAGATCCGGGCTGTCAATGCGGCGGGCGCAGCCGCGCAGCCCCCGCGCACCTACGACGCGCGAGCGCTCGACCACGGCCCGTATTACGTCATCGAGGTGAGCCCGGCCCTGACATTTCCATTTCACGGCATTCGCATCGACCGGTACGGCCGGGTCCTTGCCACACACGGGGGAACCATCGATGGACTCTTCGCCGCGGGCGCCGATATCGGCGGTCTCTACGACCGCGCGTATACCGGCGGAATCGCCGCCGCTCTTGTATTCGGACTTGCCGCGGCCGACCGGGCGGCAGCCGACCGTGCCGTCGCGGCCGGCTGACCACCGTGGTTCACCTCCGACGTAGTGCCCGTAAGCCTGCGGCCATGAACTCCGGTGTCGCCTCGGCCGCAGCGGCCGCGCCGTTCCCGGCGTCGGCACCTTGCCGAGCCCGGTGGGTGATTCCCTCACCGATGACCGCGAGCTTGAAGTTGGCGAGGGCGAGATAGAAGTTCCACTCGCCCAAGTCTCTCCCTGATGCATCGGCATACCGCTGTGCCAGTGCATCCGCAGGAGGAAACCGCGGGCTCGTCCACGCGGCTTCGGCTCCGAGGACGTGATCGAATGCCGGAGACCGGTAGACACACATCAGCGCGACATCGGTGAGCGGATCGCCGATCGTCGAGAGCTCCCAGTCCACCACGGCGCGGACGATATCCGGTCCGGCCAGATCGAGAATGGTGTTGTCGATCCTGAAGTCGCCGTGCACAATTGCGGCACTCGACGCCTTCGGGACACGTTCCGCGAGGGCCTGAAAAAGAGTCATCGCGTCACCGAGTTCGCGCGTCTTCACCCGTTCCCATTGACTTGCCCACAACGTCACTTGACGGGTGAGGAATCCGTCGGGCCGACCGAACGATTCGAGTCCGACGGCGCGATAGTCGACAGCGTGGAGTTCGACCAGCGCCGCCACCAACGCCGAGGTACTCATCTCCACCTGTGCGTCGGTCAGGCCGGCGAGATCGTGTCGATCCCGCACCACTTGGCCCGCAACGAATTCCACGACGGTCATGGGTACGCCGAGTGCGGTGCCCGCCGCATCGAACGCCACGGTTGCGGCGATCGGCACCCGGGTGCCTTGCAAGGCGTGCGCAACGGTGTACTCGCGGGCCATATCGTGTGCGGATGGTGTCAGCCCGCTGACCGGCGGGCGACGGACCACCCACGTCGACTCGTCGTCGCGAACCCTGTAAGTCAGGTTCGAGCGGCCGCCGCTGATCGGTTCGATCACCAGCTCGCCACGTACCTCGACCCCGCGGTCCACCAGGAACCGGTGCAGCGCTTCGGCATCCATACCCGGCAGCGTCATGCGGAATCCTCACGAATCGCGCGTTTCGCCGCACCGACGCTCCGTTTGGCGATAGCCCAGCGATGGACCTCGGAGGGACCGTCGTACACCCGAAACGGTCGCACCTCACGTGCCAGCCGCGCCAGCGGCAGATCCTCGGCCACGCCGAGGCCACCGCACATCTGCGCGGAACGGTCAACGATTCGGAATATCGCCTCTGCGGCAAAGGTTTTCGCGATCGATGTGGCGTTGGACGCGGCACCGCCGCGGTCGAGTTCCCAGCACGCCCGGACGAGCAGCGACCGGGTTGCCGCGATATCTATCTCGTTGTCGGCAACCATTTTCTGAATCATGCCGAGATCACCGAGTTTCGCGCCGAATGCCGCGCGCTGCGCCACATGGTGTACGGCGATATCGTGGCCGCGGCGCGCGGCTCCGAGCCATCGCATGACGTGCGTCATCCGGGCCGGTCCGAGCCGAACTTGCGCATACTCGAAGCCTCTATCGACCGCACCGAGCACCGCGGAATCGGGCACCATCAGATCCTCGAAGGTGACCTCACAGTGACCACCGAGCATCGAGCGGTCCGCTGTCGGGATGTGGCGCCCGACGTGCAGTCCTGGTGTATCGGCCGGAGCCAGGAACATCGTTGCGCCGCCACGCTCCCCCGGCTGACCCGACGTACGCGCCATGATGATGAAGAACCCGGCGCCGTCGGCTCCGGTGATGAACCATTTGCGTCCGTTGATGCGCCACCCGGCCGCTGTCCGCTCGGCCCGGGTCGTCAGCGCCGATGGATCCGAGCCCGCGCCCGGAGCGGGCTCGGTCATCGCGAACGCCGACCTGATCTCACCGGTCGCCAAGGGCGCAAGGTATTGCGACTTCTGCTCCGGGCTCGCGACATGCGCGAGCAGGTGGACGTTTCCTTCGTCGGGCGCCGCGATGTTCAACGCCATCGGACCGAAAAGTGAATACCCGGCCTCCTCGAAGACCGGCGCCCGATCCGACATCGACAATCCCAGCCCGCCGTACTCGACCGGCGCATGCGGGGCGAAGATGCCCGCGTGCCGGGCGGCCGCCTGTAGATCCTTGCGCACGATATCGCCACCAGCGGCGGTGATATCGCCGCCGTGCCGGTCTTCGATCGGCACGACGACCTCGCGGGTGAATGCTCGGGTCCGTTCGACCAATGCCGCGATCTCAGCCGAGTACGCCAAGTCGATCGCCATATACCTACCTATCGCCTGATCAGTACGACTCGAAATGCCTCGAGCTACCTGAATATGTCCTTGATGAAGTCCGCGCACCTTTCGGCGATCATCATCGTGGTGGTGTTGGTCGGCACACCGACGATGGTCGGCATCACCGACGCGTCGGCGATGTACAGCGCATCGAGACCGTGCACCTTGCAGTCCTGTCCGACCACAGCCCACGGGCTGCCCGCTTCGCCCATGGCCGCGGTGCCCACCGCATGCGCGTAGGTGTTCTTTGCTTCCAGGACCGCCTGGGTGAGTTGACCGGTCGTGACCGCCGACGGCCCGGGCCACAACTCTTCGCCGACGTATTTCGCGAGCGGTCCGGACTTCATCACCTGCCGCGTGAGTTCGATGCCGCGCACCAGGCGGCGCAGATCGTCGGGATGATGCAGGAGATTCAGCAGGATGCGCGGATCGGTGCCGGGATCAGCGGATCTGATCTCGGTGGAGCCGATCGAGTACGGCCGAACGAGACCGACCGCGACCAGAATCGAACCGGGCTCGAGGGTGAACGGGATCATGTGCAGGTCGATCTCCGCCGAACCGCCCGGCCCAGCCGCGCTGGTCGTGAGCACGACCTGCAGCGGTGGCAGGAGTTCACCGATGGCCTCCGCATCGCCGGTATAGGTCATGTACACCAGGGGATGATCGCGGAGATTGCGCCCGACGCCTTCCAGTGGCACTTCAACCGGGATGTCCAACTGCTCGAGCACTTCCGCGGGTCCGATTCCGGATCGCATCAGGATCGACGGCGTACCGATCGATCCCGCGCACAGCACCACCAGATCCGCGTCGATGCGTTCGCCGTCGGCGAGCACGACCGCACGTGGTCGGCCGTCCACGATCTCGAGCCGATCGACATCGGCGCCGCCACGCACAGTGAGGTTCTTGCGACCACGGGCGGCCGCGAGATAGGTCACCGCGGTGCTCTGTCTGACTCCGTCCTGCTGGTTCATCGGGACCGGGCCGACGCCGAGCTGGCTTTCACCGTTGAGATCGTCGACCACCCGGTAGCCCAGGCTGGCGGCCGATTCGACGAAGGCCGCCATGAACGGCCGCAGACCGTCACCTTCGCTCCATCGTTTTATCGGGACGGGTCCGTCGGTGCCGTGCAGTGGACCGCCGACCGGATCGCGCTCGAGTCGCTTCAGATACGGCAGGACCTCGTCCCAGGACCATTTGTCCAAGCCGAGTCCGACCCACTGTTCGAAATCGCGCGGAGTCGGGCGCAGCGCGTTCGTCGCGTTGACCGAGGACGATCCACCCATCACTTTGCCGCGCAGCACTGGAAGTACGCCCTGCTCGACAATGGCGAAGGTCGGGGCATTGGCAGAACCGGGGATGTGGTCCTCCGAGACATAGCCCCAGTCATGTGAGGTGAACCCGAAGGTAAAGGCATCCCTCACGTGCTCGTGCAGGTCGTCGAGCGACGGATAGTCGGGCCCCGCCTCGACGAGCACTACGTCATTGTTCTCGTCCTCGGACAGCCGGGCGGCCATGACACAACCGCCGGAGCCTCCGCCGACCACCACTATGCGTCTTGCCATTTTTGTGTCTCCTCGATGAGCGTGTGGGCATTCGGGTAGCGACAAGTCACTACGCGCCCAAGGTGATAGCCCCTTCGGGGCAGGTCGCGGCCGCATCGGCCGCGGCCTCGGCCTGATCGTCGGGCACCTCGATCGGCTGATCCCGCATCGCGACGAAGCCCTCGTCATCGCAGGTGAGCAAGTCCGGAGCCATCGAATAGCAGCGGCCGTGCCCGGTGCAGCTCGCGCCGTCGACCGTGATTCTCACGACTGCACCGCCCAGGCCAGCGGAAGCCGGGTCAGCGTCATCATCGCGCCGCCGCCGCGCTCGGTCAGCTCTTCCTCGCCCGCGATGTGGAAGTCCGGGATCACCCGCAACCACTCCTCGACGGCGATCCGCAGTTCGCGGCGCGCGAGATGGGAACCGAGGCACCGGTGCGGGCCGTTCGCGAAGCCCAGGTGTTGATTGCGCCGGCGATCGATGACGAACTGATCGGCCTGGTCGTACGCGCGCGGATCTCGGTTCGCGCCGGAGACGAGCGCGTAGACCATATCGCCCTGCTTCAGCTGAACACCGTGAAACTCGATGTCGCGAGTCACCTTTCGGCCGTCGCCGAAAACGATGGTGTATAAGCGCAGCACCTCCTCCACCGCGGACGGGATCAGCTCCGGCTGTTCGATCAGCTGCCTGCGATGTTCGGGGTGCGTAGCGAGGTGGCGGAACAGGTAGCCGAGGGTGCCGCGGGTCGTGTCGAGCCCGGCCAGCACGAGCACCGTGAGCATGTCGAGCATCTCGGCGTCGGTGAGCGGACGATCGTCGAAGGTCGAATGCAGCAGGTGCGTGGCGAGATCGCCTTGACGAGGCACCGGATCGGCCCGTCGCTGGGCGAGGGCGGCCACCCAGTACTCGCGGATACCCTCGAGCGCCTTCCCCATCGGCTCCAGACCGGCGGGGTCACCGCTGAACCCGCCGAAGAAGTCCTCGACCCACGGCACGAAGAGGTCCGCGTCGGACGGATCGATACCGATCACGCTGAGGAACGCCTCGGTGGGAAAACGCAGGGCGAATTCGCCGACGAAGTTGGACCCGCCGGTGGGGGCCACCTCCTCGACAAGTTTGCGGCACCGGTCGCGCATCGTCTGTTCCGCCTCGTCGATCGCGTGCGGCGAGAACCACGCGTTGACGATCTTGCGGTACTTGATGTGGTCGGGCGCGTCGATCTGCGTCGGCACGAAGCGGTAGATCGGATCCGGCTCCCAAGGTGTGATCGACTCGCTCGAGAACACCTCCGGCAATTTGTAGATGTCGCGTACCGCGTCATGACGGGTGAACACCCAGTAACCCTGGGCGACGGTGTTGAAGAAGACCGGGCTCGTCTCGCGAAGTTCGTCCGCCAGCTCCCAATGTCGGCCGGCCGCCTGCGGGGGTGCGAAGTCGCGATGCATGACGGGGCATCCGCCCAGGTCTCGATCGGGTGTCTCGGAACGGCTTGTGGTCTGCGTCATGGCGACGTCTCCTCGGTCGGTTTCGACGCCAGCATACTGAACTGATTTCACTTTGACTAGCGCGTCGAATTGCCTGGACAGAGCCCTGACGGCACGGCCCTGTTGCCAGCTCAGCCTCGACGAGACACCATTCAGTAATGTCAATTGGCTATTAGTTGACCGCTCTGGTAGGCCAACGGACACGCAGCACGGCGACGCAGCCGGACAGTTTCGTGATGAACCCCGCCGACGGCATGAACCTGCGACGAGGCACAGCCTGCCGAGCGGCTCCGCGCAGTTGGCTGAGGCTTCGTGCCCGCAGCCAGACCGGGTGGGATTTGAGCACTCGGGACCCGACCCGACTCGATCGGGACCGGTCACCAAATCGGACCCATTACGGCGATCATCAGCCCCGCGGGCCGTCCGAACCGGCTTCGCGCATCGGGATCGGCCGCCGCAAGGGTGGACGATGAATTAGTCCGTACCGGCCCAGTTGCACGGGCCTTCGACCAGAAAATGGCCGCCGTTCAGTCGATCGGCCGAGGACGACAACGAGGAGTGTGCGATGACTGGAATGACAGTTGGTTTCGTCGGGCTCGGCGCGATGGGGCAGGGCATGGGCGCCAGCCTGCTTCGGGCAGGCCATCGGCTCCTGGTCTGGAACCGCTCCCCCGAGCCGGTCGCCGCCCTGGTCGCACAGGGCGCCGACGCGGCCGGGCGCCTCGCTGACGTATTCGCCACCGACACGGTCGTCTCCATGTTGGCCGACGACCATGCCGTGGAGCAGCTGCTGGACCCGACGCTGCTGGCCGACGCGACGGCAGCCGTGCACCTCAACATGGCGACGGTATCGATCGCACTCGCCGAGCGGGCCGAGGCCCTGCACAGCGAGCACGGCATCGGGTACGTCGCCGCGCCCGTCCTTGGCCGGCCCCAAGTAGCTGCCGCCGGAGAACTGAACATTCTCGCCGCCGGTGACGAGACGGCGCTGGCGAAGGTAGCACCGCTGCTGTCCGCGATGGGCCGGTACACCTGGCATTTCGGCACCCGCCCCAGCCACGCCAACGCCGCAAAGATCAGCGCCAACTTCCTGATCGCCTGCGCCATCGAGTCCATGGCCGAGGCGTGCACTTTGGCGGAGTCCCACGGCGTCCGGCCCACCGACCTGATCGAAATGCTCAGCGGCACACTGTTTCCTGGGCCGATCTACTCAGGCTACGGCGCAATGGTCGCCGAACGCCGCTACGAGCCAGCCGGCTTCCGGCTGCCACTCGGCCTCAAAGACGTCAACCTCGCGCTCACCGGCGGCGCCGCGGCGAACGTCCCGCTGCCCTTCGGAAGCGTGCTGCGCGACGCCTTCCTCGACGCCCTCGCCCTCGCCCACGGCGACGGCGATAAGGACTGGGCCGCCGTCGCCGCCGTGGCTCGGCGCCGGGCCGGGCTACCGGCGTAGCGGCGCCGCGCCATCCACCGTCGGCATCAGCCGCAATAGGAATCATCAGCCAAGCGCTTCATTCAAGATCAACCACGAGCTAGTCGGCGATGCGCGTTCCGTTCACGGGATGGAACAGATGTACCGAGGCAGGGTCGCTGACCTGTAGCGTGACCGATTCGGCGAGTTTGGCTGGGGCGCGGGTTGCCGAGCGGGCGACGAAGGTGAACGGTTCGCCGTCGAGGCCGGCGATCGGCGCACCCGGTATGCGCGCGTACACATAGGATTCGCTGCCGAGTTCCTCGACGAGTTCCACGGTAACGGTGAAACCTGTTCCGTCGCGGCGGAGTTCGAGCTGTTCGGGCCGGATGCCGATGGTCACCGTGTCCAGGCCCGCTTCGGCGAGGCGGGTCATCTGTGCACGCGGCAATTCCATTGTGCTGCCTGCGATGTCGACGCCACCGGAGGTGAGGGGCACCCGGAACAGGTTCATCGACGGTGACCCGATGAATCCGGCGACGAACGCGTTCGTAGGCCGGTCGTAGAGCTCGGCTGGTGTGCTGAACTGCTGCAACCGGCCGTCGCGCAGTACCGCCACCCGATCCCCCATGGTCATGGCCTCCACCTGGTCGTGGGTTACGTAGACGGTGGTGGTGCCCAGCCGCCGCTGCAGCGCGGCGATCTGGGTGCGGGTCTGCACGCGCAACTTGGCGTCGAGGTTGCTCAGCGGCTCGTCCATGCAGAACACCCGCGGCTCACGCACGATCGCGCGCCCCATCGCCACCCGTTGTCGTTGTCCGCCGGACAGTTTCGCCGGTTTGCGGTCCAGATACGGAGTGAGACCGAGCAGTTCGGCGGCTTCGGCGACACGGCGTTTGCGTTCGGCCACCGGCACTTTCATCATCTTCAACGCGAAACCCATATTCTCCCCGACGGTTTTGTTCGGGTACAGCGCGTAATTCTGGAACACCATGGCGATATCGCGGTCCTTGGACGACACACCGACCATGTCCTGACCATCGATGCGGATGGAGCCGCCGTCGATCTCCTCCAGACCGGCGAGCATACGCAATGCGGTGGATTTACCCGAGCCCGACGGCCCGACCAGGACGATGAACTCACCATCGGCGATATCGAGGTCGAGCGAGTCGACCGCGAGCGTTTCCGCCCCCGGATAGACACACGATGCGGAGTCGTAATGGATTGTGGCCATGAGTTTTTCCTTACTTGATGGCGCCGAAGGACAGGCCGCGCACCAGCTTGTTCTGTGCGAGCCAGCCGGCGAGAACGACAGGCAGGGCACTGAGCACCGCGGCCGCGGACAGTCGCGCCCAGTACAGGCCCTCGCCGGTGATGAAGCCGACCAGGAACACCGGAATCGTCTGTGCCTGTACGGCGGTCAGGTTCACCGCGAAGAAGAATTCGTTCCAGGAGAAGATGACGCAGATCAGTGCGGTGGCGGCGATGCCGGGTGAGACCAGCGGCAAGATCACCTCGCGCACCGCGGTCCACAGGCTCGCGCCGTCCATGCTCGCGGCCTCGAGTAGTTCGCCGGGCACCTCCAGGAAGAACGAGCGCATCATCCACACCGCGATCGGCAGATTCATCGCGGTATAGAGGATGACCAGCGCCCAAATATTGTCCAGCAGACCGATATTGCCGACGATCACATACAGCGGCACGATCGCCGCCACGATCGGCAGCATCTTGGTGCCGATGAAGAACATCAGCGCGTCACGGGTGTTGCGCACCGGACGCAGCGACAGCGCGAACGCCGCCGGAATCCCCAGGGCCAGTACGAGAATCGTCGACATCCCGGTGGCGAAGGTGGAGTTCAGCAGCGTGGTGCCGATACCGCTGTCCAGCACCGCGGAGAACTGGTCCAGCGTCGGGGTGAAGAACAGCTTCGGCGGATCGGTGTAGGCGTCGCCCTCTTGTTTGAACGCCGTCAGCACCATCCACAGCACGGGGAAGAACATTCCGATGCCGATCACCCAGGCCAGCACACCCCACAGCATGCCGCCCCGGTTGCGCCGACGACGTATCGGAACCTGCTGTGCCACAGTGGGTTTGTCGGCAAGCGCATGCGCGTTCATGCGGCTTCCTCTTTTCCGGTGAAGGACTTGAAAAGCAGTCGCAGCGCGAACGTCGCGACGATGGTGGTGGCGATGACGGTGACGACCCCCATCGCCGCGGCCTGACCGATATCGAAACCGAGGAAGGCGCGCTGATAGATATAGAAGGGCAGGTTGGAGCTGGCGATGCCCGGCCCGCCCGAGGTCATCATGTACACCGCGTCGAAGGTGTTGACCAGGTAGATCGCCCCCAGCACGGCCCCCAGTTCGATGAACCGGCGCAGATGCGGCAGGGTGAGCTCACGGAAGACCTGCAGTGAGTTCGCGCCGTCGACGCGGGCGGCCTCGACGATATCGCGTGGCATCGACTGCAGCCCGGCCAGGATCAGCAGCATCATGAACGGCGTCCACTGCCAGACCAGATCCGCCATCACCGCAGGCAGCGGATACTTGCTCACCCAGTCGATCTGGCCGGCGCCGAACGGTTTCAGTACGAAATTCACCAGCCCGAAGACCGGATCCAGCATGGTGGTCTTCCAGATCAGCGCCGCCGCGACGGGAGTCACCAGAAACGGCGTGATCAGCAGGGTGCGGACGATGCCGCGACCGAAGAACGCACGATCGAGCAGCAGTGCCAGCAGCAGTCCGAGGATCACCGAGATGATGACGGTCCCGACGATCATGATCACGGTGTTGAGCGCCACCTGCCGGAACTGGCTGTCACGGAAGACATCCGCGTAGTTCTGCAATCCGATGAAATGCCGCGAGCCAGGCCGGACCAGATTCCACGATTGCGTCGAGTAGTACAGCGTGAAGACGAACGGCACCTGGGTGACCACGACCATGAAGATCAGGGCGGGTAACAGCGGGCCGCGCCTGCGCCAGCCTTCGGCCCGGGCGAGCCGGTCGCGCCGCGCGCGGATCGGCGGTGGTGTTTCTTCCGTGGTCGACTCGGAATCCGCTGGTGCTGTGGTGGTTTCAGACATGACTACTGGTTCTCTCGATACGACCGGCCGACCGCGTCGGCATATTGCTGGGCTTGGTCGAGTGCGTCATGGACGCTGATCCGACCCGCGACGGCGGCGCTGATCTGCTGGCTCACTCTGGTTCCGAGGTCCTGGAACTCCGGGATGGCGAGGAACTGAATTCCGGTATAGGGCACCGGCGCCACGGTGGGATGTTCCGGATCGGCCCCCTGCATCGACGAGAGCGTCAACGGTCCGTATGCCTTCGACGCCGCGGCGTATTCGGGAATCTGATAGGTCGACATCCGGCTGCCCGGTGGCACATGTGACCAGCCGAGCTTCTCGCCGACCATCTTGATGTAGGGCTTACCGGTCATCCACGAGATGAATTTCCAGGCCGCATCGGGTTTTTCACTGGATTTGGGAATCCCCAGCGACCAGGTGTAGAGCCAGCCCGAGTTCGGCTTCTGCATGACCGGTGCCGGCGCGTACCCGATCTTGCCGACCACCTTGCTGGATGCGGGATCTTCCAGCACCGAGACCGCCGAGGTCGCGTCGTACCACATGGCGGTGTTGCCCTGGGACAGCTGTGTGGCGCACTCGCTGAATCCGCTGGCGGCCGCGCCGGGTTCACCATGTTCGCGCACCAGGTCGATGTAGAACTCGACGGCACGAACCACTTCGGGACTGTTGAGCTGGGCGTGCCAGTTCTCATCGAACCAGCGTCCGCCGAAGGTGTTGATCACGGTATTCAGCGGCGCGAGCGATTCACCCCAGCCGGGCTTGCCGCGCAGGCAGATACCGGAGCGACCACCGGCGGGATCGTCGAGTTTCGCGGCGGCCTGGGCGATTTGATCCCAGGTCGGTTCGGCGGGCATGGTCAGGCCCGCCTGTTCGAACAGATCCTTGCGGTACATCAGGAACGAGGATTCGCCGTAGAACGGCACGGAATACATATCACCCTGGTAGGACAGGGACTTCTGTAGCGACGGGATGAAATCCTGGGCGTCGTAGCCGGGCGTCTCGCGCTCGTAATTCGACAGGTCGACCAGCCAGCCGTTCTTGGCCCACTGCGGGGTCTCGTAGTTGCTGATCATCACCACATCGAATTCGCCACCGTGGGTGGCGACCGAGGCGGTGATCTTGGCGCGCGCCTGATTCTCCGACAGCGAGACGAATTTGAGTTTGATCCCGGGATTTTCGCGTTCGAACTCACCGGACAGCGCGATGGCGTCCTGCATCTGTGAGTTCGAAACCATCGCGATGGTGACGGTGTCGCCGCTGGAGGTGAACGACCCGGCGCCCGCGCAGCCGCCCACCCCCATCACGGCCGCGACAGCCAGTGCCGCAGCGGCTTTCGCGTGGTATCTGTTCATCGGCCAGAACTCTCCTTCTTTTCCAGCAGCCACCGCGCGCACTCGATATCGGTGACGAGAATGGTGGCCAGTCCGCCCCGCAGCGCACCGAGGACGGCTTCGTGCTTGGCCTCTCCGCCGGAAATCAGCAGCGAGGTCGGGCAGGCCCGGATGGCGTCGAGGCCAACCGAAACCGTGCGTGCGGCAAGTGATCCCGCGACATCGCTGCCGTCGGCGCGGAAGAATCGGCCGCCGATTTCGCCGACTGCGCCCAGTTCGCGCAGTTCGTCGAGGATCGCGGTGTCGAGGTAGCTGCCCTCGAACAGAGTGGTGGCGGTGGAGACCGGTCCGACGCCGAACATCATGACGTCGGCATCGCGTCCCAATGACATGGCACGGCCGACCAACGAATCCTGTTCCAGCGCGGTCACGGTCGCCGGATCCGCGTAGAGCGGTGCGTGCAACCGAACGGGAGTGGCCTGCAACTGTGTGGCGCAGCGGCCGAGGGTGTAGTCCACGCCGGTCTGGTAGTCACCTGAGGTCATCGAACCGTCCAGCTGGACAACGGTCGCGCACTGCGCCGACTTCGTCCACAGTTCATGCGCGACCGCGATGGTGTCCGGCCCCCAGGTGAATCCGAGGGTGTCCGCCGTCCGCAGTCGACGGTTCAGGACGCCGACCGCGGCACGCCCGAACGGGAGCAGGCTTGCCTGGGATCGGTCGGGTACCTCCCCGAGCACCACCGCCTCGGTGAGCCCGAACCTCGCTTCGAGCTCACTCTCGACATCGGCATGCACGGCCGAACGCAGCTCGTCCGGGACATTGATCTCGATGCGCACCAACCCCTGCGCCCGGGCGCGGGCGATGAGCCGCCCCGCGGTTGGGCGGGAAACACCCAGCTTGGCGGCGATTTCCGCCTGGGTGGCGCCTTCGAGGTGATAGAGCTGCGCAGCCCGCAATGCCAACCGGATATCGTCCGGATTGCCCGGCCGGGACGCTTCGGTAGCCACTGCGCTCCTCATTGATGCGTGATCATCTGCTCAGCAGGTGAGCTATTGTTCAGGAGGCTACCATCGGAGTGTGACGTACACAACAGTCGAAGGGGCGTTATGAACGGGGCCACAACCACGGCACTATGTGCCGACACGATCGACGGGCTCGCCCCGGAAGTTTCGGTGCCGACCTACGACCGCAGTCGGATCCGCACCGGGATAGTCCATTTCGGTGTCGGCGGGTTCCATCGCGCCCATCAGGCGATGTACATCGATCGGCTACTGGAGCAGGGCGGCGCGACCGACTGGGGTATCTGCGGAGTCGGAGTGCTGCCCGCCGATCGGCGCATGCGCGATGTGCTCGCAGCACAGGACGGCCTGTACACCCTGTCGATCACCGAGCCGGACGGCACCTGGCGGACCCGCGTGATCGGCTCGATCATCGAATACCTTTACGCGCCAGACGATCCGGAAGCGGTGATCGAGAAGCTGGCCGATCCGGCGACCCGGATCGTCTCACTCACCATCACCGAGGGCGGATACAACTTCTCCGCGACCACCGGCGAATTCGACGCTGCTGCTCCGGCGATTCGGGCCGATCTCGCGCCGGACCGCCTGCCCCGCACCGTATTCGGGCTCGTGACCGAGGCGCTGGTGCGCCGCCGGGCGCGGGACATCTCACCGTTCACCGTCATGTCGTGCGACAACATCGAGGGCAACGGACACATCGCGCGGGCCACCTTCGCGGCGTTCGCGCGGCTGCGTGATCGCGAGCTCGGTGATTGGGTCGAGAGTGCGGTGCGGTTTCCCAACTCGATGGTCGACCGCATCACGCCCGTGACACCCGCAGGGGCCTCCGCCGAGCTCTCGCGCCGCTATGGCCTGGAGGATCGGTGGCCGGTGGTGACCGAACCGTTCACCCAATGGGTGCTGGAGGATTCGTTCACCCTCGGCCGTCCCGACTTCGATGACGTCGGGGTGCAGCTCGTCGCGGATGTCGCACCGTATGAGCTGATGAAACTGCGCTTGCTCAACGCGAGCCACCAGGCACTGGCCTATCTGGGATATCTGAGCGGCTATCGTCTCGTGCACGAGGCGGCCCAGGATCCGGACTTCCGCCGATTCCTGTTGCGCTACATGGACCGTGAGGCAACACCCACCCTGCGCCCGGTGCCCGGCGTCGACCTGGACCGCTACAAACACACCCTCATCGAACGGTTCTCCAACCCTGCGATCGGCGACACCATTGCCAGACTGTGCGCCGAATCGTCGGACCGCATCCCGAAATGGCTGCTACCGGTCATCCGTCAGCAGCTCGATAGTCACCATGGCTCCGGCGAGATCGACTGTGCCGCAACAATTGTTGCCGCATGGGCGCGCTATGCCGAAGGCTTCGACGAGCACGGCGAGCCGATCGATGTGATCGACCGGCTCCGCGACCAACTGACACCGCTGGCCCGCCGCCAGCGCGAGGATCCCACCGCATTCCTCAGCGACAGAACAGTATTCGGCGATCTGATCGACCAACCCCGATTCGTCGACGCCTATGTCACGGCACTGCGTTCACTACATGCTCGTGGCGCCGAGGCGACGGTGGCCGAGTTGGCACGCGACGAAAGGCAGTGACACCTATGCGCTCAGCGGTCTTGGAAGCGGTCGGGAAGATCGCGATCGTAGAACGTGCCGTACCCGAACCCGGTCCGGCCGAGGTACTCATCGAAGTCAGCGCGGTCGGTGTCTGCGGCTCCGACGTGCACTATTTCGAGCACGGCCGGATCGGCGACCACGTCGTCGACCAACCGTTGGTGCTGGGCCACGAAGCCTCCGGTGTGGTGGTCGGATTCGGCGCCGGCGCGCGCCACCATCACCTCGGACAACGAGTCTCGCTCGAGCCGGGGGTACCGGACTTCACCTGCCGTCAATGCCGAGCGGGCCGATACAACCTGTGCCCGGACATGCGGTTTTTCGGCACACCTCCGATCGATGGCGCATTCTGCGAATACGTTGTGCTGCACCAGGAATTCGCGCATCCGGTGCCGGATTCGCTGACCGACGAGGCGGCCGCGCTGCTCGAACCGTTATCGGTCGGCGTGTGGGCGTGCCGTAAAGGACGGGTTGGTGCGGGCGACCGCGTGCTGGTGAACGGCGCGGGTCCGGTCGGGCTCGTCACCGCGCAGGCCGCGCTGGCTTTCGGTGCGTCCGAGGTCGTGATCACCGATGTGAACCCGCAGCGGCTGGCACTGGCCATCGAATCGGGCTGCACACAAGCGGTGGACGTCGGCCGTACTCCACTGCGCGACATCGGATTCGAACCGAATGTCCTCCTGGAATGCTCCGGACATCCCACGGCAATCGGCGACGCGGTGCGCACGGTTGCGAGAGCCGGGCGGGTGGTGCTCGTCGGCATGGGCGGCGACGATATTCCACTCCCCCTGCCCTACCTGCAGGAACACGAACTGGAGTTGACCGGAACATTCCGCTACGCGAACACCTGGCCGACCGCGATCGACCTCGCCGCCACCGGACGAGTCGATCTAGACCGCCTGGTCACCGGACGCTTCGGCCTCGATCAGGTGGCCGCGGCATTGACCAGCGGCCGGGACAACCGCGGCTCGATCAAACCGATCGTGCTTCCGGGCAGTTGATTCGCTAGCCTCTATTGACCCGCGCCCTGCTCGGCAAGTCTCTCAACCAGAAATGCGATGATCTCGTCGCGGACCGCTGCGGTGGGTTCGCCTTCGGCATCGATCAAATGAGCCGTCACAACGCTGTGCGCGCAGCCGACGAACTGCTCGAAGAACGGCGGCGGGGCGGGATTCGCCGCGGCAGCGGAAAGCACGCGAGGCTCGAAACGAGAGCCGAGGGCCTCGGTATAGGCGGCGAAACGCGCTGCGGTGCAGAAGCGGTCGCCTTCGAAGCGGTAGGCGCGCACGACCAGATTCTCACGATCCAGAACTTCGCGGACAGACGCCAGGTCCTCAGGTGAAATCTCCAGTCCAGCAGGATTATCCAGCGGCAGGGAAGGCTGGCAGAGCACGGGCGCGAGCATCGACGGCTCCAGCATCATCGTCAGGGCGAAGTTCCCGGTAAAACACATTCCCACCGCGCCGACTCCAGGGCCACCGCATTCCCGGTGGGCGAGGGCAGCCAGGGCACGCAACCAGTCGGCGACCGGACTCGCGGCGCCGCCGCCGAAAGCACGGAATTCGGCACTGACACAGGCACGTTTGAACACTGCGAGCCCCGCTTCGGCCTCCGGGTAGGCGCCATCGCGGCCGAACAGCGACGGCATGTACACCGTGAGCCCGGCGTCCCGGACCCAGCGGGCGAAGCGGGCCACATCGGGGCTGATACCGGGCATTTCGGCCATCACAATGACCGCCGGTCCGGTTCCCGACACGTACACCGCGCGTGCGGCACCGTCGAACGTGACCGTCCGGCGGTGGAAGTCGTCGAGCCGATCATCGCGGCCATGATCAAAGGAGGGTTGCTGCACATTCACACCCTGCCGGTCCCGGGCGGGCATCACCATTGACTGAACCGCCACTTTTCGGTCCAATCTTGCCAATGATCACCCATCTGATCCTCGAGGGTGTGCTCGAAGGAGCGCTCGGCATGGGCATCGACATCGTCGACACCGCCGCCGGACTCGCCCAGGACCACACTCCCCCGCACCGCGACCATCTGCTGCGCCAACGCGTCATCTCCCTCGATGGCAGACCAGTGCGATCCGGAAGCGGACGATCAATTCCAGTAACAACCGAAAGCCCCTCCGCCGCTGTGAAATTCGGTTCAAGCGACATCTTGGTTCTTCCGGGTCCGTCTGCCGCGACCGAAGGACGAATTCACGAACTTCTGTCTCGCCCCGACACTGTGCAAGCCATTGAACTGATCCGACAGGCCGCCGCCAACGGCGCAACCGTCGCCGCTTCCTGCTCGGCAACCTTCATCCTCGCCGCCTCCGGCCTGCTCTCCGGCCGCACCGCCACCACAACCTGGTGGCTCGCCCCTCTTTTCACCCGGCGCTTCCCCGACATCACCGTCCAGATCGACCGCATGGTCATCGACACCGGCCCGGTCGTCACCGCCGGCGCCGCCTTTGCCCACGCCGACCTCATGCTTGCCCTCATCGCCCGCCTCCACAGTGCGGCGCTGGCCGACCGCGTAGCCCGCTACCTCGTCCTCGATTCCCGCATGTCCCAGTCCCGGTACATGATTCTCGAACACCTACGCTCCACCGACCCCGCCCTGCGGGCCCTTGAACACCACATCACCGCCAATCTCAGCCGCCAGCTAAGCCTCGCCGAACTGGCCAGCGCCGCATCCGTCTCCGCCCGCACCCTCGCCCGCCGCACTCACACCCACCTGGGCATGTCCCCCACCGAATACGTCCACCGCCTCCGCGTCAGCCACGCCGCAGCCCTGCTTGTCACCACCGACGATCCAATAGATGCCATCGCTGCCGCCGCCGGCTACGCCGACCCCTCTGCCTTCCGCCGCATCTACCGCCGCCACACCGGCGAATCCCCCACCGCCACCCGCACCCGCGCTCAAACCTCGACGCCGAACCGACACCACAGCTCGGTTGCACCGCAGCCCATGCCGCGATGAGACTTCCGGCGTCACAACCGACAGCGGGCGCTGGGACCTGGAGGTCGATGCCTCGGGTTGCCCTCGAGGTGTTAAAACAGAACACCAACCACCGTGCGAGCAGAGCTATTGGCTCACGCCTCTGCGGGGTTTGGTGTGGTCGGAAGACACGTCGGCTGAGAAGCGGCTGATGACCGCGGTGACGACACGTCTGATCGAATCCACGGCCACCACACCGGGATTGCAATCGTTCGCGGTGGATGTCGTTCGACGGCTGAACGTGTCGTCGACTCCGGTCAGCGGTTTCGGCGATCTCGTCCGAGCACTCCGGCGAATAACGGTAGCCATACGGTAGCTAGTTGAAGAACTCATCTATGCCGGACGTCCAGCGCGGCCACGGCGACGCCAGATACGGCGGCTACCGCCCTTGCGGGAACCGTTGTGGGAGAAGGTCTTCGGAATCATCCCAGCATGCTAGTAGCGGAGGCTTCGTCTGGTCGCCCCGAGTTCCGGAACGCGCGCCGGAATGACGGGGCCAGGTGCCGCATGAATCTTTGCGGTACACAACACTAGGGCTCTCGAGTCGCGGCCCCCGGAAACCCTTCGAACATCTTCGGCGTCAGAAATTCGACACGGTTCGATTCGACGTAGTTGTCACGTTGTTCCAGGAAGTATCGGGTATGCGGCTGACGCTGGTGATCCTCGAACGCCTTGCGGTCGCGGTAGACCTCGTAGATCACCCGCGACCGGGGTTCGCCGTCGACGGTATGTATCACGTAAAGCAGTGTCCCCGGCTCGTTTTCGGCGATGCGATCGACGGCATCCGCGGCGAGGCGATCGAAAACGTCTGCGGCATCGGTATCGTGGAGCACCAACTTCACCACCAGGGCGTACATATCAGTACGGTAGCGCATCAATACCCTTGACCCAGTGTGAACGCTGGGCGTTAGCCACCGGTACGGCGGTCGAGCCGTGCAGGAGCGGCCCCGGCGTGGCGCGCGACCATCTCCGCCGACGAGAGATATCTAGCCGAAGTAATGTCCTCCGCGTGAAAGTTCCGTTCCACGACCGCAACTCGTGATGCCGGGCCGCGAATCGCATGTAATGCCGAGCCCTCGCAAGTAGATTCCTTAACGTCGACTCGAGGCACGTGCGAATGGTGTCGCAGGGGCGGACCGAATGGCTGGAGCGGGCGGTTCCAGCCGCGCGGCACCCGGGTCTTGGGATGTATGAGGGGGAGCTGATGACGCACCGGACGACACTGCTGTTCGTACACGGCACCGGGGTCCGCGGTGTTCGATACGCACAGACGCTGCGGACGATCAAATCCTGTGTCGAGTCGAGGAACTGGCCTCTCACGGTGGCGGGGTGCTTCTGGGGCAATTCGGCCGGAGCTCGCCTGCGGCTCGAGGGGCGATCCATCCCGACCTACGACGATTCGAAGGGCAAGGGGCGGACACCGGAACAGGAGCGGCTGGAACTCTGGGCGGTCCTCTATGTGGACCCATGGTACGAATTGCGGCTGCTGCGGGGGATGCCGCCGACACCACATTACGGTGGGCAGACCCCCGCCGCGGCCATGCGGGCCAGTCTTACGCGATTCCGCCCCTCCGCGGCGCTTGCCGACAGCCTCGCCGAACTCGACCTGACCAACCAGTTCGCGGACGCGCTCACCGCCATGCGTGCGGCCGAGGTATTCGAGCAGGCGATCGCCACCGCGCCACCCAACCCTCTGGAACATCGTTGTGCGATCGCACGAGCATTGATCGCGCACAGCGTCGCAGCGGCCATGGCCGAAGGGCTCCCGCCGCTGGGCGGTTCGACCCGCGAGGCATTGGTGACGCAACTCATTGCCGACCTGCGCGGGTCCGGGCTGGGGGTGGGGAACTTCCTTGTCGAGCATGGCAAGCGATACCTCTCGCGGCCGATCACCCGCAAGCTGGTCGGTGAACGTGGCGCGCTCACCGATGCGGCGGCCCCCCTGGCGGGCGATGTGTTGCGCTATCTGGCCAGGGGACAGCAGATGACCACGCTCTTGCGGAGCGCGATCACTGACGCGGCCTCCGATTCGGTGGTGCTGCTGGGACATTCGCTCGGCGGCATCCTCTGCGTCGATCTACTCGCCCGTGAGCACATTCCCGCGGTGCGGGGTCTGGTGACGGTCGGTTCGCAAGCGCCCTTCCTCTATGAGATAGGCGCCTTGCCGAGCCTGGAGCCGCCTAGCTCGCTGCCGGAGCATTTCCCGCCCTGGGTGAATATCTATGATCATCGAGACCTGTTGTCCTATACCGCCTCCGGGGTCTTCCCGAACCGAGTTGTCGACGTGCGCGTCGACAATGGCGAGCCCTTCGCCGCGTCGCACAGCGCCTACTGGTCCAACGAGGCGGTCTGGACGGCGATCGAGTCCGTGCTGCCGCGATGAGAAACTTCGACCCTGACCGGGTACTCGTGATCGCGGTCGGCATCGACGAATACCGGCAGTCGGCCATGCGGCTGTCCGGCGCCGCGGCCTACGCCGAGCGCTTCGCGAAGTGGGCGCTGGAGCAGGGTGTGCCGGCGAAGAACATATTGCTCGCGTGCAGCGACACCGACCCGATCTCCGGGACTCGCAGATGGGAGCCGACCCAGGCGAGCATCATCGATCTGCTGAAGGACGCCGCCGGAAGATCCGATCCCGAGAGATCCGATCCGGAGGAACCTGCGCTGGAGCTGCTGCTGATGTACTGGTGCGGACACGGGGTGCTGAAATCGGGCCGGAAGCGTGCGCTGTTCACCTCCGACGCCGAGTCGGGCGCATTGCGTGTTCATGTCGTCGAGGAAATTCGGAACTATCTGAGCTCGACAACCGTCAAGGGGCTGGATAGTCAGATCATTTTCATCGACGCATGTGCGGACTTCTACAACGAGATGCATTTGAATGAAAGGCTCGTCAAGACCACGCTGAATATCGGAAACCCGAAGAGGATCAGGCAGTACGTTCTGCACTCGACCAGCGAGGGGCAGAGTGCCTACCATGACAACATCACACGGTCGAACGCCTTCTCCGACACGGTATTTCAATGGTTGGAGACGATGCTCCCGGGGACACTGGCTCCCAATATCGAGACTCTCAATGTCATGGTGACCGCACGCTTCGAGCAGTTGAAAGCGGCCGGCGGTCCCGAGCAGACACCGATCTGGCAGGTCGAAGACACCGGTGGCACCAGTTATACCTTGCCGACCGTGCTCGGTCAGGAAGGAGTCCAAGGTCTCCCCTTTCGCTATTTCGAGAGTTCCTATGCCAAGTTGCTCAAATGGTGGAAGGACGCTCAGAACTTTCCGAACACTGAAGACGGCATACTGCCCGATATCCGTCAGCAGTTGATCGCCGCGTTATCGAACGATGCCGTCGACACGCGCGTCGACAATCTCGATGCGACGGAGTTGGTCGCCCGGGTATTCAGCACGAACCAGGTTGCACGTCTATTCGAAATTCTGCAAAGTTACGCCACGACGGCGTCGTTGACTATCGATCTGACGAAGCTCGGCATCGAGTGGTCGCAGGACCTGGATATCGCTCGCGTCGAGCAGCATTTCCCGAATGTCACCAACCAGATGGTGGTGAACGCGTATTGGCGATCGATGCCGAGCGTCCCCACTGATTCGCCCATGTATATCACGGCTGCACTGCGCAGTCTTGTCGGCCTCTCGGAGCGAGAGGGACAGAAGCCGCTGCACCGGTTTGTCGCCGCCCTCGAAAAGTCAGCCAAGCGTACCGTTCCCGACCAATGGTTCAGAATTCCTTCAGGTCAGCTCAAAGCACTACGCAGAGATGCCGCTATCTCGCACATCGAAAACCGCCGACTTGTCATAGACATCCTGAGCAGTCAACACGATATGAATCGGTTCGAGCCGCCTTTCGAGATCGGTGTGCACTGCTATGAGCCGGGCAAAGGTTGGGTTCACGACCGGCCCGAAGGCAACCTGACGTTGGTGGAAGTGCGGGCCAAAGTGAACCAACTCTTGGCAGGCGGCGCCGATAAATGTGTGCTCGGATTCAGAGTTCCGCGTGCGGCATTCGACGAGATCCCCGAATCATGGGAGTTCAGTGACGGTTTCACCGCGCCGACCTCACATTGGTGTTTGCGGCCCACGTTCCTGCACAGTGCCGAGCGCATGCGCAATCCCAGATTGTGGAGTAACTGGATGATCAAACACCCGAGGATCAGAACCCGGCTCGAGGATCACCCGGACGATCTATTGGCCTGGATCGAGCACACGGAGCCCGAAACCGTGCACAGCCAGGTCAGCTCCTCCGAATCCGCCTGCATAGGAATGGCGTTCGCCCCCGCGGTGAACGGGTTCGACCTGCATCAGGATCCGCTTATGGCCGCCATCGTGGCCGGTGCGCCCTACATCCTGTGGAGCACGTACGACGGCGACAACCCCACGACGACACGACAGCAGGTGAAAGAGTTGGTTACCGGAGGTCCGTTCGACGAACTGCCCGCGCGCCTACACTACAAGCGGAAGAAGGCCGTGGGAGAACTCGGAATCGCGGTTCGCCTGCTCTGGGACGACCCCGATTTGCTTCCGCCCCAGCCAGATATGCCCGGTATGTAGGGAGGGATGCGTGGTGACCGAGCAGCCTCAGGTGCGACGATACGCCGGTTCCGATGCAGCGACCCCATCGACCGATCTGATTCCGCCGGCTCCGCCGTGGCGCGTATTCGACCGGTCAGCAGCATCCGAACCGGACCCCTTTCGAACGACCGAAGCCATGGTCGACGCGGTGAACGCCGCGCTGACCCTGCGCCGACCGTTGCTGCTGACCGGCCGACCGGGGTCGGGCAAATCGTCATTGATCGAATCCGTTGCCCGCCAACTGGATTTGGGACCGGTGCTGCGCTGGCCGATCACCTCCCGATCGACCGTGGACGACGCCCTGTACCGGTACGATGCCATGGGGCGCCTGTACGCGGAACGATTGAACGACGGCGAGCCGACTGCGATCAGCGACTACCTGCGGCTCGGCCCGCTCGGCACCGCCTTGCTGCCGAGTTCCCGTCCGCGTGCGCTGCTCATCGATGAGATCGACAAGGGTGATATCGATCTTCCGAACGACCTGCTCAATGTCTTCGAACGCGGCGAATTCGAGATCAAAGAGCTGGCTCGCCTGAGAATCAGGGCCCGTTCGAGATTCAGCACGCCGACAGCACCGAGTACTCGCCGATCGCTCAGGGACGCGTGGTCTGTCAGGAGTTTCCGTTCGTCGTTCTCACCAGTAACGGAGAAAGGGAATTTCCGCCGGCCTTCCTGCGCAGGTGCATCCGGTTCCGGATGCCCGACCCCAAAGAGAAGGAACTGACCGCAATCGTCACCGCCCATCTCGGCGAAGCCGCCGTAGGCGCGGCCACGGATGTGATCAAAACCTTCGTCCAGCGGTCGACGGATCCCGGCGCGGTGGCCACCGATCAACTGATGAACGCCATCTACCTGGTGACCGCGCAAGCACCCGACGAGCAGGAGAGACGACGTATCGTCGACCTCGTCCTCGCAAAATTGAAATCCGACAACGCATGATCGAGACGCTGGTCGCGGCACTGAATACGAGAGATTCCAGGCTGGACTGGCGAGATCTGGCCGATTCGCTGTGGCTCGCCATCCACACACCCCGGTCCGGGGATGAGCAACACACCGAACCCGTCAGCGCACCAGCTCAACCATCGAAGGCGACCGCGGTGGGTCATTCCCCGGCTGTCGGCTCCCCCTCCGCCGTCAATCCACCGGTCGGCAGGGAGCCGTCTCCTACGATTGCGTGGCAACGAAATCCGCTTGAACTCGAGCTCGATCGGGCCGACACCGGCCAGTCCGCGCCACCCACGATCACACCCGGCGGGCTGGAATTCGCGCCCGACCACGAAAACGAGTCGCTGCCCGGCGAACTGCGAATCGCGCGCGCCTTACGTCCGCTCCGGCATCGTCGCCGTCCGAGCCGGAACACCACGACGAACACCGCACTGAACGTCGACGAAACCATCGAGCATTTCTGCCGAACCCGCGAACTCATCCCCATCCTCGAACCGGCTACCGAGCGGTGGTTCCGGGAGGCCGCCGTCGTCGTGGACGGTGGGCCGACCATGATCGTCTGGCGTGAAATGGTCGCCGCCTTCACACGACTGCTCGGGCGCGAAGGCGCTTTCGAGCGCGTCACCCAGTGGACGCTGGACTACGAGTCCGGTCCACCGGTCCTGCGCGATCGCGGCGGAACCGGTTATCCCACCGGACAACTCGTCGATTACGCCGGGCGGCGGTTGATTTTCTTGTTCAGCGACTGCGTTTCCGAGCTATGGCGTGACAGCCGGGCAGCATGGGATGTGCTCGAACTGTGGGGTCGATTCGATCCGGTCGTGCTCGTGCAGACCCTGCCGTGGCGACTGTGGCCGGCGACCGCGCTCGCCTCCGGTGAAGTGGCGGTATCGGGGCAGCAGCGCGGGAACGCCAATCGACTGTTGCGCGTGCGGCTTCCCTGGTGGTCCATGGAGGAACACGCCACAGCCATCGGAACACCGATCGTCACCCTCGACGAGTCCATGCTGGGCGACTGGGCCCACATGTTGATGGCGCGCGGTCGGCGTTCGGTTCCGGGCGTCATCGCACCGGTGCTGGAACAATCGCCGATCGCGAGCCGGCCCACGAAGTCGGACATCGACCCGCGCGCGATCGTCGAGACCTTCCACGCGACCGCGTCCGAGCCGGCGACTCGATTGGCTACACTGCTCTCCGCCGTTGAAGTCGACTTGACGATCGCCAGACTGATTCTGCGCGAACTCGTTCCGGGCGGACGGCAGGTGCACGTCGCCGAGGTACTCGCCAGCGGGTTGCTCCAGCGCCCGAAGCCGAATACGCCCGAGAGTTTCGACTTCACGCCGGGAACTCGCGAGATCCTGCACGAATCCATCAGTAAGACAACCGCTTTGGACGTATGGAGGACCATCGCGCCGCACCTGGAGCGCACCGGCCGCAAGGGGGCCTTCTCGATCGTGCTCGATCGGGCCGCACGGAAGGGGCAACAGACCACGGCCATGGCCAGGATCGCCGGTGAACTCGCCGACCGACTCGGTATCGAACCATGGATCGAAGCCCCGCTCGCCGCCGCGACGGTGTCGGAGTCCGAGTCGGAATCCCGCTCGCTGATGGAGTGGACCGCGCAGCAGGAGCGACGCCGCGTCGAATTCCGCACCCGGCTGCTGACTCGCGCCATGGGAAACTACGACGACAAGGGCTGGTGGTTCTGCGGGCGTCACACCGCACTGGCCGCCATCGCCACCTGGCTCACCCACCCGGAACCCGATCGGTCGATGCTGGTGGTCACCGGTGCGCCCGGCTCCGGCAAGTCCGCCGTTCTCGGGCTCATCACGGCACTCGCGGATGCCGAGTACCGCACCAACGCCGTCCAAGTCCTCGACCTGCCGCCCGAGGTCATCCCGGCGGTAGGCGCGGTGGATGTGGCGATCTACGCCCAGAACCTGGGCGTAGATCAGGTGCGCGACGGTATCGCGGCCGCCGCGCGTGTCACCGCCGCAACCGTCGACGAACTCGCGCGAGCGCTGGCGCAGCGGACAGCGGTGCTGACCGTTCTGATCGACGCCCTCGATGAAGCCACCGACGGCCATGCCGTAGCCGGAAAGCTGTTGCGTCCCTTGATCGATCGAGCAGGCGGTCGGCTACGCCTGCTGATCGGCACTCGCCGAACAGTGCTCGAAGACCTCGGTGCCGACCGTGACACCATCGATCTCGACTCGGCACAACACGCCGACTACACGGCGACGATCGACTACATCGAACGGGTTCTGCGCGGATCGTCCCCGGGAACCGTCTACGCCGATTGCGAACCGGATCAGGTCCGAGCGATCGCCGCCGCGATCGCCGATCAGGCCGACGGATCGTTCCTGGTCGCCATGATCGTGGCCGCGGCACTGTCCGGCACGCGCGAGATTCCCGACCCGGACGATCTGGAGTGGCGGCGGAGCCTGCCCAAACTCCCCGGCGAGGCGATGGCGCACGATCTGCGATCCCGCCTCGGCGATGCCGCAGCCCGCGCGCAGAATCTACTGCTTCCCTTGGCTTTTGCCGAAGGCCAAGGACTGCCGGACAAAGAGCTGTGGGCTCCGCTCGCCTCACGCATCGCGGCCGTCGAATACAATCACGACGATTTGACCTGGCTGTTCCGCACGGCCGGGTCCTATGTGGTCGAAGCCCGCGAAGCCGGATACTCGGCCTACCGCCTCCATCACCAGGCCCTGGCCGAGTATCTCGCCAAGGATCTGGCTCACGACGCAGTGCACGCGATGTTCGTCGAAGTCCTGCGTCAGCGCGTACCGACGCTCCCCGACGGCAGTCGTGAATGGTCCGGCGCGCACCCGTACATCCTGCGCCACTTGGCCACACACGCCGCTCATGCCGGGCTCGTGGACGAGCTGGTGACCGATATGGACTACCTCGTTCACGCCGAACCCACCGCGCTGCTGGGGGTCTTGAGCACCGTCGTCACCGCGCCCGCGCAGTTGATCCGAGCGGTGTATCGCTGCTCCGCCACCCATCACCGCCGCCTCCCGCCGGCGGGGCGCCGCCAGATCCTGGCCGTCGACGCCGCCCGGTTCCAGGCCCGAGACCGACAAGAGCAACTGAATCGCACCCTGGACTGGCCTGCCCGATGGGCGACCGGCAACCTCATCGATCCAGCGCACCGGGCCACTCTCACCGGTCATGTGGGCGCGGTGACGTCGGTGGCCTGTATGACCATCGATGACCGACCGGTCGCCGTCACCGCCGGACACGACCGGATGGTGCGAGTGTGGGACCTCGACGCGGAGCTCGAACGTGCCGTCCTCACCGGCCACACCGACTGGGTGATCGCGGCGGCCTGCACCGTCGTCGACGGTCGTCCGGTCGCTGTCACCACCTCGTTCGACGGGACGGTGCGGGTGTGGGATCTGCGCGCCGGGGCCGAGATCCGGGTATTCACCGGGCACACCGACG
>NZ_BAGN01000097.1 GCF_000308835.1 Nocardia vinacea NBRC 16497 | reverse complement strand
GGATCGGCCGAAGGTGCGGAGTCGGTGGCGGAGACCGCTGCGGTTGCTGTGAGTGAGGCCGAAGCAGTCACCGAAGGTGAAGTGCTGGAAGCCGAACCGGCAGTCGAGGCCGAAGCCACAGTCGAGATCACGGAGGACGCCGACACCGGCGAAAGTGGAGTGACGGTGGCCGAGGAGGAGATGGTCACTGCCTCGGGTGAGGTAGCGGTAGCTGAAGGTGGTGCGGACGTCAGGACCGAAACACCGGCCGAGGTGGACGTCGCCGCGGAAGACGGCGATGCGGTCGTCGCCGAGGCTGCACCCACCGTTGCGGAGGAGGCGGAGGCCGAAGAGGAGCAGGTCTCTGCGGCGGCGGTGGCCGCCGAAAGCGAGTCACCCGCACTCGGCGAGGAGGTGGCCGAGGCTGACGTCGTTGTGGGCGAAGCGGCCGACGAAGAACATGTGGCCACCGCCCCCGAGGCGGAAGCGTCCGGCGTGACAGAGCTGGCGGCCGAGGCAGCTGCGGCAGAGCCACCCGTTGCCGAGGGTGCGGGGGTCTTCGAAGCGGCTGAACAGGGACAGGTAGTAACCGAGGGTGAGCCACCAGCGGTGACCGAAGCCGAGGCGGAATCTGCGCCGGTGGGTGTGGAAGCGGACGAGGAATACGCAGCAGTTGACGATGCGGAGGATGTCGAGACCGAAGCCTCCGCCGAGGTGGTGGCTGCTGAAAGCGAGGCGCCAACTGAGGACGAGACGGCAGCCGAGGTGGGTGACATCGAGGTAGCTGAAGAAGAGGGCGTGGCGCAGTCCCCCGAGGTGGAAGTGGCCGCCGAAGTACACGCGATAGCCGAGGACGTGCCTGTGGTTGCGGAGGTAGCAGAGCCGGAGGCCAGCCCGGAAGCAGAGGCCGCGATCGCGATCGCCGACACAGCAGAACCGGAAGCCGAACCCGAGACCGAAGCAGAGACCGCGATCGCGGACGCCGACACAGCAGAACCAGAGACCGAACCCGAGACCGAAGCAGAGACCGCGATCGCGGACGCCGACACAGCAGAACCAGAGACCGAACCCGAAGCCGAAGCAGAGACCGCGATCGCGGACGCCGACACAGCAGAACCAGAGACCGAACCCGAGACCGAAGCAGAGACCGCGATCGCGGACGCCGACACAGCAGAACCAGAGACCGAACCCGAAGCCGAAGCAGAGACCGCGATCGCGGACGCCGACACAGCAGAACCAGAGACCGAACCCGAAGCCGAAGCAGAGGCCGCGGTCGCAGTCGCGGTCGCGGTCGCCGACACAGCAGAACCGGAGACCGAACCCGAAGCCGAAGCAGAGGCCGCGGTCGCGGAACGTGAGGAGGTAGCCGAGGACGAGACCGCTGGTGAGGTCGAGCAAGACGTTGAGGACGAGGGCAGTCCCGCCGAGAGTGACGTGGCCGAAGATGCGGCAGCGACCGACGATGAGACACGCGTCGAGTCCGAAGAGGAAGTGGGGTTGGTGGCGGTCGGATCAGAGGACCTGGTGACCTATTCGAGTTCAGTCGTCCTGACCACCGAGAAACCGGCTTCCGCCGGTGAGGGTGCAGCGGCGAGAATCAGCGATCATGCGGCGATCATCAGCGATCAGGCGAGGATCATCGCGAAACTTCGACGAAGGGTGATGGTTCTCGAAACCATGGTCAAAGCACAGGAGGCCCAAGCCCACTCACTGGTCGGCCTCGCCACGACATACAAGAACGAATTGTCCAGTCTCGCAGCTGATCTCATGGATCTCTGACCCGCAACCACGAGAGCACCGGGAAGCGCCTGCACGCTGGAAAGCCCACGGCACTTCCCGGCCTGTTCGGCCCGGGGTCGGGCACGTCCTCTACCAATAATAGTACGCGTGTGCGTACTATATGCATGTGCGTACTATTGAGATTCCCGAACAGCCGTTCGCGGACGGCATCGTGCTCATGCCGTGGAAACCCGGTCCGCGCCAGGACGTTTCCGGGCGTGTGTTCGTCAGCGTGACCGACTTCCTGGCCCGATCCGAGGAGGAAGTCCGCCGCATCTACGAGATCGGACTCGAGCTGGGGAACACCTGGCCGGTCATGCAGGGCGCGGTGGGTCTGTGGCTGTGGGGCAGGCCCACCGAGCAGCGCGGCGGATCCATCACGGTGTGGGAATCGGAACAGGACATGCGCCGATTCGTGCGATGGCCGGTGCACGCCAAGATCGTGCGGGCCTGGCGCGGAAAGGTGGGCATCGGCACCGACTCGTGGCAAGCCGACCACTTCGAGCCGCGAGAGGTACTGGAACGCGCGCGGAACACACTCGAACGTCCACATCGCGACGCCGCATAACCCCGATCGAAACAACCGCCATACCGCAGGCCGGCCGCACCGATCAGCCACGTTCGTAATGAACCGTGCGGTGGTCAGTTCCCCCTCCGGACACGACCACGGGCGGTCGTGGGTCGACTTCGGCCACGACCGTTCGTGTCGGCGATCAGTTTCCGGACGTGTACCGCCACTTCGCCGACCAGGCGCACGCGGTCGAGATCCAGTGGTCCCCGCTCGACCCCACTACCGGTAGCAGTAGGAGTCGGAGGAGGCGTCGCCGCCCTGGAGGCGCACCTGGTGCACCCGCAGACCTCGAAAGTCCTCGTCGTGCGGGAAGAACGACTCCTCGATGGTCATTCCGCCGTCGGGATCGGCGTTCATCACGGCCATCCAGGCGCCGACCCCGTCCGGGTAGAACTGGTCGTCCCACGCGCCATAGAGCGAGTTGGTGAGATAGACCCGCCGACCATTACGGCTGATCTCGACCATCTGGGGGCCGCCGGCAAGCGGCTGGTTCGGCGCGGCCGGGTGGGCGGTGCGGCCCACGATCCCGCCGAGCCGGACCGACCCGGTCTGTTTCGGGTCAGCCGGGTCGCGCACGTCGAACTGCTTCAGCTCCCCG
Source organism: Nocardia vinacea NBRC 16497 (assembly GCF_000308835.1). GTDB lineage: Bacteria > Actinomycetota > Actinomycetes > Mycobacteriales > Mycobacteriaceae > Nocardia > Nocardia vinacea. The sequence goes on along the minus strand of NZ_BAGN01000097.1, from coordinate 17,285 downwards.
GTACCCCAGCACGAGACGTAGAGGTATGCGTCGTCGACCGACAGGTCGATGTCGCTGAGCAGTGGCGGCACCGCGCCGAACGGTTTCAGTGCCGGCGGCAGCAGATCGGGATCAGCCGGCTCGGCCGGGATGGTGATCACCTTGTCGACCGCCCACACACCACCATCGCGGTGCCAACGCCACACGGAGGCCGACAAATCCTCGGTCGAAATCACCACGCCGACGAACCCCCAGGCGGCGTCCGGATCGTGCGAAGGGCGCAGCTCGAGTGGCATCTGGTACTGCTCGCCGAGATCGATCCGCTGCTGGTGCCGACCGGCGGTCAGGTCCCAGAAGTGGATCGCGTGGCCGTACTTGTTGGCCAGCAGCAGCTCCGGCTTCAGCCCGTCCTCGATCATGGCCGGGGTGCCCCACTCGCTGCTGATCAGCGTGTTCTGGTTGAGATGCCACCAGGCGTCGTACGCGAGGTATTGCGGCCCACGGTCGGTCTCCCATTGCCGCAGTACATCGAACGTGCCGTGATCGAGCAGCGCGATCCCGCCCGGCCCATCCGATCCGTCTGCCCCGCCAAGGCAGGTCATGAACACACCGTCTGGTCCGCAGTGCAGCGTGTGCGGACGGGAGTAGCCGGCCTTGGCCGCGAGCTCGGAGCTGTCCACGATCTTGGACAGGGTGGGCTGGCGTGGGTCGGGCTGGGTGTCGAACACGTACAGACGCGACGAGCGCAGACCCGGCACGATCAGGTACCGCCGAGCCAGCCCCTCGATGTGGTGGCCCTCGTGCTTGAGCGCGCTACTGCAGGCGTTCCAGCCGAAATGGTGCAGCTCGTTGCCCAAGTGGGGTACCTCGGTCCAGCCAACCACCCGGCCGTAGGTGGTCGAGCCCGGATCCACATCGACTACTGACAGCGCATCCGGCTTCTGTGCCGCGCGGTCGAACGCAACGACGTATGCGAGCCGCTCCGGTGGCGCGGCCGCCGCCTCCGCTGCGCTCCGATAGAAGGTCGGGTCCATGTCTGAGTGATTCATTTCCAGCCTCCTTCATGTCGATGGGCGGAAACCCACGCACCTCGCCCGATCTGGCGGTTCCGAGGTGGGCGCGACCCATGTAGTCGCGCCTCATAACGGCGCGGGCAGACAGTAACCAGTCTCGGCCTTTCGACATAGATCCACCAGCTACCGCCAGTGCGGGGCAGAGCGTGCGGTAGGGCGCAGTCGTATTCCGGAAAGACCGGAAGGGCGAGTATGTGACGGGAGTCGAACAGCAAGAGAAGAACGACAAATCGAATTCTTCGCGAGCGCGCTTCGTGGAGAATGATTTCGCGATGGATCACCGGTACCGAGAAGGACACATTCGATCCCGACAACAAGCTGCGACCGTACCGGCGCGTTTTCATCGGCTTGCCGACAGAATGGTTGGGTTCGATCGGACCGAGTGCTGGCCCTGTCGAGCCCGAGGACCTCGGCGACTGCCGATTGCGGTACCGCATCGAAAGAGCATGAGCACAACCCCGCTGCACGGCAGCGCGGCGCCCGGCCTGCACAGGCCGAATGCGGTCGTGTCAGCCCGCGCAACGGCCGCGACAGCCACGCCCATCCAGGCGCACCACGCCCACCGTTCGGCCGCACTTGTCCTGCACAACATGTGACTTCGCGACTCGTCGTACATCGATCAGGTTCGGCAGCGTCCACCGGCCCGACTACAGAGGGAGCATCAGATGTCCGAATCCGGCCCCGCTGATCTCAAGACGCGCCATCGCGCAATGTGGGCACTGGGCGACTACCCGGCCGTTGCCACCGAAGTCATCCCTGGTCTGGGTCGGCGTCTCGTCGAGGTCTGCCGTATCGGCCCGGGTCAGCGCGTGCTGGACATTGCGGCCGGATCCGGGAATGCAGCGATCCCGGCCGCGGAGGCCGGTGCGGACGTCGTTGCGAGCGACCTCACGCCGGAGCTGTTCGACGCGGGCCGGCGTATCGCCGCCGCCCGGGGTGTCGACCTGCAGTGGCAGGAAGCCGACGCCGAGGCATTGCCCTACGCCGATGCCGAGTTCGACGCCGTGATCTCGTGCGTGGGCGTGATGTTCGCGCCGTTCCACCGGGCGGCCGCAGACGAACTGGTGCGCGTCACCAAGCCGGGCGGCACGATCGGGCTGATCAACTGGACACCCACCGGATTCATCGGGCAGATGTTCGCCACGATGAAACCATTCGCTCCGCCGCCCCCGCCCGGCGCGCTGCCACCACCGATGTGGGGCGACGAGACGCATGTCCGGTCGCTCTTGGGCGACCGCGTCGCCGACCTGGAGCTGCGACGCGAAAACGCGGTCATCGATCGTTTCGCCAACGGGGCCGAGTTCCGCGACTTCTTCAAGGCCTACTACGGACCGACGGTCGCCGTGTACAAGGCCATTGCCGGGGAACCCGACCGGATCGCGCGGTTGGACCGGGAACTCGCGGATCTCGCTTCCCAACACGACCTCGGCAACGGGCGGATGGAATGGGAATACCTCTTGGTCACCGCACGCCGATCAGCCTGACCTGGTCATATGGCGTTGGCCGTACCGTCGGCAAAGACATGGTGGCCAATGCGAGAGCCGTCGTACGGCGGCTACCCATGAGCAGGCGTCAACGGGCGCGACCATCGAAGCCGAGCCGACTTTGACGTTCGCGGCCGCGGAAATCCCTGCCATGCCACGAATCCCGCAAGCAGCTCGCATCCGCTACCAGCACGAGATGGCGGCCGCGAAGACCGCGGCCACAGACGATCACCGTGCCGGGACGAACTCAGCGCGCAAAGGACAGTTCGGGAGTACGAGCGATGAGAAGGCGCCGCACCTTGCCGTCCGCATCGAGCTGTGCGGTGGCGTTGAAGGAAGCTTCGAACGCCCCGGCACGGGTTGTCCGACCGAGTACCAACTCGTAATCACCCACCACCGCACCGGTGTCGATGTGATGGACCAGCGTGCTCTTCTCGCGCTGCGCCAAGTAGCCGACCAAACCCTCGCGGTCCCCCACGAATTCGGCGGACAGCCCGGCACCTTTGGAGAACTGCACCGACATCGCGAAGTCGCCCGAGATCATGCCCAGCACGCGGTCGGGGTCGTCCGAATCCATGTATTCGAACCACCGGGCCAGCACCGGTGGCGCTGCAATCGTCATCGGACCACTCCCTCGACATCGAAATCTGTTGGTATCAGCGCGAATTCGGCGCTGAATGACACCTGGTAGCGATCGATCAGCCCGTCCGCATCGAGATGCATCGCGCCGACGAAGTAACCGGTTGTCGTCACGTCGTTCTCGGTGACGGCGCCGTACGCGAACTCCACACCATTGTCGGCGGCCACCCGCAACAGCCGGTGCTTGCGGTTCACCTTCGGCCGGCCCCGCAGGTAATCGAGCATGGCCGCACGGCCGTGACCGAGATTCACTCCGGTGGGCAACAGCATGGCGAACTCGACGTCTTCAGCGAGTAACGCCACCGCGTCGTCCAATCGCCCGCTGTCCAAGGTTGCGTAGTAGCCCTCGATGGCCAAACTCATGAAATGAACTTAGTTCAGTATCTCCCTTCTTGTCCAGACTCCGGCGCGATACTCTCGAACCATCAAACTGAACTCAATTTAGGCAGGCTAGATGTCCTCACTCGCAATAGAAGTGCCGTGGCCCCGCACGGACCCACCTGCACTGACACCCGGACCGGAGCAGTCGGACCTGCGCGCGGCCATCCGCGGCTTGCTCGCCGAACACAGCGGTATCGAGCAGGTGCGAACAGTCGCTTCCACCGGCCTCGGCTATTCGCCACAGCTGTGGAAAACGCTCGTCGATGACATGTCGGTGACCACACTGTCGGTCCCCGAAGACCGCGGCGGCCTCGGCTACGGCATGGTCGAGTTGGGGATCGTGCTCGAAGAATGCGGGCGCGCGCTCGCGTGCGAGCCGGTGTACACCTCGGCAGTCCTCGGTGCCCACGCACTGCTGTCAGCGGATCCCAGCGACGACGGGGGCGTACTCGCCGGAGTTCTGGACGGAAGCCTGCTTGCGACGGTCAGCGCCTTGTCTGCGGGCACCGACCACGTGCACGCGGAGCCGACGAGGGGCGGGTGGCTATTGCACGGTACGGCGACCCACCTGGTAGGCGGAGGCAATGCCGATGTGGCCGTCGTTTCGGCGCAATGCCCGGACGGCCGCCGCCTATTCGCCACTCGACCGGGCGCACCGCTCGCCCGAACCGAGCGTCGAGTACTCGACCCAACGCGCCGTCGCGCAGATCTCACCTTCGATCGGAGTCCGGCGAACGCGCTCACCGACGTCGATGCCACCGCGGCGACTGCCGCACGGCTGGGCGAGCTGGCAACGCTGGCGCTGGCATGCGAGAACACCGGCATTGTCGACCGCCTGCTCGAGATGACCGTGGAGTACGCGCGGACCCGATACCAGTTCGGTCGCCCCATCGGTTCGTTCCAGGCCGTCAAACATCGGCTGGCCGATCTGCTGGTCACTCTCGAACGCGCTCGATCGGCCTCCCGCTATGCGGCGGCGATTTATGCACAGGACCCGGGATCGGCCTCGTTGGCCGTGGCGGTCGCCGGCGCCGTATGTACCGATGCGGCGGTGCACGCGGCGGCAGAAGCGATCCAGTTGCACGGTGGCGTCGGTTTCACCTGGGAACACCCCGCTCACTCCTACTTCCGCAGGGCAATGGGAAACGAAGCGCTACAAGGTGATTCACGTGCGCACCGAGCGCGAATCGCCACCCTCATCGGTATCTGAAGCAGCGAACGGCGCCGGCGCTCCTGTTGACGCGGAGCGGTTGGCTAGGTAAAACTGAATTGAATCCAGTTCAAGTTCAAGAAAGAGGTTCGAGATGGTGGACACCGACCACATCGTGTTGGAGAAGGACGGTGACGTCGCACGCGTGTGGCTCAACCGCCCGCACAAGAAGAACGCCGTCACAGTCGAACTTCTGCATCGACTCGACGAAATCATCGTCGAGGTCGATAAGGACCCGGAGCTCAAGATCCTCGTGCTGCGCGGCCGCGGCAATACGTTCTGCTCGGGCTTCGACCTGGACGAACTGCTCGCCAACTACGTCGGCAGCACCAACGCGATGGATGTCGCGGTGCTCTCGGCCAAGGTGTGCGACCGCCTCTACTCGATGAACACGCCGTCCCTGGCGGTTCTCGAGGGGCATGTGACGGCCGGCGGATTCGAGCTGATGATCTCCTGCGACTTCGCGGTCGCATCCGAGGACGCACTGATCGGCGACTTCCATATTCGCCGTGCGCTTTTCGGTGGCGCGGGTCCGATCTACCGGTTGCCCCGCATGATCGGTATCCGCAAGACCAAGGAACTGATGCTGACCGGAAAGCTGCTGTCCGGCAAGCAAGCCGTGGACTTCGATCTGATCAACGCCGCCGCGCCCGCGGACAAGCTCGACGATTTGGTCGCCGAGTTCATCGCACCGATCGTCGACAAGAGCCCGTTCACCATGAAGCTCACCAAGATGACCATCGACCGCGGTCTGGATGCGGACATCCAATCGCTCATGGTGATGGAGCATCTCGCGGTGGGCAACGCCCTGCAGTCCGAGGACGCACGTGAGGGCGTGAACGCATTCCTCGAGAAGCGCGAACCGAAGTGGGTCGGTCGCTGACCGACGCCGCCGGCGTACGACTCGAAGAGGAGATCGACATGGGCGAGCACGCAACGTCGGTGCTAGAAGGTAGCCGGTGCACGGTCTGCGACACGGTCGCGTATCCGGCAACCACCATGTGCGCACGATGCGTCCAGCCGACGGCCGTCGCAATGGAGTTGAGCACGCGGGGAGTGGTGTGGGCCTACACCGTGCAACGGTTCCCGCCCAAGTCGCCACCGTATATCCCGCCCGCCGAAGGCTTTTCCCCATTCGCGGTGGGCTATGTCGAGCTTCCGGAAGGTATTCGCATTCAAGCAATCCTGGAATGCGAGAACTTCACCGAGTTGGAGCGGGCACCGGTGCACCTCGTCGGCACCGCACCGGTGCCCCGGTTCGCGATCGTTCCACAGCAAAGAGAAGCACAGTGACACAAACAGTTTCGATCATCGGGGCCGGGTTGTCGAAGTTCGGCAGGCAGCCCGGCATCACCGGCCGTCAGATGGCGGTCAGCGCGATCGCCGCCGCGCTCGACGATGCCGGGTTGACCTGGCCCGATATCGAGGTCGCCTTCGGCGGTAGCGATGGTTCGGGGCTCGCCGACACCCTCGTCGCCGAACTCGGTTTCACCGGAATACCTTTCAGCAATGTGAAGAATGGCTGCGCCACCGGTGGCAGTGCATTGTTCTCGGCGGTCAACGCGGTCCGTTCCGGAACCGCCGAAATCGCGCTGGCGGTCGGATTCGATAAACACCCGCGCGGAGCCTTCGATCCGACACCCGCCGAATGGGGACTGTCCGAGGGTTACGGCACTGCCGGGCTCATGGTCACCACGCAATTCTTCGGCGCCAAAATCGGCCGATACATGCGCGAATACGGGATATCCGGCACGACCTTGGCGAAGGTTGCCGAAAAGGCGTACCGAAACGGCAGCCTGAACCCGAATGCCTGGCGACGTCAAGCGATTTCGGCCGACGAGATCGCCGCCGCCGATATGGTGAACGACCCGTTGACGCGATACATGTTCTGCTCCCCGGGCGAGGGCGGCGCCGCCGTCATCGTCGCCACCGAGGCCGCGGTCCGGCGACTCGGCGGTCGCCCGGTCCGGTTGCGCGCGATCAGTCACCGCACCCGCCGATTCGGCTCTTTCGAAGTATTCAGCCCAGCCGTCCAAGGCGGGGGCGAACCGACCAGCGTGAGCGCCGACGCGGCCGCGGCGGCCTTCGAACAGGCGGGCATCTCCCCCGCCGATGTCGATGTCGCGCAATTACAGGACACCGAGAGCGGTGCCGAGATCATGCACATGGCCGAATGCGGCTTCTGCGAGCACGGCGAACAGGAGTCGATGATCGCGGCAGGCGACACCGAGATCGGCGGCCGACTGCCGGTCAATACCGACGGTGGCTGCATCGCCAACGGTGAACCCATCGGCGCATCCGGTCTGCGGCAGGTGCACGAGATAGTCACCCAGCTGCGCGGCGAAGCCGGGGATCGACAGGTACCCGGAGCACCGAGGATCGGCTTCACGCACGTGTACGGGGCACCCGGAATCAGCGCCTGCACCGTGCTTTCGGTGTGAGACGACAACACTTTTCGAGGTGAATCAGTGACCACACAAACACTTCCCGACCTCGTCCGCTTCACCGATGAGGCCCTCGCCTGGTTGAGCAGTGTGGCAGCCCCACGAGCGGAATCGGTCTGGGGTTCGGGTTCGGATTCGGTAGCCGTTTTCGAGAGTTGGAACGCCGAGGAGGAACGCGCACACACCGACCGGATCCGCGAGTACGAGCGCGCCAAATTCGACGCGGGCTGGGGCGCACTGAACTGGCCCGAGACCTACGGCGGCCGCGATCTACCGCTGTCATACGTCCTTGCCTTCCGGCGCGCCGAAGCGGACTTCGATGTGCCACGGCGCACCGAAATGTTCTCCGTGACACAGCAACTCGTCGCTCCAACTATCGAGCAATGGGGCACCGACGAGCAGCGGTCACGCTATGTCCGGGCCATGCTGCGCACGGATATCATTGCCTGCCAATTGTTCTCGGAGACCGAGGCCGGTTCCGATCTGGCAGCGGTGCGGACACGCGCCACCCGATCCGCCGATGGCACGTGGACGCTCGACGGCCACAAGGTGTGGACCTCGGGCGCGCGGGTGTCCGATATCGGCGTCGCCGTCTGCCGAACTGATAGCTCGGCACCGAAACACTCCGGGCTCACCGTCTTCCTGGTGCCGATGACCAGTCCCGGGGTGACTGTTCGCCCGATCCGGCAGATGACCGGTGGCAGCTCGTTCAACGAGGTCTTCCTCGACGGTGTCCGACTCGACGACAGCTACCGACTCGGACCGGTTGGGCAGGGCTGGCCGGTAGCGCTCACCGTATTGGCCGCCGAACGCCTCGACGGCGGCAACCTCGGTCTGGCCAACGCGGATCAGGCGGTAGCGCTGGCACAGCATCTCGGACGGGAGCTGACCGAGATCGAACGCGATAAGGTCGCCGACCTCGTAATACGCAGCTATCTGCAGCGAATCGGCAATATGCGGGTGGCGGGTGCCGTCGTCGCGGGCAAAGACCCGGGACCGGAAGCCTCGATCGGAAAACTACTGGCGACCGACACGATGGCTCGCACGTCCGAAGTAGTGCGCCTGCTACTCGGGCGAGACCTCACCGTGGACTCCGGTCGCTGGGGAACCTTCGCGTGGGCCGAGCACATTCTCGGCGCGCCCGGCTATCGGATCGCCGGGGGGACCGACGAGATTCAGCACAACATCATCGCCGAGCGAGTTCTCGGACTACCGAGGGAGCCACGCCCATGAGTTCAGATAGTGATTCCGCGGGGGGCCGGGCGACGGATGGGCACGACAACCTCGAACAACGTGTCCGTACCCGGTTGCAGGCGGACCTCGACGTCCTGGTCACCGCATTCGAACCGCTGCTCGGCGGACATTCCGGCTTGACGTACCGGGTGCGAACGACCGGCGGTGACTTCGTGGTCAAGGCCGTACCCGAGGGACAGCAGGCCATCGGCCGGCACGACATGCTGCGCCAGGCCCGAATCATGCAGGCATTGGCGCACACACCTGTTCCCGTACCGGGCATCGTCGCGGTCGACGACGTCGAACCCGCCTGGTTCGCCATGGAATTCGTGGCCGGGGCGGCGTTGGAGCCGGTGCTGGACGATCCGGCCGTCGAAACCGGTTCGGCCGCGGCCCGGATGCGGCGTGCCGCGGAAATTCTGCCGCGCCTGCACGCGATAGATCCGTATACCGCGCCCGGCGTACAGGCACCGCTCACGCCGGACGCCGAACTCGCACGCTGGGCACGCACCCTCGGCGCGGTCCCACCCGACCTCGTCGCCGGTGGCGACCGGCTGCTCGAGCTACTCGGCCGGACCACACCCGAACCGACCACACCGACACTGGTGCACGGTGATTACCGCCTCGGAAACATCATCTGCGACAGCGTCGAACCGGTCGCGTTGATCGATTGGGAGATCTGGAGCGCGGGCGACCCTCGGGTCGAATTGGGCTGGTTCCTCGTTTTCGCCGACGGCAGCAACTTTCCCGGCGTCGGCCGGGAGGTGCCCGGACTGCCTTCGGCGCAAGAACTGGTCGACCTGTACGTCGGCGACGGACCGCCGCTCACCGATATGACGTGGTTCGACGCGCTGGGCCGCCTCAAGATGGCCGCGATCATGGGCCATAACCTGCGCCGCCACCGCGAAGGCCGGCACTACGACCCGGACCAGGAAAAGCTGCCCGCCACCATCAACCGCCTGATCGAGACCGGAACCGCGCTACTCGCCGGTTGATATCGACCGCACCAGTTCAGGAGCCGCACCGTGGATTTCTCCTATTCGCCCCGCACGCAGGATCTGCTCGGCAAACTCGAATCCTTCATGGACGAGTACGTCTATCCCGCGGAGCAGGTATTCGACGCTCAGATCGCGGCGAACGACAATCCCCATGAGCAGCCGCAAGTCATGCGAGATATGCAGGTCAAGGCCCGCGAATTGGGTCTGTGGAATCTGTTCATGACCCACGACGGTCTCGGCGCCGGACTCACCAATCTGGAGTACGCGCCACTGGCCGAGGTGGTCGGTCGATCCATCATCGGCAACGAAGCCATCAATTGCTCGGCTCCCGACACCGGCAATATGGAAATCCTGGCCATGTACGGGACCGAGAAACAGCGCCAGCTTTGGCTGAAACCATTGTTGGACTGCACTATTCGCTCCGCATTCGCGATGACCGAACCCGCGGTGGCCAGCTCCGACGCCACCAACATCACCTCCACCATCGTTCGCGACGGCGACGAGTACGTCCTCAACGGCCGTAAGTGGTACACCTCAGGCATTCTCGACCCGGACTGCAAGCTCATCATCTTCATGGGCAAATCGGATCCGCAGGCACCGACATATCGCCAGCAGAGCATGATTCTGGTCCCCCGTGACACTCCAGGAATCGAAGTGCTGCGCGATCTTCCGATGTTCGGCTTCCGTGACCGCCTCGGCCACGGCGAAGTCCAGTTCACCGATGTCCGCGTTCCGGCCGAGAACATGCTCGGCGCCGAAGGTGACGGTTTCGCCATCGCCCAGGGCCGGTTGGGACCGGGCCGGATGCACTACGCGATGCGGGCCATCGGCATGGCCGAGCGTGCGCTCGACATGATGTGCCAACGCTCCCTGCAGCGCGTCGCATTCGGCGCTCCTCTGGCCGATCGCGGCGTCGTCCGCGAGTGGATTGCCCGCAGCCGCATAGAGATCGACCAGATCCGCCTGCTCGTCCTGAAGTCGGCCTGGCTCATCGACAACTACGGCAACGCGGCCGCTCGATCCGAAGTCGCCGCCATCAAGGTCGCGGCGATGGAAGTAGCGCACACCGTCGTCGACCGCGCGGTGCAGACCTACGGTGCCGCCGGCGTCAGCGACGACACCGTCCTGGCCCGCCTGTACGCCATCACCCGGGCCCTGCAGATCGCCGACGGTCCCAACGAAGTCCACCTGCGTACCATCGCCCGCCTCGAATTGAAGAAGCACAAATGAGCACAACGGAATTGACCGGAAAGGTCGCCCTGGTCACCGGCGCCAGCCGCGGCCTCGGACTGGCGATCGCGCGCGGACTGCGGGACGCGGGCTGCACGGTGATCGTGTCCAGCCGCAAACGTGACGCATGCGAGCAGGCCGTCGCCGCACTCGGCGACGGCAATGGGCCGGGCAGCGCGCACCCGTTCGAATTGCATGTCGGCAAGTGGGATTCGATCGAACCGGCCGTGGATCGGATCATCGCCGATTTCGGCAGTCTCGATATCGTCGTGAACAACGCGGGTATCGCACCGCTGGCCGACAATCTGCGGTCGGTCTCGGAAGCATTGTGGGACAAGACCATCGAGGTCAACCTGAAGGGCCCGTTTCGCCTGATGGCGGTTGCCGGTGCCCGGATGGCGGCCGCCGGCGGCGGGTCGATCATCAATATCTCCAGTATCGGGGCCGTCCGGCCGAGTCCGCCCGAGGCGATGTACGCCGCGGCCAAGAACGGACTCAACGCGTTGACCATGGCATTCGCACAGGAATACGCGCCAACTGTGCGCGTCAATTGCGTGATGCCGGGCGGATTCGCGACGGATATGGCCGACAACTGGGACGAGGAGTTCGTCGGGAAGATCATCGATCGCCTGCCCGCGGGTCGGCTGGGGCGGCCGGAGGAAATCGCCGGTCTGGTAACCCATTTGGCGAGCGCCGCCGCCGGTTACACCACCGGTGCGATCATCCCCGTCGACGGCGGCCGGACCGCGGTGTACTGACATGCGAAACGATATGAGTGCCACCGGAACGACGCTGGACGAACTGTTCGGGTTGTCCGGCCGAGTCGCCGTCGTCACCGGCGCGTCGTCCGGCCTCGGAATGGGCTTCGCGAACGCTCTCGCCAATGCCGGGGCCACCGTGTACGCGGCGGCTCGCAGGCTCGACCGGTTGGCGGCGCTGGCCGCGGATAACCCCCGGCTCGTTCCGGTTCGTTGTGATGTCACATCCGACGAGGACCGCCGAATGCTGGTCGACCGCTGCTATGAGCAGTCCGGGCGGCTCGACGTGCTGGTCAACAACGCGGGCAAACCCGGTCCCCCACATGCCGAAGAAGAAACGGTAGGCGGGTTCGCCTCGATCCTCGAGGTCAACCTGGTGGCCGGATTCCATCTCGCCACCTATGCCGCGACGCGACTGCCCGAGGGTGCGCGCGCGTCGTATATCAATATTTCGTCGGTGATCGGGCTGGTCTCGACCGCACCGATCGGCGGCGCGAGCTACGCCGCGTCCAAGGCCGGGGTCCTCGGACTGACCAGGGAACTCGCCGGCCAGTGGGGGCGTAAAGGGATCCGGGTGAATGCCGTTGTACCGGGCTGGTTCGACACCGAGATGACCGATGGTCTGTTCGACAACGAGAAGTCGGCGGGGTGGGTGCGCCGCAACACCATGCTCGGCCGTGGCGGCAGTGCCGGTGAAATCGATGGCGCGGTCCTGTTTCTCGCCTCCGACGCGTCGTCCTATATGACCGGGCAGACGCTCGTTGTCGACGGCGGCTGGACGGCGCGCTGATGCTGGCCGTCCAACTGACCGAGTGGGGTACCGAACCGCAGCTGAGTGAGGTTGCGGTTCCGGAGCCGCGGGGGGAAGAGCTCCTGCTGCAGGTCACCGCGGCAGGGCTGTGCCGCTCCGATCTGCACGTCATGGATGCCACCGAATCGAGCTTCGACTATCCGCTGCCGCTCACTCTCGGTCATGAGGTCGCGGGCACGGTGATCGATACCGGTCCCGATGCGGATCAGTCCTGGCTCGGCGAAGCCGTTGTGGTCCATGGCATCTGGGGCTGTGGCCGCTGCCGCAATTGCGCGCGTGGACGGGAGAACTACTGTCTGACGCTGCGGCCGCGGGCCGACGGCAGACTGGCTCCGATCGGCAATGGCCTCGGCTATCACGGTGGTCTGGCACAGGCCATGGTTGTTCCCTCGGCCCGATTCCTTGTTCGCACCGGCGATCTGGAACCCGCCATCGCCGCGCCCCTCGCGGATGCCGGGTTGACCGCCTACCACGCCGTGCGCCGGCACGCCGATGTCATCGACGAATCCGCGATCTGTGTCGTGATCGGTGTCGGCGGGCTCGGTCACCTGGCGATTCAGATCCTTCGCCACTTCGGTGCCGGACGTGTCCTCGCCATCGACAACCGGCCGGAAACACTGCCCGTTGCATTGCGACTGGGCAGCGATGCGGCATTTGCCGATCTCGCCTCAGCGATCCCGGAGCTCGGCGGCGGTGCCGATCTGATCCTGGATTTCGTCGGCACGTCCGACACGATGGAGTCGGCCGCGCGAGCGCTCGCACCAGGGGGCCGACTCACGGTCGTCGGAAGTGCGGGCGGCCGCCTTGGCGTGGGCAAACGTGTCGGCCTCGCCGCCGGGTGGCAGGTCGACGCACCGTTCTGGGGTGCCCGATCGGATCTGGCGGCCGTGGTCGAGATGGCTATCGGCGGGACACTCCACGTCGAGGCCACTACGTATCCCCTCGCGGACGCGGTCGACATCTACCAGCGCCTTCGGGCCGGGACCGTGACCGGACGCGCGGTACTCGTGCCGCCACCGTTGACCGGCCGTGCACCACAGCGGGTGGAAGCGAGTAGACAGATATCGAGCGTCGCGAGAGAAGTGAGGCGATGAAGACACTTGCGCAGGAAATGATCGAGCGGGCACAGCGCGCGCCGGAGCAGATCGCGGTCGTGGACGAGTTCGGTCGCCACACCCTCGGAAAGATCGTCGCGGCGGCTCGAGCGCTGGCCGAGCGGATCGAGTCCATCGATCCGGCCCCGCCCACCGCCCTCATCCAGGCCGATAACACCTGGCACACCGTGGCGGCGGCCGTGGCGGTCGGTCTGCGTGGTGGTGTCGTCGCGGTATTCGGCGCGCATGCCACCGAATCCGAGTTCGCGCTGGCTGTCGAGGATATTGCCCCGGATCTGGTGGTCGCGGCACCGGACTCGCTGCGACGCTGGGGTGTGCGGGAGGATCGCTTCCCGATTCGGGCGACCGCCTTCGACGCACGCGTACTGCGCTCGCGCACAGGACCATTCGACTCGGTGGACCGATGGCACGCAGGCACGGCCATTGCGATGACCTCCGGTTCTACCGGGCGTCCCAAATGTGTTGTGCAATCCGAGGAAGCCATCCGTTACGCCTGTCAGTGCACCATCGACACGGTTCGACTCGAGCCGAATGAGGCAGTGGGAGCGTTCGTGCCACTGTCTTCGGTGGCCGCCTTCTGTTTCGGCATGTACCTACCTGCCTATCTCGGCGGCACGATGGTGTCGATCGGCAAATGGGAACCCGCCGCCGCCCTGGCGGCCATGGCGGAGCACCACGTTGCCTGGACGATGCTGGTTCCGACCATGGCCCTGCAACTGTCGGTGGCCGACGGCTCGGAAGGCATGCTGTCCGCGCTGCGGGCGATGACCGTCGGCGGTGGTCCGATGAACGAACGCGCACTGCATGCGGCCGAACAAAAGCTCGGTACCACGTTCCTGCGGGTTTTCGGTATGTCCGAATGTCTCGGGCACACCACGCCACAACTCGACGACCCGCCCGCCATCAGGCTCGGCCGGGACGGGCGACCGTTCCGTGGCACCGTCGTACGAGCGGTCGACACCACCGGGAACGTCGTGGCCGCCGGTCAGATCGGCGATGCGCAGGTACAGGGGCCGTCCCTGTTCGTCGGTTATGCCCGGGGCGGTGTCGCGATTCCCCCGACGCTCACCGCGGACGGTTTCCTCCCGACCGGCGATCTGGTCGAGGTGGCAATCGACGGCTCGATCCGGGTGACGGGACGCCAGAAGCAGATCATCATCCGCGGCGGGCGCAATATCGATATCAACGAGCTCGAATCGGCCATCGCCAACGTGGTGGGCATCGTGCAGGTGTGCGTGGTTCCGGTGCCCGATGCCATGCTCGGCGAACGAGCGGCAGCGCTGGTTGTCACCGACGGCGAACCGCTGACATTGGCCACCGTCACCGATCAACTCGCGGCGGCGGACTTTCCCAAGTCGAAGTGGCCCGAGTACCTGTTCACAGTGCAAGACCTGCCGCAGAACACCGTCGGCAAATTGTCCCGGCCCGACGCGGTGCGGTTGGCGACACAGCTGGCTACCACAGTTGACCCGAGTTCACCTCAATTCCGGTAGAGTCATGTCGAATCCACACCATCGAATCCGGGGGTATAAGCGCTGATGACCGTCGACTCGGAGGTCCGCCGCGAAAGCGCACGCTCGAAGCGCAGCGGAATCCTCACCGCCGCCATCGAACAGTTCGGGAAAGTCGGCTACGAGCACACCAAATGGGCCTCGATCGCCGACGAGGTGGGTATCGGCCAGACTGCGCTGTACCACTATTTCGAGTCGAAGGCCCACTGCCTGCTGACGATCATGCGACTCGAACTGGCCGATTCAGCCGAACGCTTCAATGCCGCGGTCGCCGATCAGGCCGACCCGGAGCAAGCGCTGCGCGCCGCCATCGCAGCGGCGCTGACCGCCTCGCCGACCGATGCCCTGCAGCGCCGCATCCTGCAGAACCATATGGATTTGCTTGCCGCCCCTCGCCAGTCGGCCAAGGAGGAGGCCGAACGCCTGCGGTCGCGCGAGCTCGTGCGACAGATCGAGCAGAATTGGACCGGGCTGATTTCAGAGGGCATCGAGGCAGGTGTTTTCGCTCCGGGCGATCCCCGCATGCTCGGTCGAATGGTCCTCGGCCTGGTGATCAGTGTTTGGCGCTGGTACCGGCCGAAGGGCAGCGTCACCCTCGAGCAGATCACCGAGTCGGTCACCGAAGCAGCAGTACGGATAGTGCGTAACTGAGATCCCAGCTCCCACACGGTGGGATCTCTACGCTCGCCGAAACTGAACAGAATTCAGTTAGGAGCAGTATGTACAACCTGATCGTCCTCGCATCGCGTCCCAATGATTGGACCCACGAGCAGTTCATCGAATGGTGGCGGGGTGAACACGCGGAGGTGACCTACCCGCTGCCCGGCCTGCTGCGCTGGCAGCACACCGAACTCCTCGAATCCTTCGACGAGAAGTCGTCCGGCTGGGACGGTCTGTCGATTCTGAGTTTCGAATCCCGCGAAGCACTCGACGCCGCATTGGCGAGCCCGGAATGGAAGGCCGCCGTCGAGAACGTGGGCACCATGCGGGGACGTCGCATGATCTGGTACGGCGAGGAACAGACGATGGTGCCACTCGCCCCGGCGGTCGAATGAGCGCCGAATGGGCCGAACCCGGGTGTTATCCGATAACCGAAGGGATTCACCGCATCCCGCTGCAGATGCCGCAGGACGGCCTGCGCGCGGTCAACGTCTACGTCCTGGAAACCGACGACGGTCTTGTACTCATCGACGGCGGATGGCATCGGCCAGACACCTACCGGGAGCTCTCCGACGCGCTGGCCCGAATCGGCCGGTCGGCAGCCGAAATCCACGATGTCTTCGTCACTCATATCCACCGCGATCACTACACTTTCGCCATCGAACTGCGTCGTCGGCACGGCTGTCGAGTTCATCTCGGTGCCGATGAAGCCGGCGGACTCAGCGCCATCCACCAGCTGAACAGCAATGTCCCCGACAGTTCGCTGCGGGAACTGCGGCGGGCCGACGCGGACGATATCGCACAACGAGCTCATGCGGCAGGCATCGCCGAACCGTTCGAACGCGACGATTGGGAACAGCCCGACCACTGGCTGCGCCCCGGCGCACTGGCCATCCCCGGGCTCGACCTCCATGCGGTAGCGACACCCGGACATACCAAGGGCCACATGATCTTTCAGGATCGCGAGAAAGGGCTCGTCTTCACCGGAGATCACGTGCTGCCCACGATCACCCCATCGATCGGATTCGAATTGGGCCCGTGGGAATTGCCACTGGACAACTTCCTCCGCTCATTGGTGCTGCTACAGGACGATGACGGGCACCAGATGTTGCCCGCGCACGGGCCCACCGGAGGCAGCGTCGGGCAACGCGCTCGTGAACTTCTCGCCCATCACGACCACCGGTTCGAGCAAATCGTCACCGTCGTCGGCGATCTGGGTCCGTGCACCGGCGTGGCGGTGGCCCGAACATTGACATGGACGCGGCGCGACCGCGCGTTCAGCACGCTCGACGACTTCAATCAGATGGTCGCGACGTGCGAGACGATGGCGCATCTGGATGTCCTGGTCGCCCGAAATATGTTGTCCGCGAAGGATGTGGACGGCGTCATGGCCTTCCGGGTGGCCACATGATGCGCGTGAGCGCCCGCTGAGCGTGGATGCAGCGCACATGACGAGCCGATCCCACACAAGAAGGCCCGTACCTCTGATGTGATCGAGGTACGGGCTTTCTGCTGCACAGGGATCGGCTCACTATCGACGCCAACAGCTTCGCCGGTCAGGCGCAGGTCCAGCCGCCGTCGACATAGAGTTCGGTGCCGGTGATGAAGGTCGAATCGTTGCCCGCCAGGAATGCGACGGCGGCGGCGACCTCTTCGGCGCGGCCGAGTCGGCCCATCGGGGTGTTCGCGACCATTGCCTGGTGTCGCTCGGTGCCCTCGTAGCGTTCGAGCAGCTGTGGTGTTTCGATGAATCCCGGGT
>NZ_BAGN01000098.1 GCF_000308835.1 Nocardia vinacea NBRC 16497 | reverse complement strand
CCAGTCCTGCGGAATCTCGCCATTGATGAACGCGGGCCAGTGCTGGCTCGCATCCTTGGACACCCGCGCGTCGACGAGCAACTTCTTGAGCAGCCCGGCATCGGTTACCGACCAGGCCCGCACACC
>NZ_BAGN01000099.1 GCF_000308835.1 Nocardia vinacea NBRC 16497 | reverse complement strand
TCCTACGACTATGAGCTCGCGGTCGAGCACCTCGGGCCGGTCCCGGGCCAGTTCCAGCGCCGCGGTCACCGTGGCCAATGGGCTGCGCAGTTCGTGCGAAGCGTCGCCGACGAACCGTTTCTGCGCCAGATGCCCGGCCTCGACGCGGGCCAGCATGTCGTTCATGGTCTCGGCCAGCTGCGCGATTTCATCGCGCGCTACCGGTACCGGCACCCGCTGCGACAAATCCGTCGACTCGATACCGGCCACCCGGGCCCGGATCTCGTCCACCGACCGCAGCGAGCGGCCCACCAGCAGATACGTCACGGCCGCAGCCGCGGCCACCACCACGGGCCCGCCCACCGCCAGTAACACCGCCAGCACGGCCACGGTCCGCTCCACCGATTCGGTGTCGGCGGCCACCAGCACCGTGTAGGTCCCGGCGGCGGTCGACACCGTGCCCGCCGCCACCCGCAGATCCTCGTCGTAGCGGCGTGCGGCTCGCAGCCCAGCCGCGCGCGGGTCGGCAACGGGCAGCTCGGTCAACGGTGTCGCCAGTTTCCCCGACGAGGCCCGCACCACCCGCCCCTGCGGATCGATCACCTGCACCCCGGCCACCCGGCCGTCGGTGTCGAACAACGCATTCGGCAGCTCGCCCACCGGCATCCGTATCAGCTCCGCGGACACCTCACCGACACGAGTCGCCGCGGCGGTATCGAGGTCACCGACCAGCGAACGATGCAACAACCACGCCATCGCCGCGGCTGCCACCCCCAACACCAGGCCGACCATCAACACCGCCGCGATCGCCGAGCGGATCCGCAGCCCCCATCTCGACGGCGCCATCCAACTCGCGAACCGATCCACACCCCCATCATCGACCATCCCATCATCCGATCCCCACGCACGCCATCGCCCCCGCAACGGTCTCAGCGTGCTCTCAGCGACGACCCGGCACACTCCCCAACCGATCATCCAGGCACCGCCACCGAGAAAGGGATATTGCGCATGAGTTCGGCCACCCCCCACGCCGGCTACAAGCTTCCGCAGATCACCGCCCTGTTCTGGATCCTGAAAATCGCTGCCACCACCCTCGGGGAGACCGGTGGCGATCTGCTCGCGCAAACCCTGCACCTCGGTTACGCCGCCGCCTCGGCGCTGTTCCTGGTGATCTTCGTGGTGAGCCTGCTCACCCAGCTGCGGGCCCGCCGCTTTCATCCCGCCCTGTACTGGACGGTCATCGCCGCCACCAGCACCGCGGGCACCACGATCTCCGATCTCCTCAACCGCGGCCCCGGCTCGGACACCTCCACCGACGGCGGACTCGGCTACGGAACCGGTGCCGCCCTGCTCGTCAGCGGACTGGCAATTGTGTTCGTGATCTGGAAACTCACCGGCCAAAGCTACGACGTCACCGACATCACCACCGCGCGGGCAGAGGTGCTGTATTGGGCGGCGATCCTGCTGTCCAACACCCTCGGTACCTCACTCGGCGACTACCTGTCCGACAGCTCCGGTCTCGGCTACTGGGGCAGTGCGGCCCTGATCGCCGCGATCATGACTGCCGTCCTGATCGCGCACTACCTGACCGGGATCTCCGGGGTGCTGCTGTTCTGGCTGGCGTTCATCCTCACCCGTCCGCTCGGCGCCACCGTCGGTGACCTACTGTCCAAATCACACGCCAAAGGCGGCCTCGGCTTCGGCACATGGGGCACCTCCACGGTCCTGCTCGCCGTGCTCGTCGCCGGAATCGCCTACAGCCACAACCGAACTCGAACTACCGCCACCGATACCCAACGCGACCCGGTCCTCGACAACGCCTGAACCAGACGGCCAGCGCGACGATGAAACAGTGCCGGCGCCGGAGATCTGGCTACAGCAACTCGGCGTACATGCCGCCCTCGAGGGTGCCGAACTCGATCTGGATCGGAAACATCGAGCGATTGCCCGCGCTGCGGTGTTGGTGGTTGGTATCGATCAGGGTTGTCGCCCACTCATAAAGCGGATCCGGAACCCGGAACCGGGCGCCATCGGTGCAGCGGATGTAGACCGGCGCTGTGGGGTCATCGACGCTCAGCGCATCGACGTCGAGGATGAGGCCGGTATGGCGGCGGGAAGAGACTACCGGCGGTCGCAGTTCGATCTCGTCCATGCTGCTGGAGGGTAGCGCCAAAGCCGGTCCAGTGGGCGCGGAAACGCCGAATTCGCCTGCCTCTAGGTCGATTATCTGGTGCCATAGCCTGGCCTCATCGAGCTGTTGCCGACTCGATACCGAATGCCAAACAGTAACTGTGCGTGAGGTCAGGGCCTGCGACTCCTCGAATGCGGCGCGGGTGAGCTGCGAGGACTGTGCGGCGATCTGTTCGGGCGGGCAAGGCCACGATCCAGGCAAGTTTCGCCACGGCCGATCGAATCGCCGTAGCGTTCGTGGCCTCAGAACTCGTCGGGGCAGCCGCACGAACCTCTGGTGTGCAGTACCGCTTCGAGATTCACCACTCCGGGGCGGGGCGTGTGGTCGTCGAGCTGTTGTAGCAGCAGGTCGATGGCGGTCTCGCCCATGAGACGGGTGGGCTGGACCATGGTTGTCAGGCCCGGGCGGGTGTAGCGGGCGTATTCGATTCCGTCGAAGGCGACCACCGCGAGGTCGTCGGGTACGCGCAGTCCGGCGTCGTAGGCGGCACGCAGCATACCCATCGCCTGCAAATCGCTGGTCACGAAAATCGCTGTGGGGCGGCGTGAGTCGGCCATCAGGTCGGTCAGCGCGCGGTAACCTGCGGCCCCGCCGAAATCCGTTCGCACGATGTGTCCTTCGGCGAGTCCGGCGGCCGCCAACGCATTTCGGTAGCCCTGGACGCGGTCCTCGGCGGTGGACACGTGCGGGCCGCTCAGGCAGGCGATTTCGCGGTGACCGTGTCCGATGAGATGGGCGACGGCCTGTTCCGCGCCCGCGACCGAATCGCACATGACGTGCGCGCAACGTGCCGGATCGATGACGCGGTCCAGTGCCACCAGCACCATGCCCGCCTCCTCGCAGGCATCGGCGATGCCGGTCTCCCAGGACGACGAAATCGCAAGCAGCCCTTCGACTCTGCGGTCGATGAAGGTGCGCACATAGGCGCGTTCGCGTTCTTCGTCACCGGCGGCATTGCCGACGAACAGCGGGTACCCCCGCGCGAAGGCGGCTGCCTCGATCACCGCCGAGAGTTCGGCGAAGAACGGGTTCGCACCGTCCGGAATCACCATGCCGAGTGCATGTCCGCGGTTCATGCGCAGGCTGCGCGCGGACATATTGGGCCGGTAGCCGAGTTCGGCGATGGCGGCCTCGATGCGGGCCTTGGTCGCGGGCGCGACCTGCCGCGGTCCGCCATTGAGCACGTAGCTCACCAGCGCCGGTGACGTGCCGGCCAGCCGCGCCACGTCGGCTCGTGTGACTACCATCCGAAATCTCTCCTTGCTCCGACCATCCATCCAAGCACTCCGCGCAAGTACTTGACAGCCGGTGACTCGGGTCACACACTACTCATCAACTCGCGTTGATCAACACGAGTTGATACCTGAGATGGATAGGTCGAACTCACGATGAATGCTCGATTCAGGCGTGCAATGGCGCCGCTTGTCCTCATCGGCGCGCTTGCCGCCGCTGCCTGCGGTCGCGGTGGGCAAGACGGGAGCGACGGCGATTTCAAGATCGCGATCGTCACCCGCAACTTCACCAACCCCTACTGGGCGGCATTGCGCGACGGCGCCCTCGCGGAGGGACAGAAGCTCGGGGTAAAGGTCACGGTGCAGGCCGGACAATCCGAGACCGACGCCGACGGTGAGAACGCTCAGATCTCCACCCTGGCCGCACAGGGTTACGACTGCTTCGGCGTGGTGCCGGTCAATGCCACGAATGTGATCACCCCGCTGACGCCGGTGGCGCGCAAGAACATTCCGATCCTCGATCTCGACACCCAAATCGATGCGAAGGCCTCCGAGCAGGCCGGGGTGTCGTATGCGAGCTTCATCGGTTCGGACAATCTCGATGCGGGCCGGATCGCCGGGCAGAAGATGCTCGAGGCGCTCGGCGGCACCGGCAAGGTGGCCATCCTGCAGGGCATCGCGGGCGAACAGAACGGCATCAACCGTGATCAGGGCTTCGCCGATGCCGTCACAGGCAAGCTCGAGATCGTCCAGAAGGCGCCCGCCGACTACGAACAGGACAAGGGCCTGCAGGTCACCGAGGCGATCCTGAAGGCGCATCCGGATATCACCGGCATCTTCGCCGCCAACGACACCA
The DNA here is from genome assembly GCF_000308835.1 of Nocardia vinacea NBRC 16497. Taxonomy (GTDB): domain Bacteria; phylum Actinomycetota; class Actinomycetes; order Mycobacteriales; family Mycobacteriaceae; genus Nocardia; species Nocardia vinacea. The sequence continues at coordinate 29,495 of NZ_BAGN01000099.1, read as the reverse complement.
TGGGCCTCGGCGCGGCACAGGCGATCAAGAACGCGGGCCGGACCGGCCAGATCAAGGTGATCTCCGTCGACGGCATCCAGGCCGCCCTCGACGCCGTCAAGGCGGGCACCCTGACCGGCACGGTGACCCAATACCCTTATGCCGAAGGACAACTCGCGGTGCAGAGCTGCCTGGCCCAGCACCAGGGCAAGAAGCTGCCCGAGCGCGTGGTATCCCCCATCGCCTTCATCGGCAAGGACAATGTCGACCAGCAGATCGCGGCGTTCCCGCGTCCGATCGTCGCCTTCGACAACCCGGTGGAAGGGCTGTTGAACAAGTGACCGCAGAGGCAACCGAAGAACTCCGCGCGCGTGAGGGGCGCACGGAGATCCTCGCCAAGGTCGCCGAATTCGCGGCACCGCTCGCCCTGGTCGTTTTGTGGGTGGCGTTCTTCATCGCCACCCCGAACTTCCTGACGGCGGACAATATCGGTGATCTGCTGGTCGCCTCGACCATCCTCACCGTGCTCGCGCTCGGTCAGCAGTTCGCGATCACCGTCGGCGGCATCGATCTGTCGGTCGGCGCGAATCTGCCATGGGCGGCAGCCGTTCTCGGCTATCTGGCCAGCCACGGCTACCCGATGGCGGTCGCCATCGGGGCGGCAATCCTCAGCGGGTTGGCGGTCGGCGTCGTCAACGGTGTGCTGGTCGGCCGACTGCATATGACCGATTTCGTCGTCACGCTCGGCATGCTGAGCGTGCTCAACGGCATCACCCTGCTGCTGACGCACGGCAATACCGAGGCCGTGAGTTCCCGCTTCCTGCAACGGCTCGCACTCGACGGCATCGGACCGGTGCGCTGGTTCTGGCTGCTGGCACTGCTCGCCGCACTGGTCGTGGCGGGCATCATCTTCCGCACCCGCATCGGCACCCATCTGCTCGCCACCGGCGGACGACTCGAGGCCGCGCGCGACACCGGTATCTCGGTGAACCGCATCCGGCTGTTCGCCTATGCCATGTCCGGATTGCTGTGCGGCATAGCCGGTGTCATGCTGGTCGCCCGCAACGGCGGCGCGGATCCGTCGCTGCAGACCACCTACCTGCTGAGCTCGATCGCCGCGGTGGTGCTCGGCGGTTCGTCACTGTCCGGCGGCAAGGCATCGGTGCTCGGCACCGTCTGCGGTGCGGTGCTGTTCACCTCGTTGATCAACGGGTTCACCATTCTCGGCATCTCGCAGTACTACCAGCCGGTCGCCGTCGGCGCGGTGCTGCTGCTGGCCGCCGGGATCGCCCGCTTCCGAAAGTAGGCCGAGAACAATGACGATTCCATTGCTGGAGGCGCGCGAGCTCACCAAGTCCTTCGACTCGGTGCGTGCGCTGGCCGGGGTTTCGCTGACAATTCCGGAGGGTAAGGTGACCGCGCTGGTCGGCGATAACGGCGCGGGCAAGTCGACATTGGTGCGCTGCCTGACCGGCGTGCAGGCACCGGATACCGGACAGATCCTGTTCAAGGGCGAACCGGTGCGCCTGCGCTCGCCGGAGGACGCGCGCAAAATGGGCATCGAGACCGTGTATCAGGATCTCGCCCTCATCGACGATCTGGCCGTGTGGCAGAACCTGTTTCTCAACCGCGAGTTGGTGTATCCGCTCGGCATCGTCAACCGCAGGGGGATGATCGCCCGCAGCGGCGAGATCCTGCGCGATCTGGATGTCGATGTGCCCTCGGTGCGCACCACGGTGCGCCGGATGAGCGGCGGTCAACGTCAGAGCATCGCCATCGCCCGTGCGGTGGCCTGGGGCAAATCCATGGTGATCATGGACGAGCCGACCGCCGCGCTCGGCGTGCGGGAGACCGCGGCGGTCGAGAAGCTGGTGCGCGGCCTGCGCGAGCGCGGGATCACCGTATTGATCATCAGCCACGATCTGGCACAGGTAATGCGGATCTGTGACAACGTGGTGGTGCTGCGGCGCGGTAGATCCGTTGCGGCGCATAGGATCAATGAGGTGGACGGCGATCGGCTGGTCGCCCTGATCACCGGTGCGGCACCCGGCAATCTGGAGATCACCGCGAACGGAGCCGAGTCGTGACGGTTGTCGTCCTCGGCTCGGTCAACCAGGACATCGTCTGTGAGGTGGAACAGCTGCCACGGCCCGGCGAAACCGTGCTGGCACTGCGCTCGCGAACCAACCTGGGCGGCAAGGGTTCCAATCAGGCCGTCGCGGCGGCACGAGCGGGGGGCCGGGTCGAATTCATCGCGAGAATCGGTCGTGACGCCGATCCCGGACTGCGGAAATCGTTGCGCGAGTATGGTGTCGAGCTCAGCGCGCTGCGTGAGGTGCGGGACGCGCGGACCGGCACTGCCTATATCACCGTCGCCGACGGCGAGAACCAGATCGTGGTCGATCCCGGCGCCAACTTCCGCTGGGAACCCGAGCCCGAACTCGACACGATGGCCGAGGCCGACCTACTGCGGTCGGCGGAAGTTGTTGTCGCACAATTGGAAGTGCCGACGAATGTGGTCGAATGGGCCGCACGGCGGGCGCGCCGATTCGTTCTCAATGCCGCGCCGGCGACGGCGCTGCCTGATGAGCTGCTGCGTCGCTGCCACCCGCTGATCGTCAACGAATCCGAACTGTCGGCATTGACCGGGACCACCGCGCGGACCCCCGAACAGGCATTCCACCTGGCCCGTTCACTCTGCCTGCGCGGGGTGGAGTCCGTCGTCGCCACCTTGGGCGCCGCCGGGTCGGTCTGGGCGCACCGCTGCGATGTGCCGGCACCGGTCGCGGGTGGATATCAGGCTGCGCCACAGGTGAGTTCGGTGGATTCCACCGGCGCGGGCGACGCCTTCGTCGGCGCGCTGGCCACCGCACTCGCCGATGGCATGCCGCTCGGCGGCGCCGTGGCCTACGCCACCGCGGCCGGTGCGCTCGCCGTCCAGACACCGGGAACCCACGCCTCCTACCCCACCGGGGACCAGATCGTCACGGCGCTCGCGGCCATCCCCGTGGCCCAGCCACTCGTCTGACCCCCTCTTCGAGAAGGAATCGAACTTTGCGCACCAGCGGACTCATTCACGCCGAATTGCTCGCCGCGCTCACGGCGCTGCGCCATACCGACCTCTTCGCCGTCAGCGACTCCGGTCTGCCGACACCCGTCGGCGTGCCGGTCATCGACCTCGGCATCAGCTACGGATTCCCCCGGTTCGAGCCCATCCTCGACCTGATTCTCGATGAGGTGACTGTCGAAGCCGCCTGGGGCAGCCGCGACGTCGCGGACCAGAATCCGGAGGCCGCGGCCTTGCTCAGCGGCCGTCTGAACGCGGAGTTGATCGATCACGACGACTTCAAACAGCGCATCGGGGCCTGCCGGTTCGTGGTGCGCACCGGTGAGGCCCGACCGTATGCCAATGTGTTGCTGCGGGCCGGGGTGCCCTGGCTGTAGCGTTCAGAAATATTGTTACTTGCAACATTGAACCCAGCGCACGTGCGGCCCGTATCGATTGCGGAATGGTCAGTCGACTAACTACTGTCGGGTGCTCGGATCAATGACTGATTCCACAGGTCAAGCCAGCTTGGCGACTGCTCGCAGCTCGCGCGAAACAACATGGCGTGTGGGTCGGGAGGAGCGGTAGAGATGGATCTTCGCGAGGTCGTGTCCGCGGGTGTGTGGGAGCAGCGACAGCTGCTGGATCAAGGGGTGCTGACGGCCCGTGAACTGATCGAGGCGACCCTCGATGGGATCGACCAGGCGGGCGAGCTCAATGCCTTCACTCGCGTCCTGCACGAGCAAGCCATCGCCGAAGCCATCGAACGCGATCAGCAGGACGCCGCGGCGCGCGGACCGCTGCACGGCATCCCGATCGCGGTGAAGGACGAGATCGACGTGGCGGGCGTCCCGACCACCTTCGGCACCCGCGCGAACCTCACCCCGGCGGTCGCCGATGCCGAGGTGGTGCGGCGGCTCCGGGCGGCGGGTGCGGTCATCGTCGGCAAGACCACCATGCCGGAGTTCGGACAGTGGCCCTATACCGAATCCACCACCTACGGGCTGACCCGCAATCCGTGGGATAGCACCCGCTCGACCGGCGGCTCCAGCGGTGGTTCCGCCGCGGCGGTCGCGGCGGGGCTGGTGCCCGCCGCACTCGGCGGTGACGGCGGCGGTTCGATCCGGATTCCCGCGGCCTGCTGCGGACTCTTCGGCCTGAAGCCCCAGCGCGGACGGGTGCCGAACGCACCGAACGAACATCTGTGGTGGGCGTTGGGCGTCCTCGGCCCGCTCACCCGGAGCGTGCTGGATTCGGCGATCGTCTACGACGTCATCCGCGGCACCACACCGGCCGACCGCTTCCACGCCCCCGATCCGGAGTTGTCGTTCGAGGAGGCCGCCCGGCGCACACCGACCAGCCTGCGCATCGGCTACACCACGAAATCACAGACGGTGCTCGCGAAGGCGGTTCCCGAACATGTGCGCGCGGTGCACGACACCGCCGAACTCCTTGCCCAACTGGGCCATACGGTCATCGAGATCGATCCGGAATATCCCGATTTCACGTCCGCCTTCTATCCGCAGTTCTACGGGGGCGTGCGCGCGGAGATCCCGCTCATCGATCATCCGGAACGGCTCGAACGCCGTACTCGCCAAAACCTGATGCTCGGTTCCTGGGCTCGTCGGCCGGTCGTCGAATGGGCCATGCGTCGCGGCGAAGCCTTGGCGCGCAAGGCCGATCGCATTTTCGACAAATGCGACCTGCTGCTGACCCCTACCATCGCGCACCGTCCGCCGCGGGTCGGCGTCCTCGACAATGCGAACCCCGTCCGCGCACAACTCGCCTCGGTCCCCATGGTCGCCTTCACCGGATTCTGGAATGTGACCGGGCATCCCGCCGCCTCACTACCCGCGGGCATGGCGAGCGATGGGCTCCCGCTGGCGGTCCAACTGGTCGGACCGGCGAATGGCGAGACCACCATTCTGTCCGTCGCCGCCCAACTCGAACAGATTCGCCCGCACCCCCGTCTCGCGTAGCCCGAAAGCGCCTGTCTCCGCTGCGATTGTCGATAAAATTCGCACCGGAGGTGATGTGCCGTGACAAGCGTATTGCTGATCACCGGAGACGCGGCCGAAGACCTGGAGGTCATGTACCCGTACCAGCGGCTGCTCGAGGAGGGGTACGAGGTTCAGGTGGCCGCCCCCACCGCCAAGAAGCTGCAGTTCGTCGTGCACGACTTCGTCGACGGTTTCGATACCTATACCGAGAAACCCGGACACACCTGGCCCGCCGATATCGCGCTGGCCGATGTCGATCCGAGTCGGTACGCGGCGTTGGTACTGCCCGGCGGACGGGCGCCGGAGTATCTGCGCGGCGATGCGGAGTGCCGCAGGGTCGTCAAACATTTCGTAGACGAGGACAAACCGATCGCGGCGCTGTGCCATGGTCCGCTGATTCTCCTTGCCGTCGGCGCGCTGAACGGTCGTTCGTCGAGCGCCTATCCGGCGTTGGCGCCGGACCTGAATGCCGTTGGCGCACAATGGGAAGACAGTCCAGCCCATGTCGACGGCAATATCGTGACGGGTCGCGCCTGGCCGGACCATCCGCAGTGGATGCGCGCATTCTTGGAGGTGCTGCGCGCCAAAGCGCCCGCCCCGGGTCAGTAAGGCCTGGCGTCCCGCCTCACACCGCACTACTATCGTATGTAGTAGAAAAATGGGAGGGGCGCTATGGAAACCATGACAATCGAACGCGTCATCGCGGCGCCGATCGATGATGTCTTCGACTGGCTGACCAACGCGAGCAACTACACGAAGGCACGAATTGTGCTGCGCGAGCGCTTGATACGGCAGGGCGAGACAGCGCCGTACGGACTCGGCGCCGTACGGATCCTGACGTGGGGAATCGGCTGGTTCCGCGAACGCATCACCGGCTACGACGCACCGCACGAATTCAGCTACCTCGTCGAGCGCAGCGTTCCGGCCTCTCGGCACGAGGGCGGCCGACTGAGCTTCACCGAGGTCGACGGCGGCACACGGGTCACCTGGACCACCACCGCCGAAGCGCGCCTGCCCTTCGCCTCCGCCTGGTTCACCCGCGTGCTCGCCGAGCCGGTGATCCTCTACTCCTTCGGCAAGGTGCTCGACGCCGCCGAATCCGCACTGGCTCGAGCGAATCGGTAGGCGTCGAGGACCCCGCCGTCAGCGGTCACGCACGCCGAGTGTCAGGAATGCGAGCCCGAGCGCCAGCACCGCTAACCCGCACCACGACACGATCGGCAACCGCTCGCCGACTACGACCACACCGAGCACCGCCGCCACGGCGGGTTCCGCGAGCGTCAATGTCGTCGCCACCTGCGCGGTCGTATGCCGCAGACCGTAACCGAACAGGCGGTAGGCGACGAACGTGGTGAATACCGCGAGATGCAGCGCCACCACGACGCCGCGGCCGGTGTGCAGCCAGGATGTGTTGGTGCACAACACAACCGGCAGCACCAGCAATCCGGCAATGCCGAACATCGCGCCCATCACCGCATTCGACGAATGGCCGTACGCGATGAGCCTGCCGCCGATCAGCGAATAGACGGCGTAGGTGAGTCCACCGAATGCGGCGAGCACGATGCCGAACAGGTCGACCGGTGCGGTCCCGCCGGTCATTTCGGGCCCGAGCACGAGGACAACACAGCCGAGTACCGCCGCCGCGGTGGCACCGACCCACCGCCGGGTCGGTTTACCCTGCCCGGCAACCCAGGCCAATAGCCCGGCGAAAACCGGCGCACTACCGAGGGCGATCACGGTGGCGACAGCCACCCCCGTCCGCGCCACGGCCGGATAGAAGGTCACCGGATACCCCGCCACCGCCAACGCCCCGGCAACAATCAACCACCACTCGCCGCGCGTACACCGCAACCGCTGACCGGTGGACAAGAACAACAACAGCCCACCGAGCACCAACCCGGCAGATCCGATCGCCGCAGCGGGCGCACCCGCCGGAGCCAATGAACTCGTGGTCCCGGTGGTCCCCCACAACACCGCCGCGCTCAGGATGGGAACCGGACCACTGAACGCCCGAACACCCGAATGCCCAACCACAACAACAGATTTGATATCAGACAAGGCCATGCACTTCCGTCATCGAATTCGACAGGGATTCGAAACGGGCGCACGACATCACCTCGAGACTGCCCTCGCAGAGCAGCCCGGACCGCGAATCAGAAATTCAGCAGGTGCGCCCGATCAGGCGCACGGCGGCGGCGTCACAGCATGCCAATAGATACCCACGCGACGATGCTAGCGCAATGTCTGGATCGGAGTTACCTCGGCAGATCAGGTGCGCTGAACAAAAGTCTTCGGACCGGGTCGGCATCGAATGATCTTCGATAGAGTTGGCCTGGTGAGGAAGATTGATTCACCGATCGGGCCCGCGATCGGTGCTGTGCGGACAGCGCCTCGTCCGACGGTGCAGTTGGACGATATCGACCGGATTCTGCTCGATCAGCTCGCGCGGGACGGGCGGATGACCAATAGCGCGCTCGCCGATGTCGCGGGCATCGCGCCGTCGTCATGCCTCGGGCGGGTGCGGTCGCTGGTGGAGCGCGGCGTGATTCGCGGCTTCCACGCCGATATCGATCCGGCCGCGCTTGGCCGGAATCTACAGGCCATGATCGCCGTTCGGGTGCAGGCCAATGCACGTCCGCACCTGGCCGAGTTCGGGGAGCAATTGGCCGAACTCGACGAGGTGCTGAACGTCTATTTCATCGCGGGCGCCGACGACTATCTGATCCATGTCGCCACAGCCGACACCGAGGGACTCCGGGTCTTCGTCCTGGAACATCTGAGCGCACATCCCGCGGTCGCCTCCACCGAGACGATCCTCATCTTCGAGCACGTGCGGCCGCGAACCAGCCCGATGGCTTAGCTCACCCACCCGCCGGCTGCGATCCTCCTCAGGCGGCCAACGTCTCGGCGGCGTAATCGTGTGCCGCCGCAACGGATTCGGACAGCAAGTGGCCGCGGTGCGTGCTCAGACCGGCGGCCAGGCCCGGATCCGCGTCGATCGCATCGCGCCAGCCACGCTCGGCGAGCGAAATCGCGTACGGCAGTGTGGCATTGGCGAGAGCGACGGTCGAGGTGTACGGCACCGCGCCGGGCATATTGGCAACGCAATAGAAGACCGAATTGTGCACCTGATAGGTCGGCTCGGCATGGGTGGTCGGCCGTGAATCCGCGAAGCAACCGCCCTGATCGATGGCGATATCGACCAGTACCGATCCCGGCTTCATCTGTGCGACAAGGTCATTGGACACCAGCGTCGGCGCCTTCGCACCGGGGACCAGCACCGCACCGATCACCAGATCCGCCTCCCGGACCAGACTCTCCACCTCGAAGGTGTTGGAGATGATGGTCCGCACTTGACCGCGATACTGTTCGTCCAGCGCACGCAGGCGCGCGATATTCAGATCCAGCACAGTCACATCCGCGTGCATACCGACCGCAACGGCGATCGCATTGCTCCCCGAGACACCGCCGCCCAGCACGACCACCTTCGCCGGACGCGCACCCGGCACACCGCCCATCAGCACGCCGCGACCGCCGCCGCTGCGCATCAGATGATACGCACCGGCCTGGGGCGCGAGCCGGCCCGCGACCTCGCTCATCGGCGCCAACAGTGGCAGCGATCCGTCCTTACCGGTGACGGTCTCGTAGGCGATCGAGGTGATCCCGGAGTTCAGCAGCGCGTCGGTACACGCCTTGGATGCCGCCAGATGCAGGTAGGTGAACAGCAACTGCCCCGCGCGCATGCGCGAATACTCCTCGGCCACCGGCTCTTTCACCTTGAGCACCATTCCCGCGGTGCCCCAGACCTCATCGGCGGTGTCCAGCACCCGCGCCCCGACGGCCGCGTACGCCATATCCTCGAACGCCGACCCCAGACCGGCACCGGTCTCGATGTACACCTCGTGGCCGCGCGACACCAGTTCGTGCGCACCGGCGGGAGTGCACGCGACCCGGTACTCGTGGTTTTTGACCTCGCGGGGAATTCCGATCTTCATCAACACTCCTGTACGTCGATCCGGCGGATTGGCGACATGTGATCCGTTCGATCACCTCAGTGCGAGTATGAAGATCATTCAAGATCAGGTCTATATGAGTGAAGATAGTTCTCTATCTCACGAGTATGGCGTCCAGATATTCATATTCGAGGACCCGCAGTGGTCCCCGTTCGAAACATATTCGGACTATCGCTGCGGGATCTGACCGATGGCCCGCTCCTGGCTGCGCTCATCGCATGGAACCGCTTGCCGTTGCGTGAATCTCAGCGATTAGCTCACCGAGATTCTTCCTGCTTCATCGACCACAGCCCGCTCCACGAGGAAGACGAGGTCTTACACGGTCTCCACGAGGCGTTTCACCTCTCCGGGGAACTTCCCGGCGAGGGGTCTTTCAATCTCGATACTGAGGGCGGTAAGCATCGCGGTCAGTAGGTTCGATGCCGCGTTGTAGTCTCGCTCGTGCATGACGCCACAGCCGGGACAAACCCACGTGCGGTCAGCCAGGACCAGACTGCGGTTGATCCGACTGCAAGCCCCACAAGTCTTCGACGACGGGAACCAGCGGTCGGCCTTCCACAGCGTGGTCCCGTACCAGTCGGCCTTGTAGGCGAGCTGACGAACGAACTCAGCGAATCCGGCGTCAGTCACCGCGCGCGCCAGCCGCCGATTACGGGTCATTCCTTTGACATTCAATGTCTCCACCGCGATGGCCGACTTGGTTCTCGCCAGCCGCGTGGTGGTCTTGTGCAGAAAATCGCGGCGCCGGTGTGCGACCCGCAGATGAAGCCGCGCGACGCGCTCGCGCGCCTTCCCTCGGTTCTTCGAATCCTCCAGACAGCGAGACAGTTTTCGGTTGGTGCGCGACAAAGCACGCTGTGCGGCTTTCAACGGCTTGGGTGCGTGAATCTCCTCGGTAGTGCCGTCGTCGTTGATGATGACGGCAAAGGTCGTGAGCCCGAGGTCGATTCCGCATTGGGGTGACTGCTCGGGCACGCGGCGGCGTGTGTTTATCTCGTCGCGGTCCACCTCAAGTTGGAAGGCGATCCACCAACGCCCGCCCTGTTCCCGAACGGTGGCACCGAGAATGCGAGCTGCTCCTGCCGTCAACCGGCCGGTGAGCCAGGACATGTCCTCACGGGTGGCCACGTGACCGATGCCCGGCAGACGCACAGTCCGCGGATCGACAGGCTCGGCACGGTCGGCGTCATAGCGGAAGCGGCTGCCGTGCTTACGTTTCCGCCAGGACGGAAACCCCACCCGGGCGCCCTTGCGCTGTCCCTTCTTGGACTTCAGGTAGTTGGCGAATCCGGCAGCACGGACCCGGCAGGCTTCCTTGGGCACCCGCGAGGACATCTTGTTTTCGGTGAACCACCGATACCGCTGCGGGTGAGCGGCACGCCATTCCCGCTCCAACGCCGGTGCCGTCCACGGCACTTCGGTCAACTCATCGCCGGTGAGCCCGTACGTTTCCTCCGCCTTACGCTGCGCCCACTTTTTCTGCACGATCTCGAGACAGAAGTTCTCGACCACCCGCGATAGGCCGCAATGCCGACCCATCGCTACCATCTGCCCCGCATCGGGCGCGAGTTCGACGCGGTATCCCTGCTTATGACTCACACATCCTCCCCGCCACCGCTAAATCCTCACGCGCCCGGTACCGGTACCGCATGCCAACTGTAGAGACACGCAGAACGAAACCAGCACGTCGGTCATATCGTGCACTGGATCATCAGTGATCTCACCGTCGTCCCCACCTCGCACACTACTGCCCTACCCTGACAACAACGCAACCTCGATGTATTCAACCCAGAACCGCGCCAACCGGTAACAATGCCCCACCACCGGCGAACTGCATTTCTTCGGTTACGACTGCACCGCGCCCTATCTGACCTACCACCGCGCGGACGCCGCGGGCAATCTACTGGTCAGCCGCCCGATCGAGGTGCCCGCCGCGACCATGCACCACGACTTCAACCTCACCGCCACCCATGTCGTATTCATGGATCTGCCAGTGGTTTTCGATCTCGAAACCGCGAAATCCGGTGGCGGCATGCCATTCCGGTGGCGCGACGATTACCAGGCCCGGCTCGGGGTGCTGCGCCGTGACGACCCGCACGGCGCGATCCGGTGGTTCCCGATCGATCCGTGCTACGCCTTCCACACCCTCAATGCCCACGATGAGCCGGGCCGGATCGTGCTGCATGTGAGCCGCTATCCCAGTCTGTGGCGGCAGGATTCGCACCTTCCGGAGCACGCCTCGCTCTGGCGCTGGACCATCGATCTGGCCACCGGCACCGTCGCCGAAGAACAGCTCGACGATCGCGACGCCGAATTCCCGCGCATCGACGACCGGCTCGCGGGTCTGGATTCCCGCTTCGGCCACGCCACCGTCGCCGGAGACAGCGGCGCATTACTGCGCTACGACCTGCACACCGGCACCGGCACGGCACACGAATTCGGTCCGGGCCGCATTCCGGCCGAGGCCGCCTTCGCACCCGCGGACGACCGCCCCGGCGGCGACGGCTATCTCATGACCTACGTCTACAACGCCGACACCGACCGGAGCGACCTCGTCATCGTCGACGCGTCCGAGCTGGCCGCGCCACCCGTGGCGACCATCCATCTACCCGCTCGGGTGCCCTACGGATTTCACGGAAACTGGCTGGCCGACAAATGATTTCAGCCGTTGACCACGAGCACCAGTTTGCCGGTCGAGGCGCGACTCGCCATCAACCGGTGCGCCTCGGCGACCTCGGACAGCGGGAACTCCGCGGTGATCGGCAACTCCACCTGCCTCGTGGTGACCAACCGGAATGCCCGATCGGCAATCTGGCGCAGCACCTGCGGCGCATCGGCGGTGAGGCCGAGGATCGAGAATCCGGAGATCGACAGACCCCTCGGGTAGAGCTCGGGCTGGCCGATTTGCCAGCCCGGCTCACCACTGGCATTGCCGTAGGAGATCAGCCGGCCGAACAGCGCCAGCGATTCGAGACCGCGCCGCAAGGTCTGCCCGCCGACCGGGTCGAGCACGATATCGACGCCGCGACCACCGGTCGCCTCCCGGACATCGGTCTCGAAGGTCTCGGCGAGGAAGGCGTCGTCATAGCCGAGTTTGCGCGCGTACTCCGCCTTGCCCTCGCTGGAGACCACGCCGTACACCGCGCCGGCCCCCGCCAACTTGGCCACCTGCCCCACCACGGTGCCCACCCCGCCCGCCGCGGCCTGCACCAGCACGGTCTCCCCCGGCTGCAGCTTGCCGACGGTGTTGATCAGCGCATAAGCGGTCGGTAGGACCGTGGGAAGCGTTGCGGCCGTTCGCAAATCGACACCATCGGGCACCGCGAATACCGTCGCGGCAGCCACCACGGCGACCTCGGCATAAGCGCCGCCCTCGGTGATCGCCGCCACCGACTGGCCGACCGTGAACCCATCGACATCGACACCGATCGAGCGCACCCGGCCCGACAGTTCGAGCCCCGGCACGAACGGCAGATCCCGTACCCGATACCCCACCGAACGCGCCTGCAGATCGGCGAAGTTCACCCCGACATATTCGACATCGATCGCGACCTCACCTGGCCCCGGCTCCGGCGCATCGAGCTCCACCTCCTGCAACACCTCGGGTCCGCCCAGTTCACCGATCTGAATCGCCCGCATAGCCCCACACTCCACTCGACACACCGACGAGTTAGTTTTAGCAGGAAATGAGGTTAGCGGCAGTCCACCACGAGTGCCGTCGCATTATCGGTGCTACCGGCCTGTAATGCGTTGTCCACCAAGGTTTCCGCGGTATGAGCCGCGGTTCTGCCGGCGACGAGGATCGACTTGATCTCGACCATATCGAGCCGCTTGTGCACGCCGTCGGTGCTCAACAGCAGTCGGCCCCGGCTCGATCCGGTGGCGGCGCGGCCGATGACATCCGGACTCGCGGTGCGGGTGGAGGTGGTGACGAGGTGGTCCATGCGGTTCGCCGGGCGAACTCCCCTGGCGCGCATGAACTCCGCAACGGTGTGGTCGGTGGTGATCTGGTGCAGCACCCGGCCGTTCCAGCGGTAGGCGCGACAGTCCCCGACCCAGGCGATATCGCAGGGTCCGTCGGGCTGATCGGCGGCGGGGAGCACGGCGATTACGAGCACACTGTCGGCCTGCTCTTCCGGGAATTCACGCAGCAACTCCTGCTGGGCCGCGACCACGCCGGCCAGCGCGCCGTTGCCCGCACCGATCCGCGCGGCGACCGAGGCCACCGTCCGCGCCGCCCTGGCCGCGGGCAGGTTGTCGCCGACCCCGTCGGCAACAACGAACGCGGTACGCCCGACGGTGGGGTCGGTGTAGGTGGCGAATGCATCGGCATTGAGCGAACGCCGCCCACGGGTGCTCACCACACCGGGCGTGATACCGCCGAGCCTTACCGGCTCCGGGCGGACAATGGCGATCGAAGCGGTTGTCTGCAAGGTCTGACCTCCTTGGGCTGGACCTGCCCCAACACTGCCGATCCGCACAACTCTGTAACTCCAGTGAACCTCGGTTTTCCGTGTACCGTGCCAAAATTACGTGAGAGAATCCTTTGAATCGTCGGCGCACCCGCCGTAGGCAGCCGGCTCCCGAAATACGATGGCTCGGTGGACAGCGACGACGGCCTCGATCATCTGCTGGCGAACCGCGATAACTGGGATGCCCGTGCCCCGATTCACGCGGCCAGCGAGTTCTATGGCAATCATGATTCGTCGTATTGGTTCGCCCCCTTCGAATGGGATGTCCTCGGCGACGTGCGCGACCGCGATGTGCTGCATCTGCAGTGCCATCTCGGCACCGAGACAATCGAATTCGCCGAGCGCGGGGCAACGGCGGTCGGTCTCGACTTCTCCTTCGCCTCCGTCCGGCACGCCCGAGAACTCGCCGCCGATGCCGTCGAGTATGTGTGCGCTGATGTCTACGATGCTCCGAATGCTTTGGGGCACAGGCAATTCGATATCGTCTACACCGGCAAGGGTGCGCTCTGCTATCTGCCCGACCTGCCGCGCTGGGCGGCGGTGCTCGCCGAACTGCTGCGTCCGGGCGGCCTCGTGTACATCGTCGAATTCCACCCGCTGCTGCACTCCCTCGGACCCACGCCATCGGCCGACGTCGATCCGGATTCGCTTGTCCTGCACGATGATTACCTCGAGGGGCGCGGTGCGCAGCGTCGCGACAGCGACCACACCTACACCGACGGCCCGGCACTGACCAGTGACACCACGGTCTACGAATGGCGCCACGGGCTCGGCGAGGTGATCAATGCCCTGATCGGCGCGGGGCTGCGCATTACCGATCTCACCGAAACCGAGATGTTGCCGTGGCCGCGCTGGTCCCGCATGATCCGCACCGACAACGGCTGGTTCCGGCTCCCGCCGACGGACCCCATCATCCCGTTGCTGTACGGATTGGCGGCAACCAAACCAGCCTAGCAGCAGTACATCCCGCAACTTTGCTACGCGATAGCCACTGCACTCTTTACACTGCGACGATCCACATCGAGGGAGCGTCGAGTGTCCACTACCGTTCAGGTCTTGTTCGTTGTCGTCGCCGTGCTCGTCGGCATCATCGTCGCGGTGATTTCCGGAATTCTCTCCAAGGCCAGCGGCTCGCCCGCGGGCATCGTGATCCGCGACGGCGGCGTCGCCTTCGCAGGTACGGCCGGTCTGACCCTGCTACTACTCAAGGCCATCGGAGTGCTTTGACCGCCCCCGAGGCCGAATCCACCTCACGCACTCGAACAGCGCACCGCGGACGTAACGCGGCATTCGAGGCGGTTCACAGGCACCTTGGCGTCGCCGAATCCATGAAGGATGAGCATGGAGGCGCGACCTCTCGCCACAGCCCTTCTGTCTCAAAATTTTCTCATAATCAACCTGCCTACTTGCCCAGATTTCGGTACAGCGTGGCGCGTGAGACCTCGAACTCGGCGGCGATCTCGTCGATGGGGCGGCCGGAATCTCGCAGGCGACGGGCGGCTTCGATCATTTCCGTGGTCATTGCGCCGGGGCGGCCGCGGCGATTCGGGCGGGTGGTGGGGACCTTGGCAGACGGTATGTGGGCGGGCTCGGTGTGGGTGGCCGAAGGCTGTGGATCGGCAGCAGTGCCGAGTAATCGCCTGGCACCATCGAGAATGGCCGCGCGCAACTCGTCGGCGGGCCGGTCTGCGAAGATGACCACCGGATCGCTCAGCGCCGCATAGACCTGCGCGGCACGCACGCGGGTGGTGAAATCGGCGCGGGGCCCGGCAATCAGTTCCTGGGCCGACAGCGCGATGGTTCGCAATCGCGCGAAGGTGGCCTCGTCGGCGGATAACGCCTGGTCCTGCATCTGCATTCGCAATAGCTGACCGTGTGACAGCCACACCTCCAGCAGTCCGGCCACCACCTCCCAGCGGCGCGCCTGCGGGTCCGGGCCGCGTTTCGCCGCCTCGAGCACCGCTTCGCTGTCGACCAGCAGCGGCTCCACGAGTGCGGCGACAATATCGCTCTTACTCGGGAAGTGGTACAGCACAGCGGTTTTCGTCAGCCCCACCCGTTCGGCGATCTCGCGCACGGAAACCGTGTGGTATCCGCGCTCGGCGAACAGGTCGAGCGCGGTCTGCAAGATGCGGGCACGCGAATCATCGGCCATGGGGGCCGATCCTACCGCTTGACTGACCATTGGTCAGCGTCATACAGTGATCTCACTGACCAACGGTCAGATGATTTCGAGACAAGGAGCGGGCAATGCGGATTCTGATCTCCGGTGCGAGCATCGCCGGACAGACCTTGGCGTATTGGCTTGTGCGGCACGGCTTCCGGCCGACCATCGTCGAGCGTGCGGCCGGTCCGCGAGTCGGCGGCCAAGGGGTGGACGTGCGGGATCAAGCGATCGAGGTCGCCGAGCGCATGGGCATCATTTCGCAGATCCGGTCGGCGGCCGCCGATGTCACCGGGATGCGGTTCGTGAACACCACCGGCGACTCCATCGCCCAAGTGGATATACAGAAGATCAAGGACAAGTACGCCAGCGCCGAGGTGGAGATCATGCGCGGCGATCTCGTCCGGATCCTGCACGAGAGCAACAGCGACGTGGAATACCTGTTCGGCGATTCGATCCGGGCCCTCGACGAGGATGATGACGGCGTCACCGTCACGTTCGAACACGCCCCGCAACGGCGGTTCGACCTGGTCATCGGCGCGGACGGCCTGCACTCCACCGTGCGGCGCCTGGCCTTCGGTCCGGAATCGAATTTCCTCCGGCACCTGGACCACTACTTCGCCTTCGGCAACGCTGACCCAGCACTCGGGCCCGACCGCTGGGTCAGCGTCTACAACACCCCGGGCGCGATGGCAGGCATCTACCGTTCCGGCAATCACGCCCAGGCCAAGGCCTACTTCGTGTTCCGCAGCCCACTGCTCGACCTCGATCCGCGCGATACCGCCGCGGCCCGCGCCCTGCTGACCGAACGGTTCGGCACCGAATCCGCATGGCACGTGGCACAGCTGCTCGACGGCGCACTCGCCGATCCGGACTTGTATTTCGACTCCCTGGGCCAGGTCCACATGGATTCCTGGTCGACCGGCCGCATCGCCCTCGTCGGCGACGCTGCCTATTGCGCCTCACCCGCATCCGGAGCCGGTGCCGAACTCGCCCTCGTCGGTGCCTACCGGCTCGCCGGTGCACTCGCCGCCGCGCACGGCGACCACCGCACCGGTTTTCGCCGCTACGAGCAGAGCCACCGAGCTCTGGTCGACCGCAAACAGCAAATCGGACCGAACCTGCGGCTGATGGTGCCGAAAACCCGCTCGGGCATGGCAATTCGGAATACCCTCACGCGGCTGCCCGTGCTGGAGTCCATGGCAGGTATGGAACGCATCATGGCGCCGAAGACGAACGAGTCCTTGCCGGAATATCCGGAGATTCCGGTCACCGCCAGGGCATGCCGCCCGGCGTAGGGTGCCGGCCATGGGGTTCACAGTCGATCGGTTCGACCACATCGTCATCAATTGCGTCGATGTCGAGGCGACCGCCGCATGGTACGAGAAAGTCCTCGGCATGCGGGTGCAGAAGTTCGGACCGAAAGGCCGCACCGCGTTGTGCTTCGGCAATCAGAAGATCAACCTGCGGCCGATCGGTGCCCGCGCGGTCGACCCGGACTGGGCGACAGCGCGTACCGAGGCCGCAGGCTCGGAGGATCTGTGCTTCATCACTCAGGCATCGCCCGAGGAAGTGCGAGATCACTTGGTGGCCTGTGGCATCGAGATCACCAATGGCCCGGTCACCAAGTCCGGCGCGCTCGGCGACATGATCTCGCACTACTGCCGCGACCTGGATGGCAATCTGGTGGAGATCGCGGTGTATCCGGACCGCTGAGTTCAGCGGCGCAGGAATTCCAAGGTGGCGCGTTCGAAGGCCGCCTTGGCCTCGATCATGACCCAGTGCCCGCTGTTCGGGAACACATGCAGTTCCGCATTGGGAATCTGCCGCATCGGGACAAGCGCCATATCCGGCGGGCTGACCCGGTCATCCAGACCCCAGGTGAGCAGGGTCGGGCACTGTACCTTGTGCAGCATCGACCAATAGGGCGGCGTCTTCGAATTCGCCAGGAACTTCTGCTGCATGTCCCAGGCGGCCGAGCCGTACATCATAGCGGCGGTCTTCTGGGTATCCGGATGCTGCGCGGCCGTCCAGCGTTCCTCGATGATCTCATCGGTGATCACCGCGGGGTCGTAGACCATGGCCCGCAACCAGCGCAGCAACTTGTCCCGATCGGGTTTGTCGGCGAATTCCTGCAGCAGCCGAATCCCTTCGCTCGGACTCGAGCTGAAAATATTCGGACCGATCCCGCCGATGGTGACCAGCTTGGTCACCCGCTGCGGATGCTGGATCGCCAGATTCGCCGCGACGACACCGCCCATCGAATTGCCGACCATGGCCGCGGATTCGATGCCGAGCCCGTCCATGAATCGCAACACCGCCGCGCCCGCGGTCAGCACGGGATGTCCGTCCACCGGGTCACTCACGCCGAACCCGGGAAACTCGAGGATGTAGCAGTGGAAGTGCTCGGCGAAGACCGCGAGATTCCCGCGATAGTTACGCCACCCGTTCACACCGATGCCGGAGCCGTGCAGCAGCAAAAGCGGCGGCCCGTCGCCCGCCTCGTGATAGCGCAGCACGCCCTGATCGGTGGTGAGCTCCCGTTTCGTGCCTTCGTATGTCACGTCCATACCCGACACGTTAGAACACGTTCTAGCTCGGATCGTGCACGACCGCTGATATCGACCCCGCAAACGAACCGTCGAGTACATAATGGCGAAACGCTGGGCGATTCGGGGTGTAGCGCTCGGACGACTATCTATGATCTCCGCTTGGCAACTCGGCACCGCACGATGAGGACCGAATCATGAGCTATCGAACGATCACGACCGCGACCGTGCTCGGCACCGCGATCGCCGCACTGGCCTGCACCGCGCCGACGGCGAATGCCACGGTGACCCGAGTGGGTGTGATGCCGGATTCGAACTACGGCCTGGCGACCAACTACGGCACCGACTGCCCGGCCACCGCCAAGGCCTATGTCAGCAACGCCGTCGAACCGGTCTCCTTCTACGACAACGGCGTCCTGTTCGGAGTGGTCCGACCGCTGGGCGGTGTCGCCCTGCTGACCTGGATCCCGAAGACCACGGGCCCACATACGCTCAGCGCCGTCCAGGCTCCGGACGTTACGCCCATCGGAACAGTGGACGTCCGGGTCGGCACCGGTGTACACGTCGGCTTCGCCTGCGTCGTCTTCGGCAGCTGAACACCGCGGGCGTTTCTACATGCCCATGCGTTCCAACGCCCAGTCGACTGCCGCCTCCTGATCACCAGCTGGGATGGCGCGCGTGTAGTGCACGGGTGGTGTGATCCACTGCCAGCGTCGCCATCCGCGCAGGGGGCGTACGGTCCAGCCCCCGAACTGTCAGCGCACCGGGTATCCGGTTCCCGGGCTCGGGGCCAGGATGCCGGAAGCCCTGCCTTGCATACGGTTTCGACTACCGTCGCCGTCGAGGCGTAGGCGTCGGTACCGACGGTGAGCAGAGTTCGTAGCCCACGTGCTCGTACGTTGCCGTTCCGATCCGATGATTTCGAGCAGCAAGAGACGGTTTGCCTTGGATTGCATGGGTTTCCCTTCGCTCGCGCTCCTGTGTCCTGCCCCGTCACGACGCCTCGGTATCGATGACGCTGGTCGGCGTGATCGTGATTGCGTCGGCTTGGTCGAAGGCAGTGTCCGAGTCTGATATCCATCCGTCCTCGTCAACCGGCCTCAGCAGGCCGTCCGCACCCTGAAATATCGGACGGCTGTCAACGGGGGCGCGGTCGAGTTTCTGACGAGTTTCCTTGTGGAATGCAGCGAGCAGCGCCCGCACTGATGGTGCGATATCCGTTCGTGTGGAACGCAATTCGGGCATCTGCTATCCCCCGATCCCCGGTGAAGGGAGCTCGGCCATGTTGAGCAAGGCTGTCCAGTAGTCCTCGCGCAACGCGTCCCACAGATCCTCGTGCCGGGGAAGGAGTTCGCGGGCGTCGACGAGATCGGGGTACGGGTCGAACAGGATCGTTCCGGGCTGAGCGTCGGGCAGCTTGGTGAGCGATGGGAGGCGGTATGCGGTGAACGCTTCGCCGGTGAGCTGTACGTGCAGTATGCGGGCAGCGCGGTCGACCAGCTGCCAGACGGCGACCTTGCCCGGTATCTCAGTGGTACGCAATGGATTTCGCTTCACTGAGCTCCCTCGATCCGGTTCGTCGTTTCCGGTGGCAGGGGATGCGACACCCCGCCACCAGACCTATCGGTAGCCGTCCACTCGTATGCGTGGAGGGCTTCGAGGTAGCGCTCCATCACGTCGATCGGCACATCGCAGCCGACCGAGCGTCGCGGCCCGATAAATGCGGAACGTTTCGGCAGTTCTGCGGGGGTCATCGCACCGCCCGCGCATCGGGGACGGCATACTCTGCATCAACCAGCGTCCAGAACGCCTCGTCCTTGACTGTGCACAGATCGGTGCCGCATTCGCAATGCCGTCGCATTTCGGTGTGCGCCTGCTCAGGCGTGTACAGCTCGGACGGGGCGCGGTGGGGTGGTTCGAGTTCCCAAGAGTCCGTGCGCAGCGCTCTTTCCTCGGCGACGCGATCGAGGATGTCGGCGACTGGAATTGCGCCGTCAGGGTAAGCGTCGGGGACTGCGACTCTCCAGACCACCACGGCGAGTAGGCATATGGCGGCAATGGTGATGATCAGGGCAGTGGTTGCTGCGGGCATAGCGTGATACCCCTCGGTGCGCTGTTCTGGTTGGAGGACGCCCAACGCCGGGGACTTCTCGCTGTCGATGTCGGGGAAGAAATCCGGCATACGCTTCGGGGGCTACGAGTCGTCAAGCCCGGCGCTGTGCGTCGAATCAACATTCGCACCATGCAGACCGCCGAACTACCAATGAACTACTAACAATGCCAATGAACTACCAATGGTGTTGACAGACAGAGGCCGCTACCCTTGTGGACGCAAGGGGGCGAATTCTGATCGAGGGAAACCATCGTGGCTATTGGTGAGCGCGTCCGGATCGAGCGGATGAAGAAGGGCAAGACCCAGCAGCAACTCGCGAAGATGATGGATTACAGCGTCGGCCGCGTTCGCCAGGTCGAGCAAGGTAAGCCAGCTTCACCGGGGTTCCTCGCGGCTGCGGCAAGGGCGCTCGAGATCGCGCAGGAAGACCTCACTGGGGCGCCGTACCGGGATACTCTCGAAGAAGAGGGAGCTCTGGAGGGCATCACCGAACTGCGGGCCATACTGTGCGAAGGCGAGTATGTCCGCGGCGAGGAACCGCTTCCAGTTCTGGACATGCAAGCGGTCATGGACGCGATCAACGACGACGACCGAAACGGCAAGAGCAGGCGCGCACTGGCGCGACTGCCGAAACTGATCAGGCAGTTGTACGGAGCGCTCCGCGAGAATCCTGAACCTGCCGTATATGCGCTGCTATGCAGCGCATATAACGTGGCCGATCGAGTGTGCAGGCGCTTCGGGTTCATGTCGTTGACGATCCCCGCGATCGACCGATATGACTGGGCCGCCGCACGTACGGACGATCCGCTCTCTGTTGCACTGGGAAAGGTCATGCGCACCCGGTTGCTCGTTTACCAGGACAGCACCGATCTTGCTCTGATGCTGGTCGATAAGGCGCTCGAGGAAGTCATCGGCGACGGCGAAGATGCGATGTCGGTGCGAGGCGCAGCACATCTAGCGGGTGCTGTCGCTGCGGCGCGTGGACTGCGGTTGGAAACCGCGCGCGACCACATCGCAGAAGCCCGATTGATCGGTGCCCGGCTGGGTTTCGAATCCCGTGCCTACGAAACCCTATTCGGCCCGGCCAACACGGAGATCCATTCGGTTGGTGTCGAGTTGGAGGCGGGAGACCCAGGCAAGGCGGCACGCGAGGGATCCGCGCTCGTACTTCCGCCATCGATTGTGCAGACCCGAGCTGGGCATCTGTGGCAAGACATCGGACGCGCGTGGATCTTGTCGGGTCAACCAGACCAGGCATTGAAGGCGCTCAACACAGCACGGCGCATTGCTCCGCAACAGACGAAACTGCACCCCGGCGTTCGCGAGACGTTCGACGCCGTCGTTGCAGCGGAACGCCGGAGGAATGGCGGCACGGCTGAGTTCGGTCGTTGGCTCGGCGTGGCCAAGTGAGCGTGCTCCGGTATCAGAGGCGCGGGCCGCGGTTCGCGGTGCGGTGCGAGATAACTAACCGCCTGTAGTCAGTCGGCTTCGGTAAGGCCCTGCGCAACTCGCGGTGAAGGTTGCTTCCGTCCGGCCTCTTGTGCGTGTGCGAGAGTGCCTATACCGACACAGCTGTAGCGCGCTCGACCCACTCCGCGTAGCTGTCGGTGCACCATTCGATTGGTGTGGCGGAAACCTCCGGGTTGTCCCAAGGGTGAATTTCTGAGAGGCGGGCCGCCAGTCGGTCTCGGGCACGGATCGAAGTGCGTAGCGTCACCCGCCACTCCGGCCCCTCGCCGAGCTCACCGAGATGCCAGAACACCGACGTCGCCGGACCGGTGATTTCGGCACCGGCAGCGAGCTTCTCAGCGACGATGGTTCGCGCGATCGAGCGCGCGTCGGCTTCGGTTGGCGCCGTCGAGGTCACGATCCATACTCTCCCGGTAGTCACGCGGTTCAGACTAGGCGGTTGCTGGTGCTGTGCCATCCTTGCGCGGTGGGGATTGTCATTCGGGTGTCCAGCGGTCAGGCACCAACCTCCGCCGAGGCCAACCGGCCCGACTTGAATCGCCGCCAATTGCGTACAAGCCGACCTGAGGTCCCGATAAAGGGACTAACCTGCGGCACATGGCAGTTACCTGGCCGGACGAAATCGATGATGTCTTGCGCGGTGATCTCACCGTCGGATTGGCCTATATCACTCCGGCCGGTGGGGCGGTGGTGACGGCGGTATCGCCGATCGGGATGGCGGACCGGGAGGTGGGGACGGTCGGGTTCACGACCTCACTCGGCTTCGGACGCAAGCTGGAGCGGATCAAACGGGAGCCGAAGGTCGCGCTCGCATATCACGCGCGTGAGCACGGTCTCGGCGACCAGAACAATCAGAGGTTCGTACTGGTACAGGGCATCGCCACCTTCGACGCCAAGCCCGACCCCGACACCCTCGACCGCGTCGGCGAGCAGGCGACGCCCTATCTCGGCGCACCACGGCGCGGCCGCTTCTGGGATCGCTGGCTCAGTGCCTATTACACCGATCGGGTGCTGGTGACGGTCGCGGTCACCCGGATCATCGCCTGGCCGAATCTGGATGCGACCGGCGAACCGGAGGTATTCGGTGCACCGCTGCCCGCCACCGCGGATTCCCAGAAGCCACCCGCCAAAGGCACCGGCCCCCGAGTGGACAGCGCCAAGGCCGCCGCGCGCGCCACGAAACTGCCGCACTGTCTGCTCGCCTACCGCCAGTCCGACGGCTATCCGGCCGTGGTCCCCGCGCAAGTCATCGGATCGAGCGAGGCGGGCGTAAACCTCACTGTCCCAGCGGAAATCGCCCAGGGCGGCCGCCGCGCGGGCCTGCTCGCCCACACCTACCGCCCACAGCTCGTCGGCCTCGAGTGCCGCCAGCACACCGGCTGGATCGAAATCGACGGCACCGATGCGACCTACGCACCCCACACCGAGTCGGGCTTCCTCGCGCCGCCGAACAAGACATTGCTGTTGCTGGCCAACGGATTGATGGCGCGCCGCGGACTGGCCCAAGCCCGAAAACAGGGCCGCATCGACGCCTTGAGCTGACCCAGGAAAGGCACGAACCCCCTCCCGATCGAAATCGGAAGGGGGCCCGGCTTTTCAGGTGGACTACTCCAGGGTAACCGGCAGCCTGGCATGCCCATTCGAGATGAAACTGACCACCGTCCCCAACTCGGACGGATCCGCCGCCAACCGCACATTCGGAAAGCGCGCGAAGATCGCGGGCAACGACACCAGCGCCTCGAGCCGAGCCAACGGCGCCCCTAGGCAATGGTGCACACCGTACCCGAAAGCCAAGTGGTCCTTACTGTCTCGGGCCACATCGAATTGATCGGCGGTGTCACCGTGAACCTTCGGATCACGGTTGGCGGCCGCGTACGAGGCGAGAATCGGCTCGCCCTTGGCGATATGCACCCCGTCGATCTCGATATCGTCGACCGCGAACCGCAGCGGCAGATGCGCGACCGGCGCCTCGAACCGCAACGCCTCCTCGACCAGATCGGCCCAGGTCGCCCGCTCCGCGACCAGTGCGGCGCGCTGCTCCGGATTCGTCAGCAGCGCAAAGATCGCCTGGTCGAGCAGATTGACCGTGGTCTCGTGCCCGGCGCTGATGACAAGCAGCAGCGTATCGATCAATTCCTGCTCGGTCAGCTGAGACCCGTCGTCCTCATCGCGGTGCGAAATCAGCAGACTGGTCATATCGTCGCCGGGATGGTCGCGCCGATACGCCACCAATTCACCGAGGATCCGATACATCTCCATGTAGTTCGCCTGCGACTCCTCCGGACCGAGCGAGGTGTCGAAAATACCGTCGACGCATTTGCGCAAGCCCGGGTTGAGTTCCTCGGGCACACCCATCAATTCGGAGATGACCTGAATCGGCAGCGGATACGCGAAACCCTCACGCAGATCGACCGATTCGCCCGCGGGGGTCTTCGCGAGTTCGGCGAGCAGTTCTTCGGTGATCCGCTCGATCTGCCCGCGCATCGCCTCGGTGCGCCGATGGGTGAATGCGGGCGCGACCAGCTTGCGCAGCCGCTTGTGGTCCGCACCGTAGGCGGTGAACATATTGTTCACCGCGACCCACAGGAAAAGCGGCCAGTCCTGCGGAATCTCGCCATTGATGAACGCGGGCCAGTGCTGGCTCGCATCCTTGGACACCCGCGCGTCGACGAGCAACTTCTTGAGCAGCCCGGCATCGGTTACCGACCAGGCCCGCACACCGCCGGGCAGTTCCACCAGCGCCACCGGCCCGCGCTCGCGCAGGCGTGCGGACTCGCCCTGGATATCGGCTCCCGTCAGATCCAGGGTAATGGGTTGTTGCACTACGGAAATCTCCTTAAAGCATGGCTAACGGAGGGGATTTGGGGAAGGCGACGGGCAGGGATACCAGCGCCCGATGGAACGGACCCGGCCGCCAGGCGAGTTGTTCGGGCTCTGTCCCCAAACGCATTTCGGGAAGGGCGTCGAGCAGTTGGTCGATGGCGTCCTGGACGATGAGATAAGCGACCGACCGCGCCGGGCAGGCGTGTGGGCCCACGCTCCACGCCAGATGCGAACGGTTGGGCCCGAATTCGTTGACCCCGACGGCGGGGTCGTTATTGCATCCGGACATGCTGATGACGACCGGTTGATGTGCCGGCAGCCAAACGCCGTCGATCAGGATCGGTTGTTTCGGATACGAGACGCAATAGTTGGCCATCGGCGGATCGGTGAACAGCACTTCGTCGAGTGCGTCACGAGTCGAAAGACTTCCGCCGTGCACGTTGCCCGCGAACCGGTCGTCGGTCATCATCAGCAGCAGCGTATTGGTGATCAGATTCTGCTGCGGTTCGATGCCCGCACCGTAGACGGTGACGAGCTGGTGGATCATCTCCTCGTCCGAGAGCACGGCCGGATGCGCGATCAGCCGCGAGGTGATGTCGTCGCCAGGGACGCTGCGCTTCAGCGTGACGAGCTCGAACAGCGCGTCGGTGAGCATCGCATTGCCCTTGTCGGCGTTCACACCTTCGAAGATGGCCGCCATCCCGGTGGCGACCTGCTGGCCGATCTCCGCCGGGCAGCCGAGCATCTCGTTCAACACCTGGAAGGTGAGCGGAAATGCGTACTGGCTGATCAGATCGGCCGCACCGTCACCGCAGAAGGCATTGATCAGTGGAATGGCGGCATCTTCGACGACGGCGTGCAGTGCGTGCAGATCGACCTCGGCCAGGCTTGCCGCATTTGCCTGTCGATAGCGCAAATGCTCGTTTCCCGCACTGCGCAAGGCGTTCGGCCGCCATTCCAGCATCGGCAGGACCGGGCATTCACCGGGAATCTTTTTCTGCCAGGTGCGGGGGTCCGCTGGAAAGTGGTCGGGATCGTTGAGGATTCGTACGGCGGTGTGATAGCCGATCACCAAAGTGGCAGGCACACCGGGCGATAGGTCCACCGGTACCAGAGATCCGAACTGGCGGCGCATGTCACGGTACGCGCGGTGCGGATCTGCTGCGAATTCCTCGGAATAGAGCGGTACGCGCGGGCCGTCGGTATCGATCGGCGACCCAAACGCGATAGGGCCGGGCTTTGTTGAATCAGTGTGCAATGCGTCGGTTACTTCCGGGACTCCTGACGATGGAATAGGAACTCGACGAGCGTGATCAGCGACCGCAGACAAGTGCTGCGCTGCCGCGCGTCGAGCGAGGTCAACGGAGTGTCCGGAGCGAGATCCAGTGCGTCCCGGATCTCTTCGAGCGGATAACGCTTGGCGCCTTCGAACTGGTTGACCGCGACCGAATACTGCACCCCGCGCTCCTCGAGCACGGACAGCACCTCGTCGGCCTTCTCGATGCGCCGGGTGTCCACCAGGACCAGGGCGCCGAGCGCGCCGCGCGCCAACTCCTCCCACAGTGGGACGAAGCGCCGCTGTCCCGGCGTCCCGAAAAGGTAGAGCGCGAGTGTGGGATTCAGCGTGATACGGCCGAAATCCATCGCCACGGTCGTCTGCGATTTGCCGGGTAGCCCGGCCATATCGTCGACGCCGACACTGGCCTCGGTGATCGTCTCCTCCGTGCGCAGCGGCCGGATCTCCGAAACGCTGTTCACGAATGTCGTTTTGCCGACACCGAAATTGCCTGCCACCAAGAGCTTTACCGACCGGGTCACGGTCTCCGGCACATAGTCGACAGTGCGCTCAGGCCGGGAGAGCGCGGAGCCCATTGAGTACCTCCTCGAGCAGGGTGATCTCCGGCATGACTTCAGCCGGGGTCGGAGTGGCCAGATGTTCACTGTCCAGCAGATCGGCGACGACGATCTTCACCACGGACGGTGGCAGGTCGAGATAGGCGGCGATCTCGGCAATGGACAGCGCACTGCGACGGCTGCACAGGTTCAGCACCTGGCGCGCATCGGGTGTCGCACCAGGTGCCGGATCTTTGGCGGCGACGACCAGGGTGACCAGGTCCAAATCACGACTGGGACGGATTCGCCCCCCGGTGCGCACATAGGCCCGGACCAAGTCGGGGTCTCGCCGGGACCTCGTCATGACGTCAAGCCGCCCTCAACCCTTCCGCGCGGCTGGGCGCCTAACTCGTGCCCGACCCGCCCGGCGAGTTCGTTCATTCGATGCGCGACCAGACCGATATCGGTCTCGGGCGTCGTCGAAACACCGAGCAGCGCACCCTCACCCGCCGCGGTGATGAGGATCATGCCCTGGTCGTATTCGGTCATGTTCTGGCGCACACCATTGTCGAGACCACCACAGAATTCGCCGAGCGCCTTACCTAGTGAGCGCAGCCCCGAGGCCGCCGCGGCGAAACGCTCGGCATCATCCTTAATGACACCGTCGGAGTGCGCGATCCGCAGCCCGTCGTCGGACAGCAGCACTGCGAACCGGACGCCGGGAACATTGCTGAGATCCTCGAGTAGCCAACCCAGCCTATTGCTGCTGTCGGTCACCGGTGTGCTCATCAGGATGACATCCCTTCGCTGTTATCGGAGGCAGCAGCCTCACGGCCGCTCTTGGAACCCATCTGCCAGGCGGAGGCGATTTCGGGACGAGCCTGTCCCGCTTCCGATTCGGTGCCGGTCTGCGCCGGTACCGAAGACACCGCCCGACGGCGTCGCTTGGGTAGGCCGCCACTGGTGATCTCGTGCACAGCGAACTCCTCGTTCTCGGCGGGTTGTTCGCCCACCCCGGCCAAGACCGGAACCGGGGATAATTCGAAGGGCTTATCCTCGGCGGCAGCGGTCGGCACGGGTTCCGGGGCCGGGGTGACGGCGGGAACGGCCGGCTCGGCATTTGCCACAGCGGTGACGAGCAGCGCCTCGGGGATGTAGACCATCGCCCGCATACCGCCGTAGACGTTCGGGCCATCGATGTAGACGGTGAACCCATAGCGCCGGGCCAGCGCCGCGATGCCCGGAAAACCGACGCGCGGGGACGGGCCGAGCTGGTGGATGTCGATCGGGCGCTCGTTGGCGAGCACCTGCCTGGCCTCCTCCATCTGCTCGGCGTTCATCCGTACACCGGCGTCGTCGATGATGACGGTGACGCCGTGGTGGCCCTCCTGGAAGGTCACATCCACATAAGACGTCGGCGGGGAGTAGCGCAGCGCGTTGTCGAGCAGCGTGGCCAGGGTGTGCACGAGCGGTTCCACCGCACGGCTGATGACGACGCGGTCGAGCTGGTTGGCCCGCACCCGCAGGTAGTCACGGACGCGCCCGATCGCGCCGCCGACCACATCGGTGAGCGACTGCGCGGGCCAGCGCCGACCTGGCAGACCACCACAGACGATCACATACGACTGGGCCTGCCGCAGCATCTGCTGCACGGTGTGGTCGATGCGGGTGAGGGTGGCGTAGACCTCGTCGTCGCGGTGCTCGCGCAGCGCGGAGCTCACCACCTGACTGACATCCGCGCCGAGGCTGACCACGGAGGTGCCGAAGGAACGCACCGCCGCACTGGTCGCGGCCCGCGAAGCGGATTCGATCTCGGCGCGAGTGCCCTCCTCGGTCGCCTTGATAGCCTGCTGTGCCTTTTCCTCGGCTTCACGCACGGCCTGCTCGTGCGCCTCCGACTGCACCATGCGCAGGTCGTCGGCGTACCGCTCGGAAATCCATTGCAGGCACTGGGTGAACCGGGAGGTCTCCTGCCCCGTCGGCACCTCGATGGCCGAAACCGGTGCCTCGAAGCGGCGCACCGCCTCGGTCATCGCCGGCAGTGTCTGCCCGGCGAAGTGCTCGAGGGTTTCCTCCTGCGCCCGATTCGCTCTATTGAGGGCGTCGGCGCGGATCTTCTGTTGTTTCGCGTATTGCGCTACATACAACGCCGCCGCCACGGCAATAATGAGAGCGGGGGCGAGGATCCATGAAAGCACCACGGCGATATCTTGATTCATCAGCTCTCTCGTCGTTGCGACAGCCGGTGTCACTGCGCGTTGTCTTGCCTTCCTCGCGACGCCGACCAGGATCAACATTCGTCGAATGCGGCCACATCGACACCGGCACCAACCCCAGAGTGCCCGCACGGCAAGCGATTCGAAGAATCACCGACCGCGCGGATCGAGCCGATCAGTAGCTCGGCACCCGACGACCCGCCCACAGTAGCAGCATCGCGGGGAAGTCTCTCTCGATCCGAGGACCACATTCCGATTCCTCGAACCGCCAGCGCCCCCATTGCATTTCGGGTACCGCCCGATCGGTACGACCGAATGCCACAAATAGCGAACCGCGGGTACCGGATACTATGCGCGAATGGCAAAGCTGAAGGTGTCCGTCGACGTGCCGATTCCCCCGCAGGAGGCCTGGTCGCATACCTCCAACCTCACCGAACTCGACAAATGGCTCCTCATGCACGAGGCGTGGCGCAACGAGGTGCCCGCCGAACTGACCGTCGGCACCCAACTGGTCGGTGTCGCATCGGTCAAGGGACTGCGCAACCGAGTCACCTGGACGGTCAAGGCCGCTGAACCGCCGCGGCGGCTCGCCTTGAGCGGCACGGGCAAGGGCGGTACCAAATTCAAGCTCGAACTGCTCGTCGCCGCGAAGGGTGCGGGCTCGGAGGTCACCGTCGATATCGATCTGGGCGGCGCGCCCCTGTTCGGTCCGATCGGTTCCGGTGTCGCGCGGGCGCTGAAGGGCGATATCGAGCGCTCGTTGGAGCGTTTCGTCGCGCTCTACAGCTGAGAAGAGTCCGAACGTGCCACATGCCAA
>NZ_BAGN01000100.1 GCF_000308835.1 Nocardia vinacea NBRC 16497 | reverse complement strand
TTGCAGCGTGTAAGCGGCGCCGTAGGCCTGCATGGCCCAGCACTCCATCTCACCGAAGCGCTGACCACCGAACTGCGCCTTACCACCGAGCGGCTGCTGGGTGATCATCGAGTACGGACCGGTCGAACGGGCGTGGATCTTGTCGTCGACCAGGTGGTGCAGCTTCAGGATGTACATGTAGCCGACCGCGACCGGGTACGGGAACGGTTCACCGGAGCGTCCGTCGAACAAAGTCGCTTTACCATCCGCACCGACCATCACCTCGCCGTCGCGGTTGGGCAATGTGCAGCCGAGCAGCCCGCTGAGCTCTTCCTCCCGTGCGCCATCGAAGACCGGGGTGGCGAGATTGCTGTCGGCAGGCGCGGCCCGCATCTCCTCGGGCAGCGAAATCGCCCAGTCGGGTGTGCCCTGAATCTCCCAGCCCGCCTTGCCGATCCAACCGAGATGGGTCTCCAAGATCTGGCCGATATTCATACGACGCGGCACACCGTGACTGTTCAGGATGATGTCCACCGGAGTGCCATCGGGCAGGAACGGCATGTCCTCGGTGGGGAGGATCTTGCCGATGACACCCTTGTTGCCGTGGCGACCGGCGAGCTTGTCGCCGTCCTGGATCTTGCGCTGCTGCGCCACATAGACGCGCACGAGTTCATTGACACCGGGCGGCAGATCATCGTCGTCTTCGCGCGAAAACACCCGAATACCGATAACTTTGCCGGACTGACCGTGCGGCACCTTCATCGAGGTGTCGCGCACTTCGCGCGCCTTCTCACCGAAGATCGCGCGCAGCAATCGTTCCTCCGGCGTCAGCTCGGTCTCACCCTTGGGAGTGACCTTGCCGACCAGGATGTCGCCGTGTCGCACCTCCGCACCGACGCGGATGATGCCGCGCTCGTCGAGATCGGCGAGCACCTCGTCGGAGACGTTCGGGATATCGCGGGTGATCTCCTCGGCACCGAGTTTCGTATCACGAGCATCGACTTCGTGCTCCTCGATGTGGATCGAGGTGAGCACATCCTGTTCGACGATGCGCTGCGACAGGATGATCGCGTCCTCGTAGTTGTGGCCCTCCCACGGCATGATCGCCACGAGCAGGTTCTTGCCGAGCGCCATCTCACCGTTCTCGGTGCAGGGACCATCGGCGAGAACTTGGCCGGACTCGACCCGCTGACCCTCATCCACGATCGGGCGTTGATTGACGCAATTGCCTTGGTTCGAGCGGGCGAACTTGCGTAACCGGTAGCTCTTGCGTGTGCCGTCGTCGGCCATGACGGTAATGAAGTCGCCCGAAACCTCCTCGACCACACCGGCTTTCACATTGACGACCACATCGCCGGAATCGAGGGCGGCACGAAACTCCATACCGGTGCCGACAATCGGTGACTCGGAGCGGATCAGTGGCACGGCCTGACGCTGCATGTTCGCACCCATGAGGGCGCGGTTGGCGTCGTCGTGTTCGAGGAACGGAATCATCGCGGTCGCGACCGAAACCATCTGGCGCGGTGAGACATCCATGTAGTCGACCTCATCGGCCGGAACCGATCCGACCTCCTCACCGAGGCGCCGGGCCAGGATCTTGTCCTCCACCAGGTATCCGTCCGCGTCGATCAGCGAATTGGCCTGCGCACGCACATACCGTTCCTCTTCGTCGGCGGTGAGGTACTCGACCTCATCGGTCACCCTGCCATCGACCACCTTGCGGTACGGCGTCTCGATGAAGCCGAACGGATTGACCCGCGCGTACACCGACATGTAGCCGATCAGGCCGATATTCGGACCTTCCGGGGTCTCGATCGGGCACATCCGGCCGTAGTGACTGTGGTGCACATCGCGCAGTTCGAGGCTGGCGCGTTCACGGGACAGACCACCCGGGCCCAGCGCCGAGAGCCGACGCTTATTGGTCAGACCCGACAGCGGGTTGTTCTGGTCCATGAACACCGACAGCTGCGAAGTTCCGAAGAACTCCCTGATCGATGCGGTGACCGGACGGATATTGATCAGCGTCTGCGGGGTGATGGCCTCGACGTCCTGGGTGGTCATCCGCTCGCGGACCACCCGCTCCATCCGCGACATGCCGACCCGGATCTGGTTCTGGATCAACTCGCCGACCCTGCGCAGGCGACGGTTACCGAAATGGTCGATGTCATCGACGTCGACCGGAACCTCGACGCCACCGGGCGCCGTCATGGTCTTTTCGCCCGCGTGCAACCGGACGAGGTACTCGATGATCGCGATGAGATCCTCTTCGCTCAGCGTCTGGTCCGTGGTGGTGCTGATGCCGAGCTTCTTGTTCATTTTGTAGCGACCCACGCGCGCCAGGTCGTAGCGCTTGTCCTTGAAGAACAGGTTCTCCAGGAGCGCTTGCGCGGACTCCTTCGTCGGCGGCTCGCCCGGACGCAGCTTGCGGTAGATATCGAGCAAGGCATCGTCGGTGCCAACCGTGTGGTCCTTCTCCAGGGTCGACATCATGACCTCGGAGAAACCGAAGCGCTGCGTGATCTGCTCGGAACTCCAGCCGAGCGCCTTGAGGAAGACCGTTACGGGTTGGCGGCGCTTGCGGTCGATGCGCACACCGACGGTGTCGCGCTTATCGATATCGAACTCCAGCCAAGCACCACGCGACGGAATCACCCGCACCCCGTGCAGATCCTTCTCCGTGGTCTTGTCGACGCTGTGATCGAAATACACACCCGGCGAACGCACCAGCTGCGATACGACGACGCGCTCGGTGCCGTTGATGATGAACGTGCCCTTATCGGTCATCATCGGGAAATCACCCATGAAGACCGTCTGGCTCTTGATCTCACCGGTGTTGTTGTTGATGAACTCGGCGGTCACGAACAACGGCGCCGCGTAGGTCATGTCCTTGTCTTTGCACTCGTCGATGGAGGCCTTGACCTCCTCGAAACGAGGATCCGAGAAAGAAAGGGACATCGACCCGGAGAAGTCCTCGATCGGCGAAAGCTCCTCGAGCACCTCCTGCAGCCCTCCCACCGAATTACCCACGCCGAGCTCGGCGGCGCGGGCTTCCCATTCCGGGCCGCCGATCAACCAGGCAAACGAATCGATCTGCACGTCGAGCAGGCCGGGGACCTCCAGTGGCTCCCGGATCCTGGCGAAGGAAATCCGCTTCGGTGCACCGACCGTCCGGCTCGATTCTGACAAGGTGCGTCCTTCCCCTCACGCAATGCGTGAACATCGCTTGTCTTACTGACGAATTCCGCCCCGGCAGCGCACCCGAACGAAACTCGCGCACCACGAAGGAAACATCACCACAGCGGATGATGTTTACAACGATTGGTTCGTGAGGTGGACAGGAGGCAACCAGCGCAACGTCCAAAATTACACTCGCACTCGCTGAATGTCGAGTGCGAAATCAGAATAGGAATCAAGGTTTTTGGGCCACGTCAAACCCACGCTGAATTGCTTCCCATTTATAGAATAACTTGCGCACCCCGGCTGCGTCAAGGTTTTCGCCACATTTCAGGCGATGGGCCGGTTCGTAGGCAGGTTGACGAAGCTGGGCGCATCCGGATCGAGCTGCAGGTACTGCGGCTTGAGTTCGGTGGCGTTGAGCATCGGCCGAAAAGCCAATGCCTTCGGCACGTTTCCGGCGAACACAGCCACCCGCAGCCGGTGGCCGGGCAACAAGACGGCCTGCGTCGGGATGACCGCGATATCCAGTGTCATCGGCTTGCCCGGCACGACGGGCAGCAGGCTCTCCAGGGTGATCGGGTTGTACGGCGCGGTGTAATCGCCACTCGCCGAGCGCATGCTCCTCGCCTCGTCCACCGCACGCAGCGACGCGGTGAGCTGGCCGGTGGTCAACACGGTCGACGTGCCATCGGGTGCGACATCGTTGACGGTGACGTCCCAATACCCGTCCGTCGCATCGTGAACCGCATTGAGGTGCACATTGATCGGCCCGGATATCACCGTCGGCTCACTCATCTCCGCACTGGTGAAGGTCAGCCCGTTGCCCTCGGCGACGCGAGAATCCTTGGCGCAGATATCGAATGGCGCGGCGAGACCGGCGGAGCCCTGAGCGGCATCGCGCGAGCACACCATGGTCAACCCAGGCACCACCTGCAGGGCGATGCGCTCCTTGGGCTTCGTCGAGGACAGTGATCCGTCGTGCGCCGCATGGTCGGCGGTATCGCTCGACACCGAGGACAGATAGACACGACGATGCGTGACACCGGTTTCCGGGAACTGCCCCAAGGTCTTCCAGCCCGAGCCCTGCTCCCACAGCGTGATCGGCCCGAAGTCGCCGATGCCGTTATCGATGCCCTTGAGCCACTTGTCGAACCACACCCGCTGCAGCACATCCAGCCGCGGCGGCGCGCCGGCCGCACCCGTACCGGCACCCGGATTCGCATGATAGGTATCGCCGATCAGCAACTGCTTCTTCGCCTGTGGCAGTGGGATCACGTTGTAGAGTTTGGCCGCGCTATTGGCGAAGATGTCATGCCAGCCGCCGTACATGAAGGTGGGCACCGTAATTCGGTCGGGATGCCCGAGAATCCCCTGGCGGAATTCACTGTCGTCGTCGAGCGCGGCAGCCAACGTCGTCGGCACCCGGTCCAGCGACGGGGTGAGCAGCGCCTGGGCCAGCAGATCGGAATTGGTTGCCGGATCGGCCAACCTGGACTGGAGCCATTTCCAGTCGAAGGTGCCGTTGAGCATCGACTGCACGTCGGGAATCAACTTCGCCTGGTTCACATTGTTCAACCACAGCGGCAGGAAGGTCGTGCCGACACCGCCGCCCGGCGCGACGACATCACGCATCAGATCGCTACCCGCCTCCACCGGGAAGATGGCTTTCAGTGCGGCAGGGGCGTTTTCGGCCGCGCGAAGCTGATTGATGCCCGCATAGGAGCCGCCGCTCATACCGACAGTGCCGTTGGACCACGGCTGCTTCGCCGCCCAATCGATCACCTCACGGGTATCCAATTGTTCCCGCTTACCGAGGGTGTTCCAGGTGCCCTGGGAGAAGCCGGTGCCGCGGACGTCCGCGACCACCAACGTGTACCCGCTGCGGATGAGATTCCGGTCGATGCCGAGCACGGTTTGGATCATGCCGCCGTCGAGTGCGTGCATCAGCTCGCCGAATCCGCTGATCGGCGTGCCGGACAGATTGACGCGCCGGACCATATCCATGGTGAAGGGCCGCAGTCCGGGCGCGGCCAATGCCGAATCGATCAGATTGCCCATGAGTTTGGTGTACGGCGTGAGGTTCACGATTGTCGGCAACGGCTTGCCCACCACTGTCTTCGCCGCATCGACGGGCCGATACACATTGGCCTTGAGTACGACACCGTCGCTCATGCGAATCGGGACATCCCAGTCGATATGGACATCGGCATACTCCTGCGGACCGTCGTGCATAGCGGTCCACCGCTCGCCGAGGGCGCTGTCGATGCTTTGCTCGGCAGTCGCGGAGCCGCCGCCACTCGAAGCCAGTGCCACCACGGCCGCGACAACGGTCGCCAGTCGAAACGAACGCATAAGCGCAGGTGCCACTCCATGCCCCGACAAACTCCCGATCCCCTCTCGACTGGTACGCAGCATGCAGACAGGATCGCCCGATCGACGCGCGACGACTCCATAGCAATCCATCGGCGAATATCCCGCTAGGTACGGTCCATTCGGTTCGTCGGATTCCCCCGCAGACTCGCTGGACCCGCACCGAGGCGTTATCGAACCGTGACTGATCTACGTCGACCGACCTACGGGCACAAGCCACCAGGGATCGGCGCGACCAGGCTCGGCACGGGCACCCCGATCTTCATCGGCGACCCTCCGGCCCTGCGGCGGGTGGAAACCCGAACCTTCGACGACTCCGACGACATCCTCGTGCGCTATATCCCGCTCGATGCCGCGAACCGAGCCAGCGGCTACTTCGGTAGGCCGAGGCGATCGGTGATGCCGTCGAGCAGGCTGGTCAGCGTCCACTCGACGGGGTCTACGCCGCCAGTGGTGGTACGCGCGGCCAGCCAGCGAGCGAAGGCCGGATAGCGACCATCGGCGAGCATCGGCGCCAGCATCGGTTGCGCGGCGGCGGCCAGCTCGTCGTCGGTATGCAGTCCGGAGCGGGCCCGCATGCGGTTCTCCTCGGCGAGTTGCAGTGCGGCGCCGATGAGATGGCCGTCGACGGCGGCGGTGATCAGCGTCATATCGTCGGCGGCGATATCGAGGGGTTCCAAGAGGGCGAAACGGAAGTCGAAGTAGCACAGCGCATTCGGCCCGAGCGGCGGTCGCGTGTGCACGAGTTCACCGAACCAGAGGTGGCGCTGGATCACCGACCAGGTGGTCAGCGAAAGCTCTTCGAGAGCGGTGCGCCAATGGCCCGAAGGTGTTGCGGGTAGCGGAATCTCGCCGTAGACGGCGTCGATCATCAAGTCGACGAGACCATCCTTGCTCCCGACATAGCGATACAGTGACATCGGCGTGGACGCACCGACCGCCGTGGCGATCCGCCGCATGGTCAGTGCCCGCGCACCCTCGGCATCTGCCACGGTCAAGGCCGCCCGCAGGATGCTCGCCCGGCTCAACGTCGTAGTCGGTCGGCCCGGCGGTTCGGGTAGCGACCAGATCAACGGTCCGGGCGGCGACGATTCCTCGCCCATGCCTCCACCTCGCCGGCGCTCGCTCATGCCTCCACCTCGCTAGCGCTCGGTTCCGGCACGAGCGAGTGCTCGGCTGTGTTGATGGTTCGCTCGCTGAGCTCGCTCACTGCCACCTCCTTGCCGGGCATTCAACCATTCGTGTACAACGTACACATGATGTACAACGTACACGCACCTTGCGTTCTCATCGTCGGCGGCGGACTGGTCGGACTGTCGGCCGCACTGTTCCTGCGCCGGCAGGGCGTGGCAACGGTGCTGGTCGAACGCAGGCCGACCACTTCACCGCAGCCCAAGGCCCGGCGCATCAATATCCGGACCATGGAACTGTTCGGCCAGCTCGACATTGCCCAGGAGGTTCTGGACGCGGCCCGCGACCTCGCGGCATACCAGCACTTCGCGGCCGGTCCGACACTCGCGCGGGCCGAACGGATCCCCTTCACGCTGCCCGGCGGGGTGCCGGACTGGTCGACCATCACCCCGGCCGCCGCCTGCCTGTGTGCCCAGGATCTGCTGGAGCCGGTGCTGCGGCGCATCGCCGTGGCTCGCGGCTGCGATGTGCGGTTCGGCGTCGAGCTGACCGACTTCGCCGACGAGCCCGAGGGCATCACCGCCACGATTCGCGCCGACGACGGCACGGTCGAGCGGTTGCGCGCGGACTATCTGATTGCCGCCGACGGTGCGTCGAGTCCGATCCGCGAGCGGCTCGGTATTCCGCGCGATGGTCGTGGCACGCTCGGCCGAGCCGTCAATGTCTACTTCCGCGCCGATCTCACCGAGCGGGTGCGCGGCCGCGAATTCAACCTCTGCCAGATCGAGAATGCCGATGTGCCAGGAGCTTTCGCCTCGATCGACGGCTCACAGCGCTGGATATTCACCACCACCGAGGGAGTCGACCGTTCCCCGGATAAATGGCCGAGCGTATTGCGAACGGCCATCGGTGTTCCCGATATGCCGATCGAGCTGCTCAGCGTATTGCCTTGGGAGCCGGGGATGTTCGTCGCCGAGCAATACCGCGCGGGACGCGTCTTCCTGGCTGGTGACGCCGCTCATGTTATGCCGCCCTTCGCCGCCGCGGGCGCGAATACCGGTATCGAGGACGTGCACAACCTCGCCTGGAAGTTGGCGGCCGTCCTGCGCGACGAGGCCGATCCGGCGTTGCTGGACACCTACCACACCGAACGCCGCCCGGTCGGCTGGTACATCGCAGACCAGTCGAGCATCCGAACCGCCGACCTGCGCACCATGAATCGCGAAGCCACCGACGCCACACCACTCGCCGATCCGATCGCCCTGATCCTGGGCAACCGCTACCGCACGGGGGCGCTCATCGACGACGGCAGCACGCACACCATGGCGCATCTCGACCTCACCGGCCAACCCGGCACCCGGCTGCCTCATCGTTGGCTGACCGACGGTCGCTCGACGCTCGACCTCATCGGAACCTCCTGCGCTGTCTTGGTCGGCCCAGCAGGTACCGCCTGGAAGTCCCAGCTACCGCTGGAAGTCCATGAGCTGGACCAGGATTGGCCCGACACCGTCGGCCTCTCCGCTACCGGCGCACTCCTCGTGCGCCCCGATCAGATCATTGCCTGGCGTATGCCGAGCCTGCCGAGCGATCCGGCCGCCGAGTTGCACGCGGCCCTGGATCGCATAATGCGATGAGCCCGCGGTTATTTCGGTGGCGTCCCGATCGTCCGTACTTGCTTTCCATCCCAATGGAATTGGACCGGCGTCAGCGTGCCGTCCGGGCAGGCATTACAACTGCCGGGCGTCTTGTAGGTCACGCCGACGGTGTCATCGGTCGTGCGCCCGGGATCCAGTGACGTGAACCCGAGACTCTCGTGCGTCGCCGTTCCGACGAACTCGCCCTTGTGGAACAGCAGCACATGATTCGGTGAACTGCCGGTCGCGCCCTCGACCGCAATGATCACGGCCGACAGTGTGACGCACGGATCGAAGGTGCCCTCGAATCCGGCCGGATCGGTGGACCACGGCACCTTGGTAAGCGGATCGACGGGCAACGTCGCGATGGCGGAACCGATCACCGGTGCGTTCAGATCAACTCCGCATTTCGCCGTCGGTGCGGCACTCGACGTGGTCACCACCGAAGGGGTCGGGCCGTAATCGGTTATCCGGCCGCCGTTGTCGCCCGAGCCGCACGCGGTCACACAGGTGAGTCCGATACCGAGGGTGAGCAATACGAGCCGATAGGTCTGCATAGAGCGAAGGCCCCTTCAAGTCGGACGAGTGTCTCGATCGCGCTCCGTACACCATCATCGCATCGTCGAATCCGGCGGTAGCCACGGCCGGGCTCCCACCGGTGGGGTCGCTGCCCGGACAGTGAGTCGATAACGTCGATATCCGTCCGAGTCCTGATGAGGAGATCTGAATGGGTTCAACGATTTTCGCCGTGTTCCTACCGCTGGCCCTGGCGCTGGTGATGTTCGGGCTCGGGTTGACCTTGACCGTCGACGATTTCGCCAGAGTGCTGCGGTATCCCAAGGCGGCGGTGGTCGCGCTGGTGTGCCAGATGATCGTGCTGCCCGCGATCTGCCTGGGTCTGGTCTATCTGTTCCGGCTCGAGGGTGCGCTGGCCGTCGGGGTGATGTTGCTCGTGGCCTCGCCGGGCGGGCCGTCGGCGAATCTGTTCAGCCATATCGCCGGTGGCAATGTGGCCCTGAATATCACGCTGACCGCGATCAATTCGATTCTCGCCGTCTTCACCCTGCCGCTGGTGGTGACGCTGTCGTTCACGCTGTTCATGGACGATGACGCCGCGATCGGGTTGCGGCCGGATAAGTTCGCCCAGGTGTTCGCGATCGTGCTGGTCCCGGTCGCGGTGGGGATGTGGGTGCATCGCCGGTTCACCGACTGGGCCGAGCGGATGCGCAAGAACGTCAAGATCGTCTCGGCGGTGGTGCTGCTGCTGGTCGTGGTGGCGGCGGTGGGGCGCGAGTTCGACACATTGACCGAGAACATCGGCAAGCTCGCCACCCTCAGCCTGGTGTTGTCGACGCTGAGCTTCGTCATCGGGTACACCGTGCCGCGCTTGTTCCGGGTGGAGACCGATCAGGCGATCGCCTCGGCGATGGAGATCGGCATCCACAACGGCGCGTTGGCGATCGCGGTCGCCTCCAGTGTGCTGCACAATTCGCAGATGGCGGTGCCGCCCGCGGTCTACGGGGTACTGATGAATGTTCCCGCCGCCATCGCCGCATACTTGTTGGCGCGGCAGCTGCGCCGCGCGGCTCCCACACCGATTCCGGCCGCTACCGGCTAGGGCAACCGAGCGCGGCCTGGGTAGCCTTTGCGTGTTCGACGTCAGGTGAGAGGACCCCAGTTCGCGATGCGACCGCTCGGCACAGACGATCCCATGCGGATCGGGGACTACCGGCTACTCGGCCTGCTCGGTGCGGGCGGTATGGGCCGGGTGTACCTCGGGCGCAGCGCGGGTGGCCGCACCGTCGCGGTGAAGGTGATCCGGCCGGATCTGATCGGCAACGAGTTCCGCGAGCGGTTCCGGCGCGAGGTCACCGCGGCGCGGCGGGTCGGCGGGAAGTTCACCGCGCCGGTACTCGACGCGGATGTGGATTCGACGCCGCCGTGGCTGGCAACCGGCTATGTGGCCGGGTTCTCGTTGACCGATGCGGTCGAGCAGTTCGGCACGTTCAGCGAGAACACGCTGCTGGTGCTCGCGCACGGTCTCGCCGAGGCATTGATCGCGGTGCACGGTGCCGGGATCGTGCATCGCGATCTGAAACCGTCCAATGTGCTGCTGGCCGTGGACGGTCCGAAGGTGATCGACTTCGGCATCGCGCGCGCCGCCGAGGACAGCGCACTGACGACCACCGGAAATGTCATCGGCTCACCGGGATTCATGTGTCCGGAGCAGGTGGTCGGACCGACCATGGGACCCGAAGGTGATGTATTCGCGCTCGGCGGCGTGCTCGTCTACGCGGCGACCGGTCAGGGCCCGTTCGGCGCCGGTGAGACCGTGCAGATGCTGTATCGGGTGGTGTACGAGGAGCCGCGGCTCACGTCGGTGCCGGACCGGCTGCGGCCGCTCATCGCGGCGTGCCTGAACAAGGATGTGGCGGCGCGCCCGACGCCGCAGCAGTTGCTCGATCAGCTTGCCGAACTCGGGGTTCCGGAACGCGGCGGCTGGCTGCCCGCGCCGGTGCTCGAAGAGGTGAGCAGGCGGGCGGTTGCGCTGCTCGATCTGGAATCCGGGCCGGTCGAGGCGGTCGGACCGGATCCGGCACGGTCGGCGGCGACGATTTCGCGGCCGCTGCCGCAATCGAATTCGGGGCCGCACTCACCGCCCCACGCGCTGTCCCGGCCTGCGGCCGATACGGTGGCTTGGCAATCCGGAAATACCGCATGGCAATCCGGACCTCCTGGGCCACAAGCCAATTCGAGCCGTCTGTACGCGCCGTATCCGCCGGCCCATGACCAGTCGGGGCCGCAACCCGCCTACTACTACCCGCAGCCCGCGCCGAAAAGTCGTTCACGTCGGACCGCATGGGCCGTCGCGGCCGTGGTGGTCGGTCTCATCGTCGCGGGCGGCGCATTCCTCATC
Organism: Nocardia vinacea NBRC 16497; assembly: GCF_000308835.1. Classification (GTDB taxonomy): domain Bacteria; phylum Actinomycetota; class Actinomycetes; order Mycobacteriales; family Mycobacteriaceae; genus Nocardia; species Nocardia vinacea. The sequence goes on along the minus strand of NZ_BAGN01000100.1, from coordinate 35,098 downwards.
GGCACGCAACTGACCGACAAGTCCTCCGATTCCGCGGCGACGGTGAGCACTTCGGCGGTGCTCACCTCCGCCGCTCCCACGACCACCGCGACGACGCAGACCTCCGCGACGAGCACTTCGGCAGCGGCCACGGATTCGGCGGTACCCGAAGCGTTCGTCGGCAAGTGGACCGGCACGGCAAGGGATGCGCTCGCCACCTTCGATATCGAGTTGACCATTCACGACGGGAAAGTCGGCGAGGAGGTCGCCGCCTCGGCCAATACCGGCCAGGCATCACGCAGCCGGTGCGAACGCGCCGAACGTCTGACCAATGCCACCGACACCCAGCTCACCTTTGTGGCACGGCTCAGCGGTGGTGCGAGCGGGTGTATGGACGAAGGGTCGACCTCGAAGGTCATCCTGCAGCCGGACGGTTCGGTCACCTACAGCTTCAGCGGCGGTTTCAGCGGTGTGCTCGGCGATGTCACCGGCACTCTGCACAAGAATTGACGCGCGAACTTCGTCGGGCGCGCCTTCCGACGCACTCGGCGCCGATCGTCCATTCTGTGGACGATCACCGGTTCGACAACGAGCCGTATCTGTGTGAAGGGATCATCGAATGCGCGTAGTAGCCGAGGTGCTGGTCGGCCTGGTGGCGTTGCTGCACATCTACATCCTGGTCATGGAGATGTTCCTGTGGACCACGCCGCGGGTGCGCGCGTCCTTCGGCAGCACCGCCGAATTCGCCGAGCAGACCAAGGTTCTGGCCGCCAACCAGGGCCTCTACAACGGCTTCCTGGCGGCCGGTCTGATCTGGGGCATCATCGCCTCGGACCCGGTCGGATTCGCCGCGATGATCTTCTTCACCGCATGCGTTGTCGTCGCCGGGATCTACGGTGCGGCGACCGCGAACCGTCGGATCCTGTTCGTCCAAGCGCTGCCCGGAGCGATCGCCCTGGTCGCCGTGCTGATCGCGGGCAGCAACTAACGCTTTCCGAACCGTCGACGCGCGCGGGCTCGCTCGATGGTCGCTGCCCAGGACAGCTTCGCGATGGCGCTCGCCTCCCGCACAACGGCACGCGGATCAGCAGTGAGCAGATCGACACCCTCCCGACCTACCAGGCCGATCACCTTGCGCCGCGTCGCCGAACTCGCCTTGCTCATATGGCCGCTGTCGAAGGGCGGCTGCGGATCGTACTCGATCATCAGCTGGATTGCCTCGGCTTGGTCCTTGCCCGCGATCTCACCGGCCAGCCACAGCCCGAGGTCGATTCCAGCGGATACGCCCGCGGCGGTGACGATCTTGCCGTCGCGCACGATTCGTTCCTCGGCGCGTGGTTCGGCGCCGAGCGCCTTCAACATCGGCAAACCGGCCCAATGCGATGTCGCGGGCTTGCCCTGCAGAATCCCGGCGGCGGCGAGGATCACCGATCCGGTGCACACCGAGGTGGTCCAGGTCGAGGTCTCGTGCACCTGACGCAGCCAGGCGAGCAGCTTTTCGTCGGCCGCCGTGGCCGCGGTCGCGGGACCAGAGCCGCCGATGAGCACGATATCGGGAGAAGGCGTCTCATCGAGGGAGTGCGTCGCGCCGAGCAGCAGCACACCGCTGTCGGTGGTGATCGGCCCCGGCTCGTGCCAGACGAAGCGCAGCCGCGCACCCGGCAGCATCCGCAGCACCTCGTACGGCCCGATCACATCGAGCGCGGTCATACCCGGATAGACGACGATGGCGATCTGCATCGACCTTCCCTCCCATGGTGGATCCCGCCCTCGACAGTAGCCGCTGACGGTGCGGCGGATGGCGGACCGGCAGGTAAGCGGGCACGATCGAGACAGCACCGCCGAATGATCAGTCGGAGGGATATGCATGCGGAGATTCATCGGGCTCGCGATCGCCGTGCTGATGATCGGCGCGGTGGCCGGATGCGGCAACGATTCCGGCGCCGGGCCGGGCATTGTCACGAGCACCGCGCCCAGCACGTCATCGGGGGTGCCGGATCTGGCTGCGGGGGAGGAAGTCGTGCACGGTATCGATGTGCCGTGGGGCCTGGCCTTTCTGCCTGATGGTGGCGCCTTGGTCGCAGAGCGAGATACCGGCCGAATTCTGCGGGTGGTGCCTGGACGCGAGCCCGAGCAGGTGTACGAGGTTCCGGGTGTGGTGGCGCGCGGCGAGGGCGGTCTGCTCGGGCTCGCGGTGGCGGCGGACTATGCCGAAACACGGTATGTCTATGCGTATTTCACCGCTGCCGACGACAATCGGATCGTGCGGTTCCGGCTCGACGGGCAACCGGAGGTCATCTTCGCCGGTATCGCCAAGGCCGGCAACCACAATGGCGGCCGGATCGCGTTCGGACCCGACGGCATGTTGTATGTCGGAACCGGCGATGCGGGGCAGGGCGCCAGATCTCAGGATCCGGCGAGCCCCAACGGCAAGATCCTGCGGCTGACACCCGATGGCGCTCCGGCACCGGGCAATCCAACGTCCGGTTCGCCGGTTTACAGCCTGGGACACCGCAATGTGCAAGGTCTGGCTTGGGATCGGGCAGGCAGATTCTTCGCCGCGGAGTTCGGCCAGAACGCCTTCGACGAGGTCAATCTGATCGAGCCGGGCCGCAACTACGGCTGGCCGATCGTCGAAGGTAAAGGCGGCACCGATCGGGGATTCACCGACCCCCAGGTCATTTGGAGACCTTCGGAGGCATCGCCGTCCGGTATTGCCATCTCCGGAGACACCCTCTACGTCGCGGCGCTGCGCGGCGAACGACTGTGGACGGTTCCACTGCACGACGGCACGCTGGGCACACCACAGACCCAGTTGCCCGACCTGGGCCGCCTGCGCACGGTGACGATAGCCCCCGACGGCGCACTGTGGCTGACCACCTCCAATACGGACGGCCGCGGTGACGTCCGTGCCGGTGATGATCGGATCATCCGTTTCCCGGCGCGCTGAGTTCCCTTATTTCACAACCTTTCCGACCGAGCGCAGATCGCGGCGCAGCAGTGCGGTCTCCCTGGCATAGCCACGACGGCCGAATACTCGATACAGCAGCCGGACGGGAGCCGGGAGATGCCCGGCGAATTCCGACCACTCGCGCTCATCGGCCTCCTCGGCGATACGACCGAGGAATACCAGCGCCCGCCCCTTCGAAAACGATGCCAAACCGCGCTTGCCGAGTTCGGCCCACTCCGACTCGGTCAAGGTCTCGGCCACCATCGGCAGTACCGAATCTTCCTCCAGGCGAAGATGTTCGGTGAGCGCCTCATGTAGTCGGCGTAGCCCCTCGACCAGCAGATCCGCCGTTTCCGCACCGCCCTGATGTTCCCACTCGGACAGTTCGGAATCGACGCGGCGCATGAGCGCATCGACCTCTTCGTGCTGGGTCTGCATGAGATCGACCAGCGTCGAATCCAGTTCCGCCCAACGCAGTTTCGGCCAAACCAGCTCGTCCTCATTGCTGTGGTGATGATGCAGTGCGGCAAGCATCTCGCGCGCATGTGCGCTCACCCGCGCTACCTGTTCGGCGTCCATGGGCGAGGTCGCCTCGACAATGTCTGCCAGCAAACGGAATTCGCGTCGGAACACCCGGTGCACCAGCACCATGTCGTGGGTATCACAACCTGGCGACTCGGCCGCCCGGCGACTCATAACACCTGCTCCAGCGCAGACAGAAGATCCCCGATAGCCATTTAGTTCCTCCCGATACTAAATGCACTCCTGTGCAATAAGTGCAACTTAGTATAGTTTTGGCCGAGCTAACACTGTCAAGATGTCACTCGGAGGACACGCAGCGAATGACCGAGCACCGTGCCCGGGTCAGCGAGACCACCCAGGTCGAGGAGACCGCCCAGCTCACTTCGGGCCGCGTCGCCCAGCGCCGACGCACCCGCAAGGCCATCGTCGACGCCTCCATGACACTGCTGAACCGCGGCATCGAACCCTCGGTCAACGACATCGCCGCCGCTGCGGACGTGTCCAGACGCACCGTCTACCTGCATTTCCCCACTCTCGACCAGTTGATGCTCGACGCCACCATCGGCCTGCTCAGCGCGAATACCGATGAGGCGCTGACGAATATCCATTCCGCGGACCCGCGCGTGCGCATCGCCGAACTGGTGCGCGCGATGGGTGCGGAGATCACCGAGCTGCTACCGATGGGGCGGCGGCTGGTGAAGCTCACCGTCGACCCACCCGCGGAGGATGCACCACGACATGGGCATCGTCGGGTGCGTTGGATCGAATGGGCGCTCGAACCATTGCGTGATCGCATGCCCCAGCGGCAGTTCGACGATCTCGTGTCCAGTATCGCGCTCGTGGTGGGTTGGGAGGCGTTCATCGTGCTGATCGATGTGCGCGGCCTCGAGCCGGGTGCGGCCGTCGAGGTATGTGCCCGCGCCGCAACGACTCTCGTGGATGCCGCGCTACGCTCGCTCGAAAACTCATAGGCCCGCACAGCACCACACTCGATCATCCTGTGGCGCTGGACCATTCGGCGGCCGGTATGCGTTGCCCCGAGCGCCAGACGGCCAGCGTCAGTGGGACGCCCGGACGGTACGCGATATGGGTGACCGAGGGGGCGTCGAGCACCTGCAGATCGGCTCGGGCACCGACTTCGATGACCCCGACATCGTTGCGGCGCAATGCTTTCGCGCCCGCTGCGGTGGCCGCGTACACCGCTTCGGCGATCGAGAGGCCCATCTGGAGTACGGCCGTCGCGACGCAATAGGCCATGGATGTGGTGTAGGAACTGCCCGGATTGGCATTGGTGGCCAGTGCGACGGTCGCACCCGCGTCGAGCAGTGCGCGGGCGGGAGCGAGGGGTTGGCGGGTGGACAGGTCACATGCGGGTAGGACAGTGGCGACGGTGTCCGAGGCGGCGAGGGCCTCGACATCGGCGTCGGTGAGGTAGGTGCAGTGATCCACGCTGGCCGCGCCGTGCCGGACGGCCAGTTGTACGCCGGGGCCGGTGCCCAACTGGTTGCCGTGGACGCGCAGACCGAGTCCGCGTGCAGCCGCGGCGCGCAGTACGCGATCGGACTGATCCTCGTCGAAAGCGCCTGTCTCGCAGAAGACGTCGGCCCAGCGCACATGCGGTGCGACCGCGTCGAGCATATCGCCGCAGACCAGGTCCACGTAGGTTTCGGCATCGGCACCGGGCGGCACCAGGTGTGCGCCGAGGTAGGTCACCTCGTCGGCGATGGCGGCGGCGATGCGGGCCGAGCGTGCCTCGTCGGGCACGCTGAGGCCGTATCCGGTCTTGGTCTCCAGGCAGGTCGTACCCTGGCGGTAGGCCTCGGTGACGTGGCGGCGCAGGTTGGTCGAAAGCTGTTCGTCCGAGGCGCTTCTGGTGGCGGCGACCGTCGTTGCGATACCACCGGCACGGTAGGGCTGACCGGCCATTCTGGCCTCGAATTCGGCGGTGCGATCACCGGCGAAGACCAGGTGGGTGTGGCTGTCGACCCACCCGGGCAACGCCGCGCGGCCGCCGATATCGATCTGATCATCGGCGGCGGGTGCGGACCTCGCCGGGCCGATCCAGGCGAAGCGTGCACCCTCCAGCACCACTGCGGCATCGTGCAGCGGGCCGTCCGGAGCGTTGGTGGTCAGCTCGCCGATTCCAGTGATGAGGGTCGACACGGCACCCTTTCTGTCGGTGGAGATTCTGTCTTTTCTTTTCCGCGAGCGATCACGGTGCGTACAAAGCCCGAATCTCCTCTCGCAGAATAATTTCGGGACTTTCCACCGATATATGGCGACCTTCGGTGACCACCTGCCGACCGGCGATCAGCACCTCGCGGATATCGGCGGCCGAGGCGGCGAACAATGCGGCCGCGGGTTCGGCGCCCGCGGTCCGGATCGAGCCGAGATCGACGGTGACCAGATCGGCCGCCGCACCCGCTTCGAGGCGACCTACTTCCGGCCAGCCGATCGATTCGTGATCTGTTGCCGCACCGAACAACTCCGCGATATCGAATCGTCCGCGGGTGTGGGAGGCGAGACGTTCGTTCAACTCCAGCGCACGCCACTCTTCGAAGCCGTCGACGACCGCGTGACTGTCGGTGCCGAGGCACAGCCGGACTCCGGCGTCGAGAAGTTCGCGGGCGGGGCCGATGCCGTCGCCGAGATCGCGTTCGGTGGTCGGGCAGAAGCATGCCCGCGACCTTGCGTCGGCCAGCATCTGGATATCGGCAGTGCTCATATGCGTGGCATGCACGGCCACCGTATCCGGCCCGAGCAACCCGTTGTCCGCCAACAGCGCGGTCGGCGTAAGCCCGTGTGCAGCAAGGCAATCAAGATTCTCGGCGGGTTGTTCGGAGAGGTGGACGTGCACCGGCCGGCCGTCGGCCTGTTGGGCGACCACGGCCAGTGCTCGCGGGGGCACCGCGCGCACCGAATGTGCGGCCACACCGGTGCGCACCAGCTCAGATTCCGGCTTGAACGCGGCGGAACGCTCGGCCCAGGCCGCCGCGTCACCGTCACTGAAGCGACGCTGGTGTTCATCCGGCTGCTGACCGAATCCGCCACTGAGATAGCAGGTATCGAGCAGGGTGAGCCGTATTCCGGCGTCCTGTGCCGCCGCGGCCAGGGCCGCGCTCATCGCATTCGGATCGGTATAGGCCACGCCGCCGGGCGCGTGATGCAGATAGTGGAATTCGCCGACGCTGGTATATCCGGCGAGCACCATCTCCGCGTAGACCCCGCGTGCGAGCCGGTAGTAGGAGTCGGGATCCAGTCGATCTGCGACCGCGTACATTCGTTCCCGCCACGTCCAGAACGAGCCCCGGCCATGGTGGGTACGCCCGCGCAAGGCGCGATGGAAAGCGTGTGAGTGCGCATTCGCGAAGCCGGGAACGGTCAAGCCGTGCAACACATTTCCATTCGGCTCGGTTCCCCGGGCCACCGAGCGGATCGTCGATCCGGCGACATCGATCGTCACCCGTTCGGCCAATCCGTCCGGCAGCCAAGCATATTCGGCCCAATAGACGCTCATTCGGCCGACCTCCCGCACATCGGATTCCGGTCACGCCGATCCGACATCTGAACCCGCGCCCAGTGGTCCGCGCTCATTTCGCCAAGTCCTCGAGCACGCGAGCCAGGCTCTCGGCACCGAAGTCCACGTCCGCGGGTTCCGAATACTCCTGCGGCGCATGGCTGATACCGGTCGGATTGCGGACATAGAGCATGCCGGACGGCACGTGGGCCGCCAGAATGCCAGCGTCGTGCCCCGCGCCGGTCGGCAGGGCGGGCACATCGCCGAGTACCGCGTCCATTCGGCCCCGCAGCGTCTCGTCGAAAATGACATCGTCCGAATAGGATTCCTCGGTCACGGTGACCTCGCAGCCCTCGGCGGCCGCGGCCTCGCGTGCGAACCCGGCGATATCCTCGACCAATGCGGCGGTGCGTCCGTCTCCGGCGACGCGCGCATCCAGCCACAGATCTACCGTCGAGGCGATGACGTTCGTGCCGCCCGGTGTGGGTATCAGCTTGCCTACGGTGGCCCTGGCATCGTCGGTAGCCGCGGCAACCCGGCGGGCAGCCGCGATCACAGCGGCCGCGGGCAGCATCGGATCGTGGCGATCGGGCATGCGGGTCGCGCCCGCGTGATTGCCCTGTCCGGTGAAGGAGAACCGGTAGCGGCCGTGCGCGATGATGCTGCTACCGGTGGCGACCGCGCTGTCCAGGTCGATCAGCCCGCGTCCCTGTTCGACATGCAATTCGACGAAGCAGCCGATGCCGGCGAGCGCCTCGGGATCTGCGCCGAATCGATCCGGGTCCTGCCCCGCGCTGGCCGCGGCCTCGGCGAAGGTGATCCCGGCGGCGTCCCGCAGTCCGCGGGCGCGGTCGGCGTCGATGGCACCGGTGAGCAGTCTGGACCCCAGGCACGGCACACCGAAGCGTCCGCCCTCCTCCTCCGCGAACACCAATAGCGCAAGCGGCTTCGCGGGAGTGAAGCCCTTGGCGCGCAGGAGATCCACGGCAGCGAGGGCGCTCGTCACCCCGAGCGGGCCGTCGAACGCGCCGCCGCCGGGCACCGAGTCCAGATGACTCCCAGTGACCACCGCACCGGAACCGGGCCTCCCCCACCACGCCCAGATGTTCCCGTTGCGGTCGGTCGTCACATCCAGACTGCGGCGGGCCGCCTGCTCGATGAACCAGTCCCGCAATTCCAGTTCGGCACGGTCGAAGGCGTGTCGAGAGTATCCGCCGCGCCGCGTATCCCGGCCCACATCGGCAATTTCGGCGAGCAGGCCGTTCGCTGTCACTTGTCCTCCTGCATGGGGATTCGCACGCCACGCGCCGCGGCGACCGCGCCGGCCCGTTCGTACCCGGCGTCCACATGCCGAATGACACCCATACCGGGGTCATTGGTGAGCACACGCTCGATCTTCTGCCCGGCCAGCGCGGTCCCGTCGGCGACACAGACCTGTCCGGCGTGGATGGACCGCCCCATGCCGACGCCACCACCGTGGTGGATCGATACCCAGCTCGCGCCCGAAGCGGTGTTGACCAGTGCGTTGAGCAGCGGCCAGTCGGCAATGGCATCGGATCCATCGGCCATGGCCTCGGTTTCGCGATACGGCGAGGCGACACTGCCGGAGTCGAGGTGGTCACGGCCGATCACCACCGGAGCCTGCAACTCGCCGTTGGCGACCATCTCGTTGAAGCGGAGTCCGGCGAGGTGCCGTTCACCGTAGCCGAGCCAGCAGATGCGGGCCGGAAGTCCCTGGTAGGCGACGCGTTCCCCGGCCATGGTGATCCAGCGGCGCAGGGATTCGTTCTCCGGGAACAGTTCCAGCATGGCGCGATCGGTCGTGGCGATATCCGCCGGATCACCGGAGAGCGCGGCCCAGCGGAACGGCCCCTTGCCCTCACAGAACAGCGGCCGGATGTAGGCGGGCACGAATCCCGGGAAGTCGAAGGCCCGTTCACAGCCACCGAGTTTCGCCTCGCCGCGCAGTGAATTGCCGTAGTCGAAGACCTCGGCGCCGCGGTCGAGAAAGCCGAGCATCGCATCGACGTGTTCGGCCATGGATTCGCGGGAGCGATCGGTGAATTCGTCGGGCTTCTTCGCTGCGTAATCGGCCCAGTCTTCGAGTGCGACACCGCGCGGCAGGTACGCGAGAGGGTCGTGCGCCGAGGTCTGGTCGGTGACGATATCGATCTCGACTCCTGCCGCCAACAGCCTCGGCAGCACCTCGGAGGCATTGCCGATCAGACCGACCGACAATGCCTTTCGCTCCGCACGCGCTTTCGAGACCCGGCGCACCGCATCATCGAAATCGGTGGCGATCTCGTCGAGATAGCGCTCGTGCACCCGCCGCTCGGCACGTGCCGGATCACATTCGACGACCAGGGCGACACCGCCGTTCATGGTGACGGCCAGCGGCTGCGCCCCGCCCATGCCGCCCAATCCCGCTGTGAGCGTGAGGGTTCCGGCGAGGGTGCCGCCGAAACGCTTATCTGCCACGGCGGCGAAGGTCTCGTAGGTGCCCTGCAGAATGCCCTGGGTGCCGATGTAGATCCACGAACCCGCGGTCATCTGGCCGTACATGGTGAGGCCGAGCGATTCCAGTCTGCGGAACTCGGGCCAGGTCGCCCAGTCCCCCACCAGATTCGAATTGGCGAGCAACACCCGCGGCGCCCATTCGTGCGTCCGGAATACGCCGACGGGCTTACCCGACTGAACCAGCAGGGTCTCATCTGCCTCGAGTGTGGTGAGCGTGCGGCTGATCGCGTCGAAACTTGCCCAGTTCCGCGCCGCCTTACCGGTGCCGCCGTATACGACCAAGTCCTGCGGGCGCTCCGCCACCTCGGGATCGAGATTGTTCTGCAGCATCCGGAGTGCGCCCTCGGTCTGCCAGTTCTTGGCAGTCAGTTGCGTGCCACGTGCCGCGCGTACTGTCCGTGTCATCGGATTGCCTCCATATCAACGAATTTCCCGTCCGCCCCGCAGGTCGGTGTCGCATATCTACTGGTGACCTCGTATGACCATGTGCGCGAGCCCGATTCGCTATGCGGGAACCGGATTGCTTCGGGTGTCGGCAAGGGAGCTCACTTTCCTGAGATGTCGAGGTGGGGTGTGACCGCGGCCAGCAGTTCGCCGGAACGAATAAGTTCCGTAGCGGCGGCGATTTCCGGGGCGAGGTGCCGGTCCGGTCCCGGGCCGTCGACCTGGGTGCGAAGCAGGGCGAGAGCCGCCGCGGTCGCCGGGCCCGGACGCAGCGGGGAACGCATGTCCAATGCCCTCGCAGCCGTGAGATATTCGACGGCGAGCACGGTAGTCAGACCGTCGAGGGCCCTGCGCAATTTGCGTGCGGCCGACCAGCCCATCGACACATGGTCTTCCTGCATCGCGCTGCTCGGAATCGAATCCACCGAGGCGGGCATCGCCAGGCGCTTGAGCTCGCTGACGATTCCCGCCTGGGTGTACTGCGCGATCATGTGACCGGAATCGACACCCGGATCGGCCGCGAGGAAGGCGGGCAGACCGTGTGAGCGTGCGACATCCAGCATCCGGTCGGTGCGCCGCTCGGCCATGCTGGCGACATCGGCGACCGGAATGGCCAGGAAGTCGAGCACATACGCCACCGGAGCACCGTGGAAGTTGCCGTTGGATTCCAATCTGCCATCGGCGAGCACGACGGGATTGTCGATCGCCGAGGCCATTTCGCGCTCGGCGACCAGTTCGGCGTGCGTGAGGGTGTCGCGGGCGGCGCCGTGCACCTGCGGTGCGCAACGCAATGAATACGCGTCCTGCACCCGGTTGCAGTCCGGACCTCGGTGGCTGGCAACGATTTCCGATCCCGCGAGCGCGGCCGCCATACGCAGCGCCGACCGAGCTTGGCCGGGATGCGGGCGCAGCGCCTGTAGATCATCGGCGAAGACCCGGTCGGTGCCGAGCAGCGCCTCCACGCTCATCGCGGCGGTGATATCGGCGACGTCGAGCAGTTGGCGCAGGTCATTGATCGCTAGCGCCAGCATGCCGAGCATGCCGTCGGTGCCGTTGGTGAGCGCGAGCCCTTCCTTCTCGGCGAGGGTCACCGGCTCGATTCTCTTGGCGTGCAAGGCTTCTGCCGCAGTAACCACATTGCCAGCCGAGTCCGTGACCTCCCCCTCCCCCATCAGCGCCAACGCGACCGCGGCCAGTGGCGCGAGATCGCCGGAGCAGCCGAGCGATCCGAACTCGTGCACCACCGGCGTAATGCCCGCATTGATCAACGCGGCCAAGGTGAGCGCCGTCTCCGGTCGCACACCGGTATGTCCGGTGGCCAACGTGCGCAGCCGCAGCAGCATCATGGCGCGCACTACCTCGGTCTCGACCGCCGCGCCCGCGCCCGCGGCATGCGAGCGGATCAGCGACCGCTGTAGCGCGGCCCGGCTCTGCGGCGGAATGTGCCGGGTGGCCAGTGCACCGAAGCCGGTCGAGACGCCGTAGGTCGGGACCGTGCCCGCCGCCAGCGCGTCGACATGCTGGCGCGCGTAGGTCAGCCGCTTCTCAGCGGCCTCGCTGAATCGAACTTCCGCGCCGTCGCGGGCAACGGCGACGATGCGTTCGACGGTCAGCGGCCCGTCCAGCTCCACGGGCGGTAACTGCGTGGTATCCGGCATAGGCCCATTCCACCGCCACGAGGGCGGGTGGAGAATGAGGCTGGGCCAGGTTCTGTCTGGTATTCGAGACAATCCGAGGAAGTGGCATGGGAACGAGCAGCGATATCCCGGCGCTGCGGCGCGGCTTGGCGGTGCTGCAGCTGATGTCGACCCGGGCCGGACCGATCTCCGCATCCACCATCGCGCGCGAACTCGGCATCCCCCGCTCCACCACCTATCACCTGCTCGCGGAGTTGGAGCAGGCCCGCTTCGTCACCCGGCTGCCCGCCGAACGGCGCTACGGCCTCGGTATCGCCGCCTTCGAGTTGGGCTCGGCCTATCTGCGTCACGATCCGCTGGAGCGGGTGGCCGGACCGTTGCTGCGCGAGCTGGCCGGCCGGGTCGGACACAACGCGCACCTCGGGGTCCTGCACGGCAATGAACTGCTGTATCTGATCAAAGAACGCCCAGCGCGTCCCGAAACGCTGGTGACCGATGTCGGCGTCCGCCTGCCCGCACAGCTGACCGCATCGGGCCGGGCGATCCTGGCGCATCTGCCCGCCGCCCATGTGCGTGCACTGTTCCCGTCGGCCGCGACCTTCGTACGCCGCACCGATCGCGGGCCGACCAGCCTCGCGGCGCTGCGCACCATCCTGGCCGCCGAGCGTCGGCGCGGCTGGGCGAGCGAGGACGGACATGTCACCGCGGGATTCGCCTCGGTCGCCTATCCGGCATTCGATCACGACCATCGACCGATCGCGGCGATCAGCGTGACGCTGCGACACCACTGCGAGCAGATCCCCTGTGCTGCCGATTGGTCCGGTCTCGCCGCCCAGGTGCGATCGACCGCTGACGATCTCACCCGCCGCATCGGTGGACGGGTGAGCTAAAGGCGCGAATAGATAGCAATAGGGGCAAACTCCCAGGTCTTTCGACTGCAGCCACGACACACCGACCGACTTTCCGAATTTCAGCAATCAGACAGTTACGCTGATGGATCACCGACCGGGGCAATGCCCGCCGGGCGACGCACGACCAACAGTGCCGGATGGGGACAGGAGCACGATGCGAACACCGATGCGCCGCCGCGCCCTGGTCGGGCTCGCGATCATCGCGAGCGCGCTACTGCTGCCGAGCCTCGCCATGCCGACCGCGCAGGCCACCATCGCACCGTTCGGCCGGGAATTCCTCTGGGGCGTCGCATCATCGGGCTTTCAATCCGAAGGCCGTGCGCCGGACAGCAATTGGACCCGCTATATCGAAACCGGAAAGGCCGGGGACGACTACGAGAATTCGGTCGACTTCTACAAGCGCTACATCTCCGACATCAACCTGGCCGCACATCTCGGGGTCCGGGTGTATCGGATCGGCATCGAATGGGCGCGGATACAGCCGCAACCCGACACCTGGGACGAGGCGGCATTCGGCTTCTACGACAACGTGATCGCGCGCATCCTCGCCGCCGGTATGCGGCCGATGCTCACCCTGGATCACTGGGTGTATCCCGGCTGGGCCGCCGATCGCGGCGGCTGGCGCAATCCGGGCATGGTCGAGGATTGGCTGGCCAGTATGCGAAAGGTGGTGAACCGCTATGCCTCTCGCAACCCACTGTGGGTCACCTTCAACGAGCCCGCCGCCTACATCGGCACCGAACTGCGCATCGGTGCCATCACGCCGGACGAAGCGCCGGCGATGCTGGACCGAATCGCCCAGGCGCACAACGCGATCTACGACACCATCCATCAGAACATGCCGGATGCGCAGGTCACCAGCAACCTCGGCTATGTCGCGGGCGCCGAAACCGAGGTGAACCAGCCGCTCGTGGACCGGATCGCCGATAAGCTCGATTTCATCGGCGTCGACTACTATTTCGCGCCCCTGCCGGAAACGAACAAAGCGGTACAGGGTGGTTCGAACGAAGGTCCGGCGATCTGGGAACTCCCGATTCACACCGAGGGCATCTACTATGCGCTGCGCCATTACGCGCAGTTGTTTCCCGACCGCCCACTGTATGTCGTGGAGAACGGCATGCCCACCGAGGACGGTAAACCGCGCGCCGACGGCTACACCCGCTCCGACCACCTCCGCGACACCGTCTACTGGCTCCAGCGCGCCAAGTCCGACGGAATGAACGTCGTCGGCTACAACTACTGGAGCCTGACCGATAACTACGAATGGGGCAGCTACACACCACGTTTCGGCCTCTACACCGTCGACGTCCGCACCGACCCCACCCTGGCCCGTCACCCCACGGACGCGGTCGACGCCTACCGCGGCATCATCCAATCCGGCGGTGTTCCGGCCGATTACCGCCCGACCCGCGCACCGGTCGAGTGTGGACTGGTCGATCCGCCCGATAGTTGCGATCAGTCCGTCAGCGTTCCCTAGCCGCCAACGGTTGCTTCCGACTCGGCTATGTTTTCCGTCTATGGGCGGTAGATTGGCGCTGGTGGTGGGGTCCGAATGTGCCGCACTGCCCCGACTCGGCTTTCCGGGCGAGCTGGCGACCGAGCTGTATGCGAATCTCAGCGCCGCGGGTGGCTGGCAACCTGCCACAGCGCAGCAGGGGCCGGTACTCGACCCAACTGCGGACGAGTTTTCCGAGGCAGTCAACAATGCCTTCGCCACCGCCTCGGAGCAGCAAGCGACGCTGTTGATCGGCTTCGTCGGGCATGGTGTGGCAACCGCCGGTGAGGACTTCTTCCTGCTCGCGCGTGACTCACCGCCGGTGTTCCCCAACTCGCGCACCGCATTCCACCTGACGCAGGGCATTCGAGAACGACTCAACGGATCCAAGCTCGACGGTCTGATCGTGCTCATCGATGCCTGCGAGAGCGGGGAAGGTGTGCAGGGCGCGGCCCGCCGTTGGACCGACATGCTCACCCGCTCGTCCGGACGGATGGAACTCCTGGTGGCCTCCGGCGACGGCCCCGCCTACGCGGGCTGCTTCACCCGGACCATGGTCGACACGTTCAGCGGTGGTCTGCCGCTGCGCGGTGAGAACCTGCTGCCATCCGATCTGGTCGAACCGATCGGCAGCACATGTAAACGCCAGCAACCGCAGCATCTTTCGTTCACGTCCGGTGCGCTGTCGACGACCGCAAGCGGTGATCCCGGACTCTGGCTGGTGCCCAATGCCGCTCGGCGGCGCGATGCCGTAACCGGCCGTCCCGCAGCTGGATTCGTTGACCAGCTCACTCGTCAACTGCTGCTCACCGATGTCATTCGCGAGCGACTTGTCGAGATCGTCGAAACCGGGGGGCGCCGCCTGCGCGCGGTCGTCGGCCCGGCCGGATCCGGGAAGTCCACACTGATGGCGATGCTTGTACGACCGAGTCTGGTCGATGGGCTGCCGATCGCACCCGAGTACGTCACCGCGGCTGTATTTCTCACAGTCGGCAGCTCGATCGAGTCGGTGACCGACGAACTGTCTGCCCAATTGTCCGACCGGGTTCCCGGTTTCACCGATGCTACCCGCGCGGTCGATGAACCCGACGACCCCGAACACGACCTGTTCGATATCGAGATCCGGCGACCGCTGGCCCGGCTCCGCACCCCCGGTCGCCGGATCACCATCGTCTTCGACGGCATGGACCAGCCGGCGGCCGGAACTCGGGATCAACTCGTACGGCACATCGCCGAGCTGACCCGTAGCGACGAATTCACCCATGTACGAGTGATCCTCGGCGTAAGAGCGGGCACCGGCATCGCGGAAATTCCGGAGCTCGCGCACCTGCATCGCATCGAACTCCTGCCGCCGAGTGCCGAGGACATCGCCGCCATGGTGTTCGAATCCACTCGGCACCAACTCGAACCGGCCGACCCACAGATGTGGGTGCGCTGGATCGATGCGTTACTCGCGGAAACGCCCACCAGCTTGTCTGTGGAAACCCCGTCCATCGGTCATTCGCGCGCCGTGTCGGGCGGGTGGCTGCTGGCCCGGCTGTTGATCGAGGTCCACTCCAGCATCACCGACGAGGAGATCGCCGCCGGCGTCGGACTCGAAACCGTTGTCCAGCATCGAGTTCACGGCGCGCTGGACGCCGCGCATCCCGATACCGCCGAGGTGCTCGGGGCACTATTGGCGATCCTGGTCGCGGCCGGGGCCGGTCCGGTGCTGCCGATGGAGTTGTTCGAATCCGCTCTGGCACAGTTGGTCTCAGGATTGCATACGGCACTGATCCGTGACCTCGTCGTCGAGCTGGGTGTGCTGGTCACGCGCAGTCGGGCCGGTACCGCCCGTGAGTCGCTCGGCATTGCGCACGGTGCGCTGGTTCCTGTGCTCGGGGCCGAGGCCGAGCGGCTCGACTGGGCGATCAGCGAAGCGCATGGCGCGATTGCGATGGCAATCACTATCGCGATCGGCTCGGCGGTCGATAACGGAACCGAGATATCCGAGCAGGCAGCCGAATACATCCGCGGCTCGGGCACGCGGCACTACCTCGGCCAGGGCGACGCCGACTCGGCAAGAGAGTTGCTCCTCGGCCTCGAGACCGTACGCCCGGCCATCAATCGCGATATGTATGCCGCGTGGCTGCCATCGTTTATCGAGGCATGTGGCCTCGAGCACCCCGTCACGCTGACCATCCGGCACCAACTCGCAATTTGGCGTGGCCGAAGCGGCGATATGGGTGAAGCCGTCGCGGAACTCGCCGCAGTGCTGACCGACCAATTGCGCGTACTCGGCCCCGACAACCCTCGCACCTTGGCGACCCGCCTCAACCTCACCAACATGCGCGGCCTACATGACGTCACCGGGGTGGCGCGCTACCCGGAGAGCATGGTCGGTTTCGACGACACCGCCGCGCGCGCCATCGCACGAGCCATCACCGAACTGGAGCAGCTACTCACCGATCAACTACGAATCCTCGGTGCCGACCATCCGGATACCCTCGCCACCCGCTACAGCCTCGCCTACTGGTATAGCGATAGCGACGAACCGGCCAGAGCCGCCGCCGAATACGAACGGATTCTTGCCGATCAGACCGCCGTGTTGGGCCCGGACCATCCCGGCGCACTGGACACTCGCGAGAGCATCGCTTACTTGCACGGCGAGGACGGTGACATTCCTCGGGCAATAGCGGAACTCGAACGTCTGCTGGTGGACCGTCTGCGCGTATTCGGCCCCGATCACCCCGACACCCTGCAAACTCGGCACAACATCGCGCACTTGTATGGCGAGTCGGGTGACCCTGACCGTGCCATCGCCGAGTTCGAGCAGGTAGTCATCGATCGTGAGCGTATCTTGGGCGCGGACGATGTCGCTACGCTGAAAACCCGAGGCGCCATCGCGGCCCTCCGGAACGGCCCCGACGTGCGGCGGGCCCTCGCCGAGAACGAGCAACTTTTCGCCGACCAAGAGCGCATCCTCGGTTTGCGTCATCCGGACACTCGCGACACCCGGAGCCGAATCTTTTATCTACAGCAGCAAATCTTGTTCCGGCAGGAGCACCCTGGTCCGGATTCGCCTGAAGCAGATCCGACGGACTGATTCAACCTTCCATCGCGCAATTCCGCGATCGATGTGACAGCGTCACTATTCGTCCGACGGCGATCGGGCTGGTAGCAGGCTATCCCGCCACCAGTGGGTGTACGCGAGGCATGCCGCCGATGCGATCAACATGGCGGGGATGGCGAAACCCCAATGGACACTTACGGAATAGAGTACGACCGCGGCGACCGCACCGAGCACAACAGCGGCGATTCGGGCAACCGCGAGCGGATCGGCACGGCGATCGGCGACAAGGTCGCTGACCAGACCGGTGAACGTGCTCGTCATGTAGGTCGTCGGCGATCTGCGATCGACGATGAGGACCGCTGCCGCCTGGACGCCCATGCCCAAGGCCGCCGCGGCCAGCAGGACGAAACGAATAGCGCCGACCGAATCGGCGAACACGGTGATCGCGGCCACGACAACCACCAACACCGCCTCGCCAGCGAAGCAGTGACGCAGCCGTGCGATACGCCGCACCCCCGGCGGCATTGCGCGACACCAGCGCGCCGCCGCCGCGACACCGACGAGATAAACCACGAGCACCACCAGCGGCGGCGTCAGTTCGATGCCGGACATGCCGACAGCCGTACCGAGCAATACCAGGTTGCCGGTCAGCACGCTGGCGAACACCTTGCCCAGCTCGGTGAATACCAGCGCATCCGTCGCACCCGATCCGGCCGACAGCAAGACCAGCACCGTCGGCCCGACCGGCAACCATCGCGGTGGTTCATGCTTCATCGGCATAACCGCACGGTATCGGTCGGGCTTCGGCATCCTGCGGTCGGCTATTTCTTATCGGCGGTCAGCTGTCCGGCCGCGCCCCAGCTGTCGGCGGGGGTCTCGTGGATCCACACCTGTACGGTCTCGGCCGGAATCTGGTAGGCGTCCACGAAGGCGTCGGTGATTCGGCGGACCAGATCCCGCTTCAGTTCGACGGTGCGCGGGCCCTGCTGGACGGTGACGATGGGCATGACTGATCTCCTGACTGAAAAGGGTTGGGACAGACCGCATCCGGATGATTCCGGCTGGTTCGGCGGCCTGCTGTCAGTTCACCCGAACGAAGATCATCGACCAAGGGCCAGTTCGTTCGCGCAGCGATAACGAATGCTTATCGTCGACGACTCACTTCGCCAGGAGGTCGCGCAACAACTCCGAGCTCGGCGAATCGGTCCCGGCTCGCAGGGCGACGGCAATCGGCAGGCTCAGGCCGCCATCGGCGAACGGACGGAAGGCCACTCGCGGGTTGTGCACCTGGTCGGCATTGGCCGCGTAGATCACCGTCCACATCGCGGCGGCGGTGCCGATCGCAGCCAAGTTGTCCTGCAGCGTGGTGGCGGTCGGTGCCGGAACCGGCTCGAAACCCGCACGCTGACAAGACATCAGCACCAGATCCACCAGTGCCGGATGATTGCGCCGCTCGGTCATCCGCAGCGGCACCGAGGCCAGATCCGCCAATCGCACCGTCTCGTGCGCGGCCAGCGGATGCCGGGCCGGGAGCACCGCGACGAGCGGATCATCCCATGCGCGCAGATACTCCAGTTCCGGAGTGTCGTCGGCGGCGGGCGCACGCACGAAGGCCGCGTCCAGTCGTCCGTCGGCCACCTGCGCCAACCGCTCGCGCACCGGCAGCGTGACCAACTCGATCCGCACCTGCGGAAGACGCTCGGCAAAGGCATCCAGGATGGCGTCCAGCCGCGCACCGAGTCCGGTGACCGTGCCGAGCCGGAACACCTCGGCCCGCGCACCGGCCAGATCAGCCACTGATGCCCGCGCCTGATCCGCCGCGATCAACACACCGCGCGCCGCGGGCAGAAACCGCTGCCCGGCCTCGGTCAGCCGCACCCGCCGCGGCGACCGATCCAGTAACTGAACCTTCAATTCCCGCTCGAGCCGCTGCACCTGCTGACTCACTGCTGGTTGCGCGATATGCAGCCGCTCAGCCGCGCGCCCGAAGTGCAGTTCCTCGGCCACGGTGACGAAATAGCGCAATTGGCGCAGCTCCATGGCGCGGGCTCCTCGAAATAGTGGTCCTGTCGATCCATGAAACCAGCCGCCGCGATCAGCGCATGCGGCAGCAAGCGGATGACAACAAATCGGCGGGCGCTCGGTTCGAGCGCCCGCCGATTTGGGTGTCGGGGTTACTTCGGTGCCGTAAAGGGCTGGTTGATGGTGGTGAAGTATTGGATTGCGGCGGCGATGGCGACCGGAGCCGTGACGAAAATCTGTCCGGCGAGGGTGCCTAGCGCGCCGACGGCGATGATGCCGCCGATGCAGCCGATGGCCGCGGACGGGATGAATGCGCCGAAGAGGCCGACAATGGTGGCCGCGGCGACGGTCGCGCCCGCGATACCGCCGAGGACACAGCCGACGGCGCCGCCGGTGAGACCGCCGACCAGGGTGCCGACGGTGGCGCCCATGCTGATGGTGCTGGTCAGGCGGTTCCAGGCGGCTTGCTCACGGTCGTAGTCGGACTTCCACGGGGCCTTGTCCTCGAACGGCAGCGCGACCGGCTTGTACACGGCGTGGGCCGTATCGAACTGCGGAGTCAGCGTCGCAGTGTGATCCTGGATATCCGCCGCGATCGGGAAGACGAAATCGTCCACCCGGAACGACAGGTCGGTGCCCGCAACGGTGGTTCCGTCGACGGCCTTGATCTTGAAGACACCGTTCTCGTCGACCAGCGAACCGACATCGGTCTTGATAATGGTCGAGGACGGGGTCGCGGTAGCTGTGTAGTTCACGACGCCGTTGTCGGTTTCGGGAGCGGCATTCACGGTCCCGGCCGTGACACCGAGCGCCGCGATCACCAGCGCCGAGGTCGCGGCGAATTTCCTCATCAACATGCTTTGGTTCCTAACGGGGTGGACTTCGGAAGCAGCCCCATTAAAGCCGCAGCAAGCCGATGGCGTGTGATCAAATCGTTATTATTTGCCCGTCAATTGCCGCCAGGTCATGCGCGGGTCGATCACGATGAGATCTAGATCACATCGATACCCGGATCGGCGTTGACGCCAGCCGATGGCACCTCATACGGGAAATCGGAACGCCGCAATCGGATTCCATAATGCGCAAACGCAAATCCTCCGCCGGAAACCGCCACGGCACATCCAGCTTCGACCACCCCACGCGGGACAGTAATGCGGAATGCGCATGAGATAATTGCAAATGTGATTCCGCCCACATTGGCGACCCACTGGTAGTCAGCGCGTTTCGAGAACCGCCATGGCGGCATTGTGGCCGGGAATACCGCTGACACCGCCGCCACGAATCGCGCCCGCACCGCAGATGAAGACGTTGGGGACGTCCGTAGCCACACCCCAGCGAGCCGCCGGAGTATCGGCTTCGTCGCAGCGATAAGGGAAGGCCAGGTCTCGGTGGAAGATATGCCCGCCGGGGAGACCCACCTCACGTTCCAGGTCTACCGGTGACTTGGCCTCGATACAGGGTGCACCATCCTCGTCGAGGGCCAGGCAATCGACAAGCGGTTCGGCGAGTACCGCATCCAGTTGGGCCAGTGCGGCTTTCACGGCCATCGCCTTCGCAGCCTCCGGATCGGACTCGAAAAGCCTTGCCGGAGTGTGCAATCCGAACAGTGTGAGGGTGTGCAGAGCGGAGTCGGGCGCGAGGATCGAGGGATCGGTCAGGGTGTGACAGTAGATCTCCGATGGCGGGGCCGACGGGATCCGTCCGCCGGATGCCTCGCGATATGCCTGCTCCAGTTGCGAATACGATTCGGCGATATGAAATGTCCCGGCGAATGCCTCGTGCGGATCTGTCGAAACGTCGCGCAGCCGAGGTAACCGCCGCAGCACCATATTCACTTTCAGTTGGGAGCCTTCGGGTTTCGGCTCCCCCGGTATGCCGAGCAGCCGCGTGAGCTCATGCGGTGCCGCATTGACGAGCACATGCCGCGCGCTGATCACACCGCCCTCATAGCGCACTTCGGCTGTGAAATCGTCGGACTCGACCTCGGTCACGGCACAGCCGGTGATCAACTCCGCACCGGCGGCGCGAACCGCGTCGGCGAGTGCGTCGGTGAGCGCGCCCATACCGCCGATCGGCACATCCCAGTCGCCGGTGCCGCCACCGATCACGTGATAGAGGAAGCACCGATTCTGGCGCAGCTCAGGATCGTGCGCATGGGTGAAGGTCCCGATGAGTGCGTCGGTGAGGACGACCCCGCGCACGGTGTCGTCGGCAAAGGTCGACTCGACCGTCTCCCCCAGCGGCCGCTCGAACAGCGCCGACCAGGTGGCGGGATCGTCGACAACCCGCTCGAGCTCCGACCGCGTCGGCAACGGTTGCGTCAGCGTCGGAAACACCCGCTGCGCGAGCCGCCCGGTCGCGCCGTAGAACTCCTGCCATGCCCGGAAATCCCGGTCCGATCCGGTGAGCCGCGCGAAGCTCTCCCTGGTCCTGGCCTCGGAACCGGTATCGACCAGCAGTCCACCGTCCCCGACCGGCGTATACGACGAGATCTGCCGACGCCGCGTCGCGAACCGTAGCCCGAGTTCCTCGACGATCTGCCGCGGCAGCAGGCTGACGAGATACGAATACCGCGACAATCGCGCATCGACGCCCGGAAACACCCGCGCCGAAACCGCGGCCCCACCGGTGTGCTCCTGGCGCTCCAGCACCAGCACCGAACGCCCGGCTCGCGCCAGGTATGCGGCGGCCACCAGCCCATTGTGACCACCACCGACCACCACCGCGTCATAGGAGGAGCGCATCGGTCGCATCCGTCCTGCCTACCACGGATCCCGCGGATCGCGCCCGGAATGTGCGATTGCCGGGAGATTACGGCCCGGTTTCCATATTTCCCTGCGATTGACCAGCACTCACTTCACACTTAGCTTCTGGCAAACGCTGTATGAGGGCGGCGTTTTCACCCGGGAGCGATCATGACCGAAGCCACCACACCATCCGATGACGAACGGCGCCTCGCCGAACTCGGCTACAAACAGGAATTGGCCAGATCCTGGTCCGGATTCTCCAACTTCGCCATCAGCTTCACCATCGTCTCCATCCTGACCGGCGGCTTGGCCAGTTATGGCATCGGTCTGGCCAACGGCGGCCCGATCACCATGGCGTGGGGCTGGCCGCTGGTCTCGGTCATGGTGTTGTTCGTGGGCCTGGCGATGGCCGAATTGGCCTCGGCCTACCCGACTTCCGGCGGTCTGTACTGGTGGGCGTCCGAATTGGGCGGCCCGGTCTGGGGCTGGTTCACCGGGTGGTTCAACCTGATCGGCCAGATCGCGGTGACCGCCGCCATCGACTACGGCGCGGCCATCTTCACCACCGCGGTGCTCAACGTAATCGGCATCGATATCGGAACCGACCGCACCGCAATCTTTTTGGTCTTCACCGCGATCCTGATCCTGCACGCCGTACTGAATGCGATCGGCCCGCATCTGTCCGCGGTGATCAACAATATCTCCGCCTGGTGGCATGTCGGCGGTGTGGCGATCTTCGTCGTGGTACTCGGGTTCGGCGCGAGCCACCATCAGAGCGTCGGCTTCGTCTTCACCGAAACTGTCGACAACAGCGCGGTCGGCTTCGGCGGGGTGGCGTTCAGCTTCCTGCTCGGATTGCTGCACGCGCAGTACACATTCACCGGGTACGACGCATCGGCGCATATGTCGGAGGAAACCCACGATGCCGCGCGCACGGCGGCCAAGGGCATCATCAATACCATTGTCGTCTCGGCCGTTGCCGGATATCTGCTCATCATGGCGGTGACCTTCGCCATTCCGAATCTCGACGATGCCCTGGATCCGACGAAGAACAGCGGTTACCCGGTGATCTACATCCTGGAGAACTCGCTGAATTCGTTCTGGTCGGGGCTGCTGCTGATCATCGCCGCGATCGCGCAACTGTTCTGCGGCTACGCCTCGGTCACCTCGGCCTCACGCATGCTGTTCGCCTTCTCCCGTGACGGCGCGGTACCGGGATCGGCCTACTGGTCCCGACTTTCGGCCCGCAAGGTACCGGTGCACGCGGTGCTGTTCATCTCGTTCTTCTCGTTCGTCCTGCTGATCCCATCGATGCTCGTGCCCGCGGAAAACGCGCCGACCGCCTACGCGGCAGCGACCTCCGTCGCCACCATCGGCCTCTACATCGCCTACGGCATCCCGATCCTGTTGCGCCAACTGCACGGCAGCCGATTCCACACCGGCCCTTGGCAACTCGGCTCGTGGTATCGCCCCGTCGGCATCATCGCCCTGATCTGGATCGTGCTGATCAGCCTGCTGTTCATCCTGCCGACCGATGACCGCGGCTATCCGTGGAACAGCGAATTCACTTGGAACACCGTCAATTACGCACCGATCACCCTGGTCGGCGTGGTCGGTGCGATCGGCATCTGGTGGCTCGCATCGGCCAGACACTGGTTCACCGGCCCCCGGCGAACGGTCGTCGAGACCGGCGAGTCCGAGGCACCCGTACAGGCCTGACCTGGTCATATCGGTTGCCGCGCGGTGGGGATAGAGTCGACGTGTGTCCGTGGAGGTCGATTTCCGCGCCGTGTTCGAGTCCGCACCAGGTCTGTACCTGGTACTCGACGTCGACCTGTGTATCGTCGCGGTGACCGACGCATATGCCGCCGCGACGATGACCGAGCGACAGCGCATCCTCGGCAAGAGCATTTTCGAGGTATTTCCGGACAATCCGGACGATCCGACGGCCGAAGGCGTCCGTAACCTGCGGGTATCGCTGGAACGGGTGCTGCGTGACCGGGTCACCGATGCGATGCCGGTTCAGCGCTACGACATCCGCAAGCCCGACGGCACCTTCGAACCGCGATTCTGGAGTCCGACCAACTCCCCGGTCCTCGGTACCGAAGGCGAGCTGCGCTATGTCATCCACCGCGTCGAAGATGTCACCGATTTCGTCCGGCTCGAAGCATCCGATGCGGCGAAACAAGAGGAAACGGCCGCGCTGCGGGCTTCGAGCCGGGAAATGGAACAGGAGGTGTTCGCCCGAGCCCGTGAGGTCGCCGAAACCAGCAGGCAGCTCAAGGAGGCCAATGTCGAGCTGGCTCAGTTGTACGCTCGCGCGAAGGAACTGGACGAACTGAAGAGCCAGTTCGTCGCCAATATCAGCCACGAGCTGCGGACCCCGCTCATGTTGATCTTGGTGCCGACACAAAAGTTGCTCGAGCGGTGCGCGCCGGCCGACCACGATGAGCTCGAGCTGATCCTACGCAATGCGCGCATACTGCAGCGTCAGATCGACGATCTGCTCGACGCCTCGAGGCTGGAGTCGGGTGCGATACGACCCGACTATGCCTGGATCGATGTCACCGAGCAGGTGCGGCTCGGTTCGGCCTTTTTCGAGTCCATGGCGGTCGACCGCGGCATCCGCCTGGCCGTCGACGCGCCGCAGCCGGTCCGCGCCGCACTCGATCCCGAACACCTGCAGCGCATTCTGCTGAACCTGCTGTCCAACGCCTTCAAGTTCGTACCCGAAGGCGGCATAATCCGCTGCACCGTACGTCCTGCCGGTGACGATGTGCTCATCGAGATCGCCGATAGCGGACCCGGCATACCGGCATCGCACCGCACCGCGGTCTTCGAGCGGTTCCGTCAGGTCGATGGCGCGGCGACCCGCGCGGTGGGCGGCACGGGTTTGGGCCTCAGCATCGTCCGTGACCTGGTGCGCCTGCAGCATGGGGACATCACTATCACCGACGCACCGGAGGGCGGCACGATGATCGTGATCGAGCTGCCGCGAGCCGCCCCACCGGGCACCCCGATCCGCCGCTCGGCCACCGAGCCCACACCGACTCGGGCAGGTAACGCCGCCGACGCGCTGATCGCGGAGCTGACGCCCGAAAGCGGCGACCGCACCACACACGTGGATACCGGATCGGATGAGTCGGAACCGAAGCCGTCGGTCATTGTCGTCGAGGACAACGCCGACCTCAACGCCCTGATTCGGGCAGCGCTTTCCGAGTCCTATCGGGTCACCGCCGCCGACAACGGCGGCATGGGACTGCAGCTGGCCCGAGCACACAAGCCGGATTTGATCGTGTGCGACCTCATGATGCCGGGCATGAGCGGCGACGAACTTCTGCGCGAGATCCGCACCGACCACGAGCTGCGGAACACCCCGGTACTCATCGTCAGCGCACGCGCGGACGAGCGGTCGCGGCTGGAACTGCTGCGTGCCGGCGCCAACGACTACCTGCGGAAACCATTCGGGGTCGCCGAACTCCGAGCGCGGGTGGACAATCTGGTGAACCTCCGGCTGGCCGAGACACGACTGCGGGCCTTGCGGATCATCAATGAACGCGACCGCATCGCCCACGAACTGCACCGCACGGTGATCGATCAACTGTTCGGCATCGGGATGCGATTGAGCGGGATCCGTCCCCTGGCCCGTGTGCCGGCCGTCGCCACCCGCATCGACGACTCGGTCCATGAACTCGACGCCGTCATCGATCACATCCGCAACACCGTCTCGGAACTCGCCTCGGAAGTCGAACCCGATACCCCATTCCGCACGGAGATCATGGAACTCGCCGGCGAGGCCGCCGAGGCACTCGGCGCACAGTCCCAAGTCGGCTTCACCGGACCGGTCAACGATCTCGATCCCGCTCTCACATCCGCAGCGCTCGAAGTCGTGGCGCGGGTGCTGCGGACAATGCGCCAGCGGGCAGTCGCCGACGATATCCGGGTCAACGTCATCCTCGACGACCGCCAACTTGCCATCGTTCTGCACGAAATCACTTGGACGCCAACCGATCTAGCATTATCGGACCATGAGCCCGAACCATTGTCGGAAACACTTGTCGGCTACGGCGCAAACCTGACAGTCACTACGCCCATACCTACCGAAACCGCTTGGTCCTTGACGATTCCACGCGCCGACCAAGCGCTATCCGAGTAGAGCGAGCAGTGTAGGAGCAATTGCCGCGAACCCTGAAGGACAGTGGACTAGTCCCCGGCCGCCGCTGGGGAGTCGAGGCCCGAAAGCGCCGGGCCGGTTGTGCGAGAATCCCACGAATGGGCTCCCAGTACGACCCGGTCACCGATGATCCTTGGGCGGGAGCCCAATACGGACTGCTACCGCCGAAAGGGCAAAAGCCGACCGTATCGCCGGTGGTGGCGGAGGCGCGCGCGCAGATCGATAAGCTCGCCGCTCCGCCGGGCGCTTCGGACACTGTGCAACGCACGGTCGAACTCGCTCGGACAATATTTCGATTGGCGGTCGACCAACTCGGCACCGGAAACCCCTCCAATATCCCTGATCTGACGGCCCTGCTCGATGCGGCGAACCTTTACGATGCGGCCAATAAGTCCGTGGTAACCGCGCATTACAATACGAAATCGGCCAAAATCGCAGAGCTGACCGCTGGTTTGAAAGAGCGGGATACCGAGCTCTCCGGCAAAGTTGGCGATGTCGCGGGCGATAACACGAAGATGGCCAAGGAGATCCGGGACGAAGCGCAAATGCTGGGGTTGGTACTGCAAGCGGCCTCGTTGGCGATCTCCGCGCGATCGAGCAAGCTGACGGCGAGTGAGGAAAAGTCGCTGTTGACCGACATTGTCACGCGGGTCCTGCATGTGGAGAAGGACTTCCGTGACCTTCTCGGAACCAACTCGGACCGGGCTGAGCAGATTGGCCCCGTAACACTGGCACAACTCGAGAAGATTTTCCCCGGCACCCCCAAGAGCAAACTGGCGAGGTATCTCCCCTACCTCGATCAGGCGATGCGTGACTACGGGATCGACACGCCCAAGCGTGCGGCCGCTTTCCTTGCACAGATCGGAGTGGAGACCGACAATCTGAAAACCCTCGAAGAATATGGTGACAAGGCCTACTTCGAGCGGAACTACGGGGCGCGCAAGGACCTCGGAAACGAGCAGCCCGGTGACGGCGCAAACTTTCACGGTCGAGGCGCTCTGCAACTGACCGGGCGCACCAACTACCGGAAGGCAAGCGATGCCCTCGAGGTCGATTTCGTTGAAAATCCCGACCGGGCCAAAGACCCGAAGTACGCCTTCGCTACTGCGGGATGGTACTGGGACTCCAAGGATTTGAACGACGACGCAGATAAATCGGATATTGACGCGATCACACATGAGATCAATGGCGGAAGCAACGGGAGCGCGGAGCGCAACGAGAATTACAGTCGCGCGCGTAAGGTCCTCGACGCAGAATGATGATCGAATCGAAGACGGTGGCTCCGCCATCATAGCTGCCCGAGTGGCACATGGTTACGAAACCATGTGCCACTTATAGCCTCAATCCTCTTGGGGCAGGAACTGTTTCGCGTACTCGTACCCTTCGGTACCTTCGGCCGCCGCCTTGGCGTACACCAGATGGACGACACCGGTTTGGAAGGTGTTGGACGAAAGCAGTTGCAGCGGAAGCGCGGCGTCGGTCTCCTCGAACAATCGCAGGCCCTTGCGCACCGCGATCGGGTGCACCAGCAGATGCAGTTCGTCCAACAGCCCGAGCTCGAGCAGTTGGCGGACAACGGATACCGATCCGCTGATGCCGATGGGTGCGTCGCCGGGCTCATCCTTCAGCGCCGCGACGGCCTCCGCCAGATCACCTTTCAGCACTTCGGAATTGCGCCAGGTGAAGGTGAGATCCTGATGCGTTACCACGATCTTGCGCGCGTCGCCGAGCTTCTTGGCCATCTCGGCGTCCACATCGCCCCCGGTCTCCCGCTCCGGCCATGCCCCGGCGAACCCCTCGTAGGTCTTGCGGCCCAACAGCAGCGTATCGGCCGCGCCGAGCTGACTGTCGACGGCCGTGGCCATCTCCTCGTTGAAGTACGGGAAGTGCCAATCCTGGGGGTTGTCGACAACGCCGTCGAGTGCGATGAACAGTCCGGCGGTGATTTTCCGCATCGGTATCTCCTTGGTCGGTGGTTGATGCCGCGTCACCAGAACAGACGGACGGGAGCCGGAAAAATCATCGCTCGCGTGCGCGCCTATTCGGGCGATCGGCGATGCAGGGCGAGTTGGAGTTCGAGTAGCAGGCGATCGGCGGGATCGGTCAGGTCCATCCCGAGAATGTCCTCGACCCGGCGGATCCGGTAGCGCAGGGTATTCGGATGCACCTGCAGCGCAGTCGCGGCATTGCGCACATCGCCGTGTTCACGCAGATAGGTCTCGACGCTCTCGCACAGATTCGCGGAATGCTTGCGGTCGTAGTCCAATAGCTTGCGCAGGCGCGGATCGTGCAGTTCCGGCCGCGTGCCGACGAGATCGAGGATTTCGCCGAGCAGTACCGCGGTGCGTGATTCGGCCAGCGTGGTCACCCGGCCGCGCGGATAGGTCGCGGCCGTACTGTCGAGGACCCGGTCCACCTCGGAGCGCGCGCCCGCGACATGGGCCAGATCCGGTATGGGACAGGCGATGGCGGCGCGCAATTCGAATTTGGCTTCGAGCTGTTCGACCAGTTGACGAGTCCACGCGGTCACCGCATGCGCGGATCGGTACTGCGGCAGCAGCACATACACCCGATCGCCGAGAATGGTGGTCACCGAATCACCGCGAAATGAGCTGGCGCGCAAGCGAAGCATATTGCCGAAGGCGGCGGGCGACTTCACACCGGGAGCGACCGCGAAGCCGACCACCGCGGCCGGACCGGTCAGCGGCAGATTCAGCGCACTCGCCACGGCAGGCACATCGGCGGTGCCAGCACCGGTTCCGAACAGTCGCTGGATCAGCAACGCTTCGGTGGACGGCGCGTCGAGGCTGCGCGAAATCAGCCGGGCGGCAATGGCCGACGCACCGCGCAGGATCTCGGCGGCATCCGGTTTGAACGGCCGGTCTCCCTGCTGCAGCCAGATCGAGCCGAGCACCCGCGGCGCACTACCCTCGACCTGCTCGCGAATGCTCACCACCAGGCGGCGCTTGATATCCAGCTCCTCGTGCGCCGGTATGTCGATGACATCGTCGGTACCGCGCAGCCGATCGAACACACCCCACTTGCGCAGCACCTGCAGATAGTCGCGCGGCCCCTCCCGGCCGAGGATCGAAAGCACCCGCAGTTGGTCGGCCGCCTGATCCGAGGCCGAATACGCGAGCACATGCGATTGCGGGTCCTCGATGGACACCATCCCGCCCGCATTCTGGGCGACCATCTGTGCCAATCCGAACAGGTCCAGGTCCGCGGCCACCAACTCACCCTCGCTAGCCACGACCACTGCCCACTTTCATACGACTCGCCAATCCGGTCATCCCATCTTTGTCCGCTTGTCCGATTCTGCGGGCTGTTTTGCCGTGTTGACTTCGGCTCACCGTCATATACCAGCGCCGCTAGCGATTGCTTGCAGATCGCTCGAAACAACACAGGAGGACTCATGGACGCCATCGTGTCCACGCCGCGCCCGGCAAACGAGCCGGTCGGCACCTTCGCACCGGGCAGCGCCGAACGCGCACGACTGCGAGCGAAACTGACCGAACTCGCCGCGACGCCGACCGAGATCCACCATGTCATCGGCGGCGAGCATCGACGCACCTCGGGTAAGAGCATCGACGTCGTGCAGCCGCACAATCATGCCGCCGTACTCGGCACCCTCACCACCGCCGAGGCCGGCGACGTCGAGGATGCGATCGCCGCCGCCTCCGCCGCCGCACCCGGCTGGCGGGCGCTGTCCTTCGAGGATCGCGCCGCGATCTTCCTGCGGGCCGCGGATCTGCTGTCCGGTCCGTGGCGCGAAACCATTGCCGCCGCGACCATGCTGGGGCAGTCCAAGACCGCCTACCAGGCCGAGATCGACGCACCATGCGAACTGGTCGACTTCTGGCGCTTCAATGTGCATTTCGCCCGGCAGATCCTGGCCGACCAGCCGATCTCGACCCCGGGTGTGTGGAACAAGGTCGAGTACCGCCCGCTGGAGGGCTTCGTCTACGCGATCACCCCGTTCAACTTCACCGCGATCGCGGGCAATCTGCCGACCGCGCCCGCCCTGATGGGCAATACGGTCCTGTGGAAGCCGTCGCCCACCCAGGCGGTGGCCGCGTATTGGACGATGAAACTGCTGGAGGCCGCGGGTCTGCCGCCCGGTGTCATCAATATGGTGCACGGCGCGGGCCCGAAGATCTCCGATGTCGCGCTGACCGATCGGCGGCTGGCGGGCATCCACTTCACCGGTTCGACCGCGACCTTCCAGCATCTGTGGCGTTCGGTAGCGATGAATATCTCCGACTACAACACCTATCCGCGCCTGGTCGGTGAGACCGGCGGTAAGGATTTCGTGCTGGCGCACAGCTCGGCGGATCCGGATGTGCTGACCACCGCGCTGATCCGCGGTGCCTTCGACTATCAGGGCCAGAAGTGCTCGGCCGCCTCGCGCGCGTTCGTCCCGAAGTCGGTGTGGGCCGAGATGGGCCGCGATCTCATCGATAAGGTCGGTGCGCTGAGCTACGGCGATGTCACCGATTTCGCGAACTTCGGCGGCGCTGTCATCGACCAGCGTGCCTTCGATCGCAACGCCGACGCCATCGCCCGCGCCAAGGCCACCTCGGGCTTGACCATCGCGGTGGGCGGACATACCGACGACACCGTCGGATATTTCGTCGATCCGACCATCCTGCTCGGCGACGACCCCACCGACGAGGCATTCAGCACCGAATACTTCGGCCCGATTCTCGCGGTTCACGTCTACGACGATTCGGTCGCCGGATCCTTCGATGCGGCACTCGAACTGGTCGACGGCGGTTCAGCCTATGGCCTGACCGGCGCGATCATTGCCGACGACCGCAACGCCGTGGCCAAGGCGACCGAAAGTCTGCGCTTCACCGCGGGCAACTTCTATATCAACGACAAGCCCACCGGCGCGGTCGTCGGTCAGCAGCCTTTCGGTGGATCTCGCGCGTCGGGCACCAATGACAAGGCCGGCTCGCCGCAGAATCTGTTGCGCTGGACCTCCGCCCGCACCATCAAGGAGACCTTCGTCCCGCCGACCGAGCACACCTATCCGCACCAGGCACCCGAGGAGATCTGATGGCCATTTCCGGTCTGCTTCGCCCCGCCATGCTGGCCGCCTCGCGCTCGCCGCGCATGGAGCGCACGGTCACCCGCATGTCGACCACCAAGAAGCTGGTGGACCGCTTCGTCGCCGGTGAATCCGAGCCGAATGCGGTTGCGGCCGTGGAGAATCTGCTGAGTTCTGGTCGCTATATCACTGTCGACTACCTCGGCGAGGACACCACCGATATCGAGCAGGCACGCAATACGGTGACGCATTATCTGTCGCTGCTATCGCTGCTCACATTGCTGCGTGAGTCAGGAACCGTTGGGCCGCTGGAGGTCTCGCTCAAGCTCTCGGCGCTCGGCCAATCCTTGCCCACGGACGGTCATGCGATCGCTCACGAGCACGCGCACCAGATCTGTACCGCCGCAGCGAATGCGGGCGTGCTGGTCACCATCGACGCCGAGGATCACACGACCACCGATTCGACCCTCTCGATCGTGCGGGAGTTGCGCGCCGACTTCCCGTCGCTCGGTACCGTCCTGCAGGCCTATCTGCGACGCACCGAGGCCGACTGCCGAGATTTTTCCGGTCCGGGCTCGCGAATTCGCCTGTGCAAGGGCGCATATCGCGAACCCGCGTCGGTGGCGTATCAGAGCCGGGCCGAGGTCGACCAGTCCTATCTGGACTGTCTGCGGGTGCTGATGAACGGTGACGGCTATCCGATGGTCGCCACCCACGATCCGGCACTCATCGAGGCCGCCGAGGTATTCGCGACAGCGACCCGGCGCAGCTCCGACGATTTCGAGTTCCAGATGCTCTACGGAATCCGCGACGCCGAACAGCGCCGACTCGTCCGCGAAGAGCGCCACGTTCGGGTCTATGTGCCCTACGGCGATCAGTGGTACGGCTACTTCATGCGCCGACTCGCTGAACGCCCGGCCAATGTGGCGTTCTTCCTGCGCTCGCTGCGACCGGGCAGCCAGCGCTGATCCCCAGCTCGGCGGCCTTGTCTGTGCAGTCGGACAAGGCCGCCGAAGTTTATTTATCCAACTCGCCGATCACAGCGCGTTTGTGGTCCGATTAGCTGAGTGCTGCTCAGAATGTGATCTGCGTTACTGCACTGTCGGGTATCGCAGAGGACGAAAGGAAGACCCATGCCCCTCGCGGAGTTGCGCAGCCAGATGTTGCGCCGCAAACCTCTCGAGCAGATCGAGGAGGAGACCGGGCCCGCGGACGAGCAACTGAAGCGGTCACTCGGACTGTGGCAGCTCACGGCGATCGGCGTCGGCGGCATCATCGGCGCGGGCATTTTCGCGCTGGCCGGTTCGGTCGCGCATTCCGTCACGGGCCCGGCGGTGCTCATCTCGTTCCTGATCGCCGGTGTCGCCAGCGCCTGCGCGGCGCTGTGCTACGCGGAATTCGCCGGGATGGTGCCGAAGGCCGGATCCGCCTACACCTACGGCTACGTCTCCCTCGGCGAAATCGCGGGCTGGTTCATCGGCTGGGATCTGCTGCTGGAATACATCGCGGTGGCGGCGGTGGTCGCGATCGGCGTCTCCGGATACTTCAAATTCCTACTGGGACAAGTCGATATCACGCTGCCCGATTGGATGATGGGCGCGCACGGCACCGGAGAGGGGCACGTGATCGATGTCTTCGCGGTGCTGTTCTGTCTGGGCACCGCGTGGTTGCTCTCGCGCGGCATCAAGAGCGTCGGCCGCTTCGAGACGGTCGCCGTCGGCATCAAGGTCGCCTTGGTCGTGCTGATCATCGTGCTCGGCGTCTTCCATATCGACAGCTCCAACTACACCCCGTACTTCCCATTCGGTGTGGGCGCGGTGTGGACCGGTGCGGCAACGGTCTTCTTCGCCGTCTTCGGCTATGACGCAATGAGCACCGCCGCCGAGGAATCCGTCGACGGCAAGAAGCATCTGCCCAAGGCCATCATCTACTCGCTGGCCATCGCGATGGTGCTGTATGTGCTGGCCACGCTGGTACTGACCGGGATGCAGAAGTACACCGAGATCAGCCCGACCAGCGGTTTCTCCACCGCCTTCGAATCGGTCGGCATGCCGGGCGTCGCGAATATCATCGCGATCGGCGCCATCGTCGGCATTATCACCGTGGTGCTCACCTTCATGCTCGGCGTGACCCGCGTGTGGTTCGCGATGAGCCGAGACGGACTGCTGCCGGAGTGGTTCGCCAAGACGCATCCGGTTCGCAAGGTGCCGACCCGGGTCACCTGGATCGTCGGCATCGGATCCGCGACCATGGCCGGACTGCTCGATATCACCGTGGTCGCCGAGCTGACGAATATCGGCATTCTGATGGCCTTCATCGTGGTCTCCGTCGCGGTGATGGTGCTGCGCCGCACCCGACCCGATCAGCCGCGCGCGTTCAAATTGCCGCTCATGCCGGTGGTGCCGCTGGTGGGCATCGGCTTCTCGATCTACCTGATCTGGTCGCTGCCGTGGGAGACCTGGCTGCGCTTCGCGGTGTGGCTGGTGATCGGACTCGCCGTGTACTTCGGGTACTCGCGGATGCATTCCAAGCTGGAGAGCGGCGGGGACGTCTCGCTGGCGAAGTAGGGCGATCGACCGATGCCGTAGCGGCATCGGTCGATACAGAAACGGTCTTGGACAGGCATCAATTCAGCGCCATACCCTTCTGACACGTTCGAGCGAAAGTGACCTACCCCACACTTTCGCTCGCACACAGGAGGACACAATGTGCGAAAAATACAGTTCTGTGGGCACTTTCCGCTGTTTGAGCGAGACCGATGCCGCATGAATGATCAGCGAATTCTCATTACCGGCGCCGGCGGCGGTATCGGCACGCTCATGCGGCCCCGCCTACGGCGTCCCGATCGCATTCTGCGGCTACTGGATCTGACCGAACTCCCCGCGCCGACGGCAGGCGAGCGGGTCGAGATCGTCACCGGATCGCTCACCGATCCGGCCACCATGGCAGCGGCCTGCCGGGATGTGGATGCGATCATCCATCTCGGCGGGATCAGCCGAGAAGACAGCTGGGACAATGTGCTCGCCGTCAATATCGATGGCACGCATACGGTTTTGGAGGCGGCGCGGCAAGCCGGCGTGCCGCGGGTCGTGCTCGCCTCGAGTAATCATGCCGTGGGTTTCCGCGCCGTGGGCGATGAACCGGTTCCCGGTGACGCTTCGCCCCGGCCCGATACCTATTACGGTGTCAGCAAAGTGGCCGTCGAGGCGCTCGGCAGTCTCTACCACTCCCGCTTCGGCATGGATGTGATCTGCATTCGGATCGGCTCGTGTTTCGAGCGTCCACACGATGCGCGTGGACTGTCGATGTGGTTGTCCCCCAATGATTGTGCGCGACTTTTCGAGGCCTGCTTGGCTGCAGAGCGACCCGGCTATCGGGTGATCTGGGGCGTATCCGCCAACACCCGTGCCGTCGTATCCCTGCGCGAGGCCGAAGAACTCGGCTACCGCAGCCAGGACGACGCCGAACAGTTCGCCACCGATATTCCGGTCGTCGGCGAACCCGGTCCATGGCTTATCGGCGGGCCCTTCGTGGAAACGCCACTCGGCAAACCGAATCCGCTCTGACCTCCAAACTTTGCTTCATCGCGAAAGCAGCGCAGCACAATGCAATTCAAAGCAACGACGGCCGCGCCGAAATCGGCGCTCGCGTCCAATGTCAAATTTCTCTATTTCTTCGGCGCTCTCGGCGGCATTCTCTTCGGTTACGACCTCGGAGTCATCTCCGGTGTGCTGTTGTTCATCAAGAAGTCCTGGCATCTGTCCTCGGTGACGCAAGGTGTGATCGGTGGCTGCCTGGCCGCCGGCGCGGTGATCGGCGCGGCCATTGCCGGACGCATCACCGATCGGCTGGGACGGCGGCGAACCATCATGCTGGCGGCCGCGGTCTTCGCGGTCGGCGCGCTGGGCTGTGCGCTCGCCCCCAATGTGACGGCGCTGGTGGTTGCCCGTTTCATTACCGGTATCGCGGTGGGATGTTCATCGGCGACGGTACCCACCTATCTGTCCGAACGTCGCCCCGACCAGGGCACGCGGCGCATTGTCGACGTTGAATCAGCTGATGATCGTCTCGGGCATCC
>NZ_BAGN01000101.1 GCF_000308835.1 Nocardia vinacea NBRC 16497 | reverse complement strand
CCGATCTGCTCTTGGCGCATCACGGCTATCACGCCGTCATCCTCGACATGGACCTGCCGGATATGGACGGGATGCAGGTGTTGCGCAAGTTGCGCGAGGTCAGCTCGGTGCCGGTGGTGATTCTCGGTGAGCACGCCGATGAGCGTTCGATTGTGCTCGGGCTGCACAGCGGCGCCGACGACTATCTCGTCAAACCCGCGCGCATCGGTGAGTTGGCCGCGCGGCTGGAGGCGGTGACGCGGCGGGTCGGCGTTGCCAGCATTGCCCGGGGTAAGACGGTGACCAGCGAAGATGTTCGCGTAGATCTCGCGGCGCGGCGGGTGGAGGTGGCCGGGGAACTGGTTCCGCTCACCCGGCTGGAGTTCGAGTTGCTGCGGGTCTTGGCCGAGCGGCCCGGAATAGCGGTCAGCCGTGAGCAATTGATGGACTGCGTCTGGGGCGACTCGATGCTTGCGGTATCGCGGAAACTGTATGTGCATATGGCCTCGTTGCGCGCGAAGTTGGACCGCCCCGGGCTGATCACGAATATCCGCGGCTACGGCTATCGGTGGGGTCCGGACCCGTACGAGACCACCGCCGAATCGAATTTGCTGCACGCGGTATAGACGCCGACCTCCGAGCGTTCCGATCACCGGGACTTCTTCCCGACGCGCCGCCACGGCCGCCATAGCGTCACAACTATGGCGTCGTCCGGCACACCCGGTCGCGAGAACATAGGAGGACTCCCATGAACCCAGCATCGCGCAGCGATTCGATGAGGGGTGGTGGTCGGGTGACGGACGGGCCCAATAAGGTGCTCGATCGGGTTCGGGATCTACTCCCGGCAATCCGGGAGCGAGCCGCGGAGACCGATCTGCAGCGGCGGGTTCCGGTGGCGAGTATCAGGGAACTGACCGAGGCGGGGGTGTACCGCATGCTGCAGCCGTCGCGTTTCGGCGGCGACGAGGCCTCCCCGGTGGGATTCTACGAGGTCATTCGCACGATCGCGTCGGCCTGCCCGTCTACCGGCTGGGTGTCGTCGGTGCTCGGCGTGCACCCCTGGCAGCTGGCGCTTTTCCCACTGCAGGCGCAGGAAGAGGTGTGGGGTGCGGATTCCGACACGCTCATCTCCTCCTCGTACGCCCCGACCGGTCGACTCACGCCGGTCGACGGCGGTTACGAGGTCAGCGGCCGGTGGAGTTTCTCCTCCGGCTGCGACCATGCCCAGTGGGCATTCCTGGGCGCATTGGCCCCGGACGAACAGGGCAATCCCAAGGACTATCTGACAATCCTGGTGCCGCGCAACGACTATCGCATCGATGACGTCTGGCACGTCGTCGGCCTGTCCGGCACCGGCAGCAACGATATCGTCATCGAGAAGGCCTTCGTGCCGCATCACCGCGCCTACAGCGCGACCGAACAATCACAGCTGCGCGGTCCGGGCCAGGAAGCCAATCCCGCTGCGCTGTACAAGATTCCGTTCGCGGGCGTCTTCTCCAACACCATCACCGCGCCCATCATCGGGGCCGCACAGGGCGCGTACGAGGCGCATATCGAGCGGATGCGCGAGCGGGTCCGGCTGTCCTACGGCGGGCAGAAGGTGGCCGAGGACGCATTCGCCCATGTGCGGGTCGCCCGCGCGGGCTCCGAAATCGACGCGGCCATCCTGCAGATGGAACACAACATTTCCGAGCAACTGCGTTATGCCGAAGCGGGCGAAGAGATCCCCTACGAAATCCGGTTGCGCACCCGCCGCGATCAGGTGCGCGGCACCGAGCGCGCGATCCAGGCGATCGAGCTGCTGTTCGACAACTCCGGTGGCCACTCGATCCGCAAACCCAATCCGATCGAACGACATTGGCGCGACGCACACGCGGGCAGTGTGCACGTCATCAACGATGTCGAGCGCGCCCTCGCTATGTTCGGCCGCGGTGAATTCGGGCTGCCGGTCGAAGATCGGATGGTTTGATGGACGCGGCGGATACCAGTCGCCATATCACCGTCGACGGTCTGAAACTTCGCTACCACGAGGCGGGTTCGGGTCCGCCGCTGGTGCTGCTGCACGGATCCGGCCCGGGCGTGTCGGGCTGGGCCAATTTCGGCGCGAACCTACCGGTACTCGCCGAACACTTCCGCTGCCTGATACTGGATCAGCCGGGCTTCGGCGCGAGTGAGCGCCCCGAGGTGTACCAGCGCAACTATCTGCGGATCGCCGCCGAGGCGGTGCTCGGTCTGCTGGATCGACTCGAGCTGCCGACAGTGCACCTGCTCGGCAACTCCATGGGTGGTGCGGTGGCGACGGTGGTGGCGCTCGAACACGGCCGGCGCATCGATCGACTGGTGCTCATGGCGCCGGGCGGTGTCGGCGTCAATGTGCTGGGACCCGAACCGTCCGAAGGGATTCGGCGGCTGCTCGACTTCACCGGCGAGCCGACCCGGGAGCGCGTACTCGCCTGGCTGCGAACCATGGTGTTCGACGAGGCGGTACTCACCGATGAGCTCATCGAGAACCGATGGGCCGCGGCGGCGGATCCGGCTGCCATCGCAGCGATCCGCGACGCCTACGCGACCTTCGCGAATCCCGCCTTCGCGGAACCGATTCCGCTGTGGGCACGGCTGCGCGCGCTGCGCAATGAGGTGCTGCTGCTGTGGGGCCGCGACGATCGGGTCACTCCGGCCGAGGGTGCGCTGCTGCCCTCGCGTCAGCTGCCGAATGCCGATCTGCGGCTGTTCGGGCGCTGCGGGCACTGGGTGCAGATCGAGCGCAAGGACGCCTTCGAGCGCGCGGTCATCGACTTCCTGAACTCCGGCCTGTAGCGCCGATGCCGAGGCGACATAGGCATCACTATGTCCGGCCGATGTCGCATTAATTCGCGAGATCCATCGGCGGTTCGGAGTTACAGTCGGCCGGTGACGTGGACCGCACCCGAGATCACCAGAACCAAGCCGCCGCTGGTCGCCGACGAGCGGACCATGCTGCAGAGCTGGCTGGACCTGCACCGCCGCACGCTGCTGTGGAAGTGCGCCGGGCTCGAGGCCGAACAGCTGAAGCGGCGCTGCGTCGCACCCTCGACGCTGTCGCTGCTGGGCCTGGTCCGCCACCTCGCCGAATGCGAACGCGGCTGGTTCCGCATCGCCACCTGCGGCGAACCGCTGGATTACCTCTACTGCAGCGAAGACAATCCGAACGGCGATTTCGACGATATCGCCAATGCCGACGCCGCCGCGGATCTGGCGACGCTGCACGCGGAGATCAAGTCGGCCGACGCCGCCGTCGCGGACCTACCCCTCGACCACGTCTTCACTCATCGCAGCACCGAATACAGCCTGCGCTGGGTCTATGTGCACATGATCGAGGAATACGCGCGACACAACGGCCATGCCGACTTCCTTCGCGAACGCATCGACGGCGCGACCGGCGACTGACGCGTCAGATCTGATTCCGGCTGACCCACGCGGCGATCTGCGTCCGCGAGGTGAAGCCCAATTTGGTGAGAATGTGGTCGACGTGGCTCTCGACGGTCCGGATCGAAATCACCAACTCACTCGCGATGCTCTTATTGCTGTAGCCCGCCCCGATCAACCGCGCGACTTCACGTTCGCGCCGGGTAAGCACATCCGCCGTAACGGCGGTTTTCACCGGCGCAGCACGCATCGGCGTGCCGAGCGCGAAAGCGACCGCCTCCTCCAATCCCAAGGCCGCACCCGCATCGAAGGCGGCACGAAACTCCTTCTCGCCCATCGCATCGCGCACCTGAAGGCGCACCTTGTCGCCGACGAATTCGGTCATCTCATGGGCGAGCCGCTGGGTACTGCCGCGCCGCACCGTCGACGCCGCCCCCATCAGCCGCGCCGCACGGTTCAGATCGCCATCGGCCGTCGCCACCCACGCGAGTCCGTCGAAACCGGACGCCGTCCACACGCACCGATCGAACAGACTGAACAGCTCGACCGCCTTGCGTAGCTCCGCAATCGCCTGCTCCTGCTCGCCTTTACGCCAGCGATCGGTGCCCACCGCCCAATGCCCCAGCCCGCCCAGCAGGTGCGAGCCGTAGTCCTTGGTCTTGGCGAGGAAGCGATCCGCGATCGCGCCCGCCCGCTCGTCGTCCAACACCAGCGCACACACATACGCGAAGGCCAAACTCTCCATCTCGACGCCGTGGTGGGCGCAGGCACGCGCACGGTCCGAGGCCGCCTCGGCGATATCGAGTGCCCGCCTCGGTTCATCGTTGGCGAATGCCAGCAGCGCGGCGAGCAGGGCATGTTCGACGAGCACGTCTTCGGCATCGAGTTCCGTTGCGATGTACAGACATTCGTCCGCAAATCGCGTCGCGGTCTCCGGATCGGACAGCATGGCGGCGATCACCGAGGCGGCGGCCAGTGCCCGCGCTCGGTCCTTCGTGTTGTCGAGATCCTTCTCCAGCGCCTCCAGGAGCCAGCGATAGCCCTCCAGCAGGAAGCGGTAGTGCTCCCAGAACGGCCGCAGTTCCGTCGCGATCTCCAGTGCGCGATGAGCGCTTTCCGGATCGGCGAGCGAGAACTGCAGTGCCGCACGCAGATTCGGATGTTCGCGGGTGACGTCACGGAACCAGGTGACATCCTCGCTGCCCCAATACGCGGTGCGTCCCTGCGCGGCGATCCCGTGGTAGTAGTCGCGATGACGTAGCCGCACGGCCCGCTCACCACCGCGGGCGACCAATCGCGCCAAGGCGAACTGACGCAACGGTTCGAGCATGGTGTATCGCCCGGTACCGTCGCTGTTCTGCCGGTAGCCGAGCACCGACTTGTCCACCAACCCGGTCAACGCGTCCAACAGCACATCCGGGACCACGCAGACCGCCTCCGCGGCCTCCAGGTCGAAACCACCCGCGAAGACCGACAGCTGCTCCCACAGGCGCTGCTCGTCGGGCGTGCACAGGTCGTAGCTCCACCGAATAGCGGCCTCCAGGGTCTGCTGTCGCTCCGGCGCGGTACGCAACCCGGCGGTGAGCAGCCGTATCGCATCGTCCAGGCGTGCGAGCACCTGGTCCGGTGTGAACATCCGCAACCGCAATGCCGCCAGCTCGAGTGCCAGCGGTATACCGTCCAGGCGACGACAGATCGCCGCGAGCACCCCGCGATTGGCATCGGTGACCTGGAAATCGGGGTTCGCGGCGACGGCCCGATCGATCAGCAGCCGCAACGCATCGCTGTCGACGTGCGCCGGACGTGCCTCGTCCTCGTCCACTTCCGGCACCGCGAGCGGCAGCACCGGCATGACCTGTTCCCCGGAGACCCCGAGCGACTCACGGCTGGTCGCGAGAATCCGCACGTCGGTGGTCGTCGGAATCAGCCGGTCCACGAGTTCGGCACATGCGGCGATCAAGTGCTCGCAGTTGTCCAGGATCAACAGCAGTCTCTTGTCGGCCAGGAATTCGGTCAGGCCGACGACGGGCGAAGTGGTGTCGTCGCGCAGACCGAGCGCCTGCGCGACGCTCAACGCCACCAGATCCCCGTCGTGCACATGCGCGATCTCGACCAGCCAGACACCGTCGGGAAAGGCGCGGCGCACGGTCTCCCCCACCCGCCGGCTGAGCCGGGTCTTCCCGACGCCGCCCGGCCCG
Organism: Nocardia vinacea NBRC 16497; assembly: GCF_000308835.1. Lineage (GTDB taxonomy): Bacteria > Actinomycetota > Actinomycetes > Mycobacteriales > Mycobacteriaceae > Nocardia > Nocardia vinacea. The sequence continues at coordinate 66,406 of NZ_BAGN01000101.1, read as the reverse complement.
GTCAGGGTGAGCAGCCGCGTGCTGGACAGCAGCTTGCGCGCCGCGGCGACCTCGGCGTCACGACCTACGAAGCTCGTCACCTCAGCGGGGAGGTTCCCTGTCACGTGCCGCACCACGCTGCATACCTTTTCATGCGCGGCCGCCGTCCCGGGCATTTTGACCGAGATGTCGTATTGGTACCCGTTAGGAGACTATCGCGTTCGCGGCTCGGATGACGGCGGCCAGCGACGCGGTGAGGACCGAATCGCTGCGTCCGCAGGCCCATCCGGTCCGCGCACCGATGCGGTATTCGAGATAGGTGATCGCGGTCCCGGCGTTGCCCGCCCCGATCGACTGCTGGGTCGATCCGAGCACCTCGACCGGATAACCCACCCGGGCCAGTGCCGCGGTGAGTGCCTCGATCGGACCGATATCTCGATGTTCGCTGCGCTCGGCGACACCACCGATGCTCAACGTGACCTCGGTGTATCCGTCGGTCGTCCGCCAATCGGTCAACTCGACCGACGCCGACTCGGTGTGCAGATATGTCGCCTCGAACAGCTCGTGCAGTTCGGCGGCGGTGATCTCCAGACCGGTGTCATCGGTACGCGCCTGCACGTGTCGCGCGAAATCGATCTGCAGTCGGCGCGGCAGTTCCAGGCCGTATTCGGACTCCAGCAGATACGCGATCCCACCCTTGCCGGACTGGGAATTCACCCGGATGACCGCGTCGTAGCTGCGCCCGATATCGGCCGGATCGATCGGCAGATATGGGACATGCCAGTCGAGTTCGCGTTCATCGATACCCCTCGCGGCAGCCCTTTCGCGATGTTCGGCCATCCCCTTCTTGATCGCGTCCTGATGTGTGCCGGAGAACGCGGTATGCACGAGATCACCTACATACGGATGCCTTTCGTGGATCGGCATGCGCGTGCAGTACTCGACTGTCCTGCGGATCTCGTCGATATCGGAGAAGTCGATCATCGGATCGATGCCCTGCGCGTACAGATTCAGCGCCAAGGTCGCGATATCGACGTTGCCGGTGCGTTCGCCATTGCCGAAGACACAGCCCTCCACGCGTTGTGCTCCGGCGAGTACGGCCAGTTCCGCGCATGCGACACCGGTACCCCGGTCATTGTGCGGGTGCACGGACAGGATGACGCCGTCGCGGCGGGCCAGGTTCTTGTGCATGTATTCGATCTGGTCGGCGTACACATTGGGGGTCGCAACCTCCACCGTGGCAGGCAGATTCAGAATCACCGGCCGCTGCGGAGTGGCGTCCCACAGGGTCGTCATGCGGTCGCAGATATCGAGTACGAAATCCGGTTCGGTCAGGTTGAACACCTCGGGCGAGAATTCGAATCGCACATTCGGCAGATCACCGGCGAATTCGAGGACGTCGCGGCCGCCGGATGCGATCAGCTCGCGCAGCTCGCCCGTGTCCTTGCCCAGCACCACATTTCGCCACACGGGCGCGGTCGCCGTATACATGTGGATGACGACCTCGTTGCGGATACCGCGCACCGATTCCACCGTGCGTTCGATGAGATCGCGTCGGGCCGGAGTGAATACCACGATCGTGACATCTTCCGGCGCGATATCGGTGCGCGCGATCAGCCGGACGAAATCGAAATCGGTCTGCGATGCGGACGGGTAGCCGACCTCGATCTCCTTGTAGCCCATGGCAACCAGCAGTTCGAAGAACCGCTGCTTGCGCACCGGATCCATGGGTTCGGCGAGTGCTTGGTTGCCGTCGCGCAGATCGACCGGCACCCACAGCGGCGCATGGGTGAGGCGGGCGTTCGGCCAACTACGTTCGGCGAGTGGCACTTCCACGCGATCATAGACGCCGCGGTAGCGATGCGACGGCATCTGCGAATGCCGCTGTCTGTGCCATGCCGAGACGGCACCGGCGGGCGTGGCGATGGTGGGGAACATGGTCATGATTGCTGCTTCCTGGCCTTCGTGGCCGTCACAGAGAACGGTGACCGGCCACGACGAAGCCCACGGCGGGCGGCCGGTCGTTAGGCCCCGCCGTGGCGGCTAAGCAGAAGCATGGTGCGCATGATTGCTAGACTATACACAACTCCTCAGACAAGTAGAGAGGTTCGGATGGTCTCGCAGGTACGGCGGCAGCCCCTCGCGACACAGGCGGCGGAACTGCTGCTCACCCGCATCCGCAGCGGGGAATGGCCACTGGGGCATCGTCTTCCGGGTGAAACGACCCTCGCCGCGCAGCTCGGTGTCGGGCGCTCGACCCTGCGCGAGGCGATCCGCGAATTGGCGGGTAAGGGCGTGCTCGACAGCCGGCAGGGCGCGGGTGTCTTCGTGACCGCGCTGGATGTCACCGAGGACTGGGATGTGGTGCTGCGCCGCGCCACCATCGCCGCGGTCATCGAGGCCCGCATCGCCATCGAGGCCGAGGCCGCCGCCCTGGCCGCACAGCGCCGCACCCCCGCCGACCTGCGCGCCATCCGCCGGGCCCTGGCCGCGCGCGAGGCGCACGGCGAACCGATCGCCGACCATGTCGATGCCGATATGGCATTCCACCGCGCCGTCATCGTCGCCGCCCACAACGATGTGCTCACCCAACTCTTCGACAGCTTCCTCCCCCGGCTCCGGGTGGCCATGATCGATATGCTGAAGATCCGCCCGGTCCCCTCGGAGCCCGCCGACCATGATGCGCACATTCGGCTCACGGATGCGATCGCACATCGAAATCCCAGTGCCGCAGCGGAATTCAGCCGAAAGCAGCTGACGGCTTTGAAAGACGCGTTCACCTGATGACCGAACGGAGATCTCCCGTGCCCGAAACCCCGGTGCTGCAACTGACCGACGTCACCTTCCGCCGCGAAGGCAAGCAGATCATCGACGGCATCTCGCTGACCGTCCACGCGGGCGAACACTGGGCGCTGCTGGGACCTAATGGCGCGGGCAAGAGCACCCTGCTCGGCTTCTGCGCCGCGGTCACCTTCCCGACCTCGGGCACCGTCGATATCCTCGGCCAGCGGATGGGCCGGGTCGATCTGGCCCCACTGCGCCACTCGATCGGGCATGTGAATCCGCGCCATCCACTGCGATATCCGCTGACCGTCCGCGAGGTCGTGCTCACCGGCATCACCGCCACCATCGACACCCCGATGCGCTGGACCCCTACGCCGGGGGATCTGCGCCGGGCGGACGCCATGATCGACACCGTCGGCCTCAAAGGTAAGGCCGAGGAGATCTGGCCGACGCTGTCGCAGGGCGAACGCGGCCGAACCCTGATCGCGCGTGCCCTCATCGCCGAGCCGCGCCTGCTGCTGTTCGACGAGCCGTCCACCGGACTCGATGTGGCGGCCCGCGAACAACTTCTCGAGACCATCGACGCACTCGGCGAAACCCATCCCGAGGTCGCCTCGATCCTGGTTACCCATCATCTCGAGGAATTGCCGAGCACCACCACCCACGCGCTGCTCATCGCCGACGGCCGGACCGTTGCCACTGGTCCCGCCACCGAGACGGTCACGACGGACACCGTGAGCGCGGCCTTCGACCATCCCGTCGCGGTCCGCTACGACGACGGCCGCTGGACCGCGCGGGCCGCCGTGCGCGCCTGGCCCGCGTAACAAATGTGGGTTCCGGAAGATTTTTCCGGGAGAATGTCGATTCGAGCCGATGCCGTTCGATGCGTTGAGTGAGGGTCGGACAAGCCGACCACCGAACCGAGGATGGCCAGATGCGACACATGATGCTGATCCGAGTTGATCCGACGAATGCGCCGGTTCCCGACGAGGCGCTGATCGAGCAGGTCAACAAGGTGATCGAGGAGATGACCAAGGCCGGGGTGCTGTTGGATACCGCCGGTCTGCATTCGATCACCGAGGCCACCAAGATCAGCCAGACCGGTGGCAAGCAGACGGTGCTCGATGGTCCGTTCACCGAATCGAAGGAAGTCGTCGGCGGGTACTGTCTGCTGCAGACGAAAACGAAACAGGAGGCGGTGGAATGGACCTCGCGCTTCCTGAGCGTGCACGGACCGGAGTGGGATATCGAGGTGGAGGTTCGTCAGGTCGCCGAGGGCTGATCCGATAGATGAGCCGGTCGCCCGAGCAGATCCGAGATGCTGTCGAGACCGTATGGCGGATGGAGTGGCCGCGCCTGGTGGCCGGGCTGACCCGGATCGTCGGCGATATCGACGCCGCCGAGGAACTCGCCCAGGACGCGCTGGTCGCGGCCCTGGAGCAGTGGCCGAGCGACGGTGTGCCGCCGAATCCGGGCGGCTGGCTCATGCTCACCGCGAAACATCGGGCGATCGATCGGGTGCGGCGCAATCAGACCCTCGCGCGGAAGCTGACGCTGGTCGGTCATGAACTCCGGTCCGGTCCGGAGCCCGAAGCGGCGGAGGATATCGAAGACGATCTGCTGCGCATGATCTTCACGGCCTGTCATCCGGTGCTCTCACAACCGGCCCGGGTGGCATTGACGCTGCGGTTGCTCGGCGGATTGACCACCGAGGAAATCGCCCGCGCCTTTGTCATAGCGGAATCGACTGTCGCCCAACGCATTGTGCGGGCCAAACGCACCATCGCCGCCAGGCACGTGCCGTATGCGGTGCCGCACGGCGACGAGCTGGCCCGGCGTCTGGACTCGGTGCTGGAGGTCGTCTACCTGATCTTCAACGAAGGCTATTCGGCGACGTCGGGCGATGACTGGATCCGGATCGAATTGTGTGAGGACGCCTTGCGATTGGCGCGGATGCTGGCGAATCTGCTGCCCGACGAACCGGAAACACACGGCCTCGCCGCACTGCTGGAATTGCAGGCATCGCGCTCGGCCGCACGGATGAGTGCCACGAAAACCGTTGTCCTGCTGGCGGATCAGGAGCGTGCCCGGTGGGATCAGCTGCTGATCCGACGTGGTTACGCCGCACTCGGCCGGGCCCATGCGGTCAGCCGCGATCGCGGGATACGGCCGGGCCGTTATGCGCTGCAAGCCGCGATCGCCGCGGTGCACGCCATGGCGCCGAGTGCCGAGGAGACCGATTGGCGGCGGATCGCGGGCCTGTATGCGGTGCTCGCCGAACGCTTTCCGTCACCGATCGTCGAACTGAATCGGGCCGTCGCGGTCAGCATGGTGCACGGGCCCGCCGCAGGTCTCGAACTCGTCGACGCGCTCGTCGCCAGCGGTAAGTTGGACAGCTATCACCTGCTCCCCGCTGTCCGCGGCGATCTGCTCGATCGGCTCGGCCGACCGGACGAAGCGCGTGCCGAATTCGCCCGCGCGGCGGAGCTGACCGGGAATAATGCCGAACAGGCGCTGCTACTGGACCGCATCGCCGGACGTGAATAACCACACGGACTCTCGTGCGCGCCGCGATTGCCGAGGGTTGACGTTCAGGCGCGGCGAATGGGTTGGTAGGTGGGGTTGGCGGCGGTGGTAAGGAAGATGCCGATCTGGCGGTAGACCTCCGCGGGCTTTTCGACCACCAGTAGGTGTGAGGTCCTGGGGACGATGGCAAGTTCGGTATCCGCGATCGCGCGGTAGAGGGCGATGGTGTGCTCGAGGGTCACGGCATCGTCGTCCGCGGCGAGGAAGAGGGTGCGACTGGTGATCGCGGACAGGCGATATTCGCGCCGTCGCTGTAACCGACCAGGTGCGCCTGGCCGCCGATCACCTTGTCCAGGAATGCGATCGCGTCATCGGCCATCATGTCATAGCTGATCGGTCCGTCGACATCCGGTGTGCGGCCGTGGCCGCGGCGATCCATGCGGTAGACGCGGAAATGTTCGGCCAGGCCGGGGACCGCGGCGTCGAAGGTGCGCGAATCCACGAAACCGCCGTGCAGCAACAGCACCGGCTCGCCGTCGCCGGTTTCGTCGTACCAGGTTCGAACCGGTCCTAGCTGAACATAATTCGACATGTACCCATCGTGCACGGCTATCGCGATACCTCCGTGGCGCGCGCCTCGGCTTCGGCCAGTTCCTTCAGCGTCAGCAACTGCTTGCGCATCATGAGCACATCGCCGAGAGCCAGCACGCGGGCGACGATCCACGGTGCGCCGCAATGCATTCGGACCGTCAGGCGGGTGCCGTGCGCCTCGGGTCGCACCGCATAGGTTACGCAGATCTTGCCGGATACCAGGGTGATATGGCGGCACAGCACGAAGGAGACGAGGGTGAACGCGGACATGAACCGCTGTCCCACTTCGAGTTCGGTGAGCGCCGGATCGCGGTGGCGTGGGCTGCGCCTGCCGAAATTGTCGAGCAGATCGTAGCTGTACGGCGCGACCCGCAATTGGCACAGCCAGCCATATACCACGCTGGGCGGCGCGTCGATGCTGATGGCCCGATCCGCCTGCACCCCGCCGGGTTGCACCTCGTCACAGGGCAGCGGGAGCTCGCATTCAGCTTCTGTGGCACCCCAGACCAGACCCGGGATCATGCCGCGGCCGCGATTCGGCGGAGCATATCGCGCACCACGACCTTGTGGCCGCCGGTACCGATGACCAACGCGCGGTAGATCTTTCCGTGCAGACCTGGGAATTCGGCCCAACTCTGCGCTCGCACCAATGTCCGGCTCGGACCTTGCTCGTCCAGTTCGAAGACCAGCGCATAGCGCGAGAACCAGTGCCGGCCCCGCAGCGCCAGCCGAGCGGGCTCCTCGGCCGCGTCGAGCACGAAGCCGGTCGGAGTCTTCGACGGATCGTTCGGATCCTTGCAGACAACTTTCAGCAAGGCTTTCCACGCCCGATCGCGATTCGCGTCCACCGATCTGGCATGCTCATCTATGTAGGGCAATCGCTCCATATAGAAGGAACGTACTAGTACATGGCGCCTCCCCGCAAGCACGACACCGACGTGATCCTCGACGCAGCACGCACCCTCGTGCTCACCGACGGACCCCGCGCCGCCAGCGTCGCGGCGATCGCGGCGGCCAGCGGCGCACCCGTCGGCACGCTCTATCACCGCTTCGGCAACCGCAACGGTGTGCTGACCGCGGCCTGGCTGCGCGCACTCGAACGCTTCCAGGACCGGGTCAAGGCCGCCGCCGACGAACCGGACCCGGTCGAGGCCGGTGTCGCGATGGCCGTGGCGAGCATTCACTTCGGTCGCGAATTACCCGACGACGCAAAGCTTTTGCTGAATCTTCGGCCAAGCGATCTGCTCGACGGCGGACCGGACGCGGAATTCCGGGCCCGCCTCGACCAGATGAACGCACCGCTCATCGACCACCTGCGCCGCATCGCCGCCGCCCGCTTCGGCCGCGACGGCGACCGCGAACTCGACGCCGTCAGCCGCGCCGTAGTCGACCTCCCCTACGCCGCCCTGCGCCGACACGCCCAGGCCCCCGCCCTTCCCACCTGGCTCGAAGCCGACCTCACCGCCGCCGCCCGCGCCCTGCTCGAGTCCTACCAACCCTGACCCGGCTATATCAGCGGCTGCGGCGTTGGGTTCACTCCCCGGCGACGAGTTCGGGGGTGAGTTTGTCGAGGGTGTCGATCACCTCGGCGGCCAGGGCGAGGGCGTCCGGAGCAGGCGGGTATTCCGGGCGCGGCGCGGCGATGACGCGCATACCCGCGGCGTGCGCCGCGCGCAGACCGTTGCTCGAATCCTCGACGGCCGCACATTCGGTGGACTTGTGCCGCATGAAGGCGGCCGCCGCCACGTAGACATCGGGTGCGGGCTTACCCCGATCGACCTCCTCGGTCGAGAAGGTGACGCCGAAGAATTCGATCAGCCCGGTGCGGCCGAGCACCGTGTCGATCAAGGTTCGCGGCGACGAACTGGCCACCGCGAGCGGCCAGTGTTCGCTGATGCGCTGCACCGCCTCGACCGCCCCCGGCAGCAGCGGAACCGACTGTTCGTAATGCTGCGCCATCCGATCGATCACATCATTGGCCACGGTATCCGGCGTCGCGCCGACACCGAGTTCAGTACTGAGATAGTCCGACCACTCCCCGGTGCTCATCCCCATCAGCCGCTGCTGCGTATCGGGTAGCCAGCGCCCACCCCGCTCCGCCACATACTGGCGGCGCACCTGCTCCCACACCGGCTCCGAGTCGATCAGAACGCCGTCCATATCGAAGACAACAGCGGCAATATGCATACGGGACAAAGCCTTTCGCCGGCAACACCGTTCGGCGACGACCCGATGGCCAACCCATCGACCCGCCCCGCGGTGGGGGTTTTCGGAAGACCTGATGAACAACGACTACCCACATTAGGCCAGCCCATCCCGCCCCCGCATTCGGCCACATGTGGACGCGCGCGACCAGCCACGGCGCGGCCGCAAGAGCGGCGTACGGCCGATGCAAGTGACGCGCCGGCGTGCAGTAGCCACTGCAGCACCAGCCCCACCGAACGAGCATTCGATCGGCAACCGATAACGTGTTCTATATGAGTGAAGAGCAGGTCGGTAACTCGCTGCCGAGCGAAGAGCACCACGAGGGCGGGTTCCGGCCGATGTCGGAGCTGATCAATGCACAGCTGGACGAGCTCGATATTTCACGCGGCGGGCCGCACTACGGCGCGTTCGTCGAGCAGGTGCGCAGCCTGATGGATCGGGCCAGGCTGGCGTGCCCGACCGATGAGCTCGCGCTGGAGACGATCGGCATCCTCAAACAGCTCAACGACAAGTTGGACACAGCAATCGTCGACGAATGGTCCGCGCCGACCTGGACCCGGGTCGACCTGCCCTCCCGCGGCAACATCACGCTGCCGCCGTTCGTCGTCGACAAGGCGGGCAGGGACGGCATCGAAGCCCGCATCACCTTCCGCACTTTCCACCTCGGCGGCAATAAGGCCGCCCACGGTGGACAGGTCGCGGTCGGCTTCGACGATCTGCTCGGTATGGCCGCCGCGGTGTACGCGGGCGGGGTGACCCGCACCGCCTCGCTCACCGTCGACTACCGCTCCATCACTCCCCTCGACACCGAATTGCAGGTGCACGCCTGGACCGAACGGCAGGAGGGCCGCAAGGTCTATGTCCGGGCCACCCTGCACGACGGCGAACGCCTCTGCGCCGAGGCGAACGGCCTGTTCATCGTACTCAAACCCGGGCAGCAGTGAGCCGGTCGTTCGCGGGTACCGAGATCAGGTGAAACTGGTGGCGTCGACCGATGCCGCCGCGGCTTCGACCTGATCTCGGTCCACCCGCTAGCTCGTCGGGAAGTGCCGGCTGCGGTACTCCGCGAAACGCGCGTCGACCTGGGCCGCAGTAAGACCGAAGTCCTCCAGCGTGTAGCGATGCACGGGACGCGCCGCACCGGAGGTGCTTTCCGTATGCAATGCCGTCATCGCGGCTTCGGCCTCGGGGCTCAGCTCGATATCGAAGTGCCGGTAGATCGATCCGACGGTGCCGATCGGGTCGGCGACGAAATCGTCGTAGTACACATCGCGGAACTGAGCGGCATTGTGCCGCTTGCGATCCGCGAGGAATTTATCCGCTCCCCTGGCCCACAGATCCAACTGCGCGGCACCGACGACCGGACCGCGGAACTTCTCCGACCATCCCGCCGAGGCCTGCTCGTTCAGACTGCACACCGAGGCGATGATGGTGCGCGGATCCCGGTGCATCTGGATCACCAGCGCATCCGGATACACCTCGAAGATCGCGTCCAGCGCGAACAGATGACTCGGGTTCTTCAATACCCACCGCCGGTCGGCATCGGGCATCCCGATCAACTGCAGGTTGCGCCGATGCCTGCGATAGGCATCGGTCCAATCCTGTTCGCGCAACCACTCGGAATAGCCGGGCAGATAGCCGAGGCATTCGTAGGACACCGACATCAGCGACTGCCGCAGCAGCTGCCAGCACTCCTCCACCTGGTCCGCCGAAATATGGTGCACGCCCATGAATTCCGGATGTTCCACATGATGCTGCTCGAATGCCGCCTCGATCCGCTGATACACCGGATTGTCCGCCCACGTCTCGCGCGGCGGCCGCGGCTGCGGCATCTCGGTGAGCCACATTTCCAGGCCCTGATGCGCCGGATCCGCATTGAGCAGCCGATGCACCGCCGTGGTACCCGAACGCGGCAGCCCGGTCACGAAGATCGGGCGCTCGATCTCGACCTCGGCATGTTCCGGAAAGCGTTGCCACGCGGCCTCGCTCAGCAACCTGGCAATCAGCGCACCGCGCAGGAAGGCCCGATTGACCTTATTGCCGAAGGGCGTCAGCTCGGCTTCCTTGGCATAGGACTCGAGCAGCACTGCCAGCCCCTCGCGGTAGCCGTCGTCGCCGAAATCGCTCAATCCGACGACCTTGGTCGCCGAGGCGTGCAGATCGTCGATGGTGCCGACGTCGTCTCTGCCGATCACAGTCATCTCCTAGTGGTGGTATTCGCCGCCGTTGACATCCAGGCATGCGCCGGTGATCGCCCGCGCCAGATGCGAGGCGAAGAAGACCACGGCATCAGCGATCTCATCGGGTTCGGGCAACTTGCGCAGGTCGATGGTCTCGGCCGTTTCGGCATATACCTCTTCGGGGGTGATCCCGCGCTGCTTGGCCTGATAGTTGAAGTACCACTTCAGGTTGTCCGCCCAGATATAGCCGGGCGCAATGGTATTCACCCGAATGCCCTTCGGCCCGAGTTCGGTGGCCAGACTCTGCGCCAACGCCAGCAGGCTCGCCTTGGCCATCTTGTACGGCCCGAAGGTGCGCCGCGAATGCCGCAGCACCGCCGAATTGATCATGACCACCGAGCCCTTGGACTCGGTGAGCGCGGGCACGAACAGACGCGTCAACCGCAGTGCGGCAAGCACATTCGTCTCGAAGCCGGCACGCACGTCATCGAGATCGACATCGGCCAGATCCGTGATCGGCGGAATCGCGAAGGCATTGTTCACCAGGGTGTCGACGTGGCCGAACGCGTTCTGCGCCGTCTCGACCAGATTCGTCACGGCCGCTTCATCGTTGATATCGGTCGGCACCACCACCGCGCGCCTGCCGAGTTCGGTGATCTCCTTGGCCACCTCGGTCAGCCGCGACTCGGTCCGCGAGGCCAGCACCACATCGGCACCGGCGCGCGCACTCTGCACCGCGATCGCACGCCCCAACCCCGGGCCGACGCCGGAGACGACAACTACCTTGTCCTGCAACAACATCAGCCGAGCATCCTTTCCGCCACGGCAACCTGACGTGCCGCGATCCGGGCCTTCCATTGCTCGGACGTGACCTGAGCCTCCTGGTAGTACGGCAGCCGGTCCGGCAATTCGGCGAGCGAAACCACCTCCACCTTCGGCCCGTCTTCGGGCTTCAGATCCCGTGACAGCTGCTGCCAGCGGAATTGCAGGTATCCGCGCGCATGCCCGGTGCGCTCGATCCAGTTGGTCAGTCCCGGATCACGCTCGCTGATCACGAGCCGGATCATCCCGTCCGGATCCACCCGCGCCTGGTCGGCGGTGAGGCTGGTCTGGTGGTTGATGTAGTCCAGCGACAGGTACCACATGCTGCCGAGTTGGAAACCCTGATACGGCGCATCCGATTTGGGGACCGTGAGGATCATGACCTGATCGTCGTCGAGTTCGTAGTGACCGACGGAGGAGAACTGCGTGGTCAGTCCGCCCGGGGTGGAGCGCGGTTCGGTCATCGTATTGACCGGCAGATTGAGATAGAACCACTTCGGGAACGCCAGGAAGGTATTCAGCCGCGAGACCAGCATTTTCCCCGCGATCTCATAACGCTTGCTCATCACGTCCCTGGTCAGCGGCGGCGGTGCGTCGCCGATCGTGTCCACCCGCTGAATGCGAATCGTGCCCGGCTTCTCGGTGGCCCAGTCGCTGTATACCTCGCGAACCACGAGCATGGCGGAGTCCGGTGCGAGATGGACGTAGCCGGGCCGCGCCGCGCCGGGGCCGAGCCGGAGTTCGTAGGTACCGTCGGCCGCGATATCGAGGGCGCGGGCATCGAAGGCGGTCTCGCTGTCGGGGACATCCACCGGCGAGTAGTTGCCGTTGAGCACCTGGAAGCTGAGGTCACGGGTGGTGCCGCGAGTTCCGGTCACCACATACTCGGCGTCGGGGCGCAGATACGAGTGGAAGTAGAGGGTGTCCGGATTGTCCAGACCCATTTTCGTATACGGCCCGGTGGACATGACGAAGAACGGAAAGTCCCGCTCGAAGGCCCACGCCATCTGAATTGAGGCGCGAATACTGCCCGCGAGGTAGTCGTAACCCTCGACGAGGTCCTGTTCGGTCCGAATATGCGGTGCGCCGGTGATGATCTCCTCGGCGGCGGCGATGGCTTCCGCGAACGGCTGTGTCAGCAAGAGGCTTCTCCGAAGTAGCTGTTCCAAATATGTACCGCTCTGGTACATTTCGATATGAGCAAGATTAGAACCTGTTCTAGGAGTTGTCCATGGTTGCCCGCAGATCCGCCCCGACCGCACGGGTGGTCCAAGTGCTGGATTTCTTCGTCGAGCGGCGCGGGAAACGCTTCGGACTCTCCGAACTGGCCCGGGAACTCGATTTGGCCAAGCCGACCTGCCTGGGCATCCTCACCGAACTGACCGCGGGCGGCTATCTCATGCGCGACGCGAACACCCGCACCTATGGCCTCGGACCTGCGCTTATCGCGGCCGGCCGGGTCGCACAGGACAGCTTCGCCATCGCCTCCATCGCGCGCGCCGAGCTGGAGAAACTCACCGCGCTCTACCGCACGACCTGTACCGCGTCGGCCGTGGTCGGCGAGCAGATCATGGTGCTGGAAAGCACCGGTCCGGGCCTGGTCAAGGTGGGTGCGGCCTACCATTTCGCGCCGCCGGTCGGTCTGATGTACGTGCTCTGGGATACCGACGCGGCGTTCGACGCCTGGTTGCGCAAGCCGCCGACGGTGCCGCTGCGCCAGGACGAGGCCCGGCTGCGCCGGATCGTCGCGGAGTGCCGCGAGCGCGGCTACCTGGTCGAAAGCCTGACCGCGGCCGGTCGGCGGCTATACGCTTTGCTGGCCGGGGTCGCGGCCAGCGACCTGCCGAGCGAGGTGCGCGAACTCGTCGGTGAACTGGTGACCAGCCTCGGGGAGCGGGTCTATCTCGGCACCGATCTGCGCCCGCGCAAGGAACATCCGGTCAGCCTGCTCGCGGCACCCACCTACGGCGGCGACGGCAGGCAGAACATGGTGCTGACGATGTACGTCGGAGCCTCCATCACCGGCGCCGAGATCGACCGTCGCGGAACCGCACTCGTAGCCGCCGCGGATCGGGTGACCGCCGAATCCGGGGGTCACAAGCCGGATTCCAACCATTGACCAATGACCGAAACGTGTTCTAGTTTTGGGGTGTGAGCCAGTACGCGAAGTCGACGGCGAGCACCTACGAGTTGCCTCATCTGGACGCGCTCGAGGCCGAGTCGGCACATATATTCCGGGAAGTCGCCGCTACCTTCGAACGGCCGGTGTTGCTGTTCTCCGGTGGTAAGGATTCGGTGGTGATGCTGCACTTGGCGGCGAAGGCCTTCTGGCCGGCGCCGCTACCGTTCCCGGTGCTGCATATCGATACCGGGCACAATTTCGACGAGGTCATCGAACACCGCGACCGCACCGTCGCGCGACTCGGTCTGCGGCTGGTGGTCGGCAGCGTGGGCGACGATATCGACGCGGGCCGGGTAACCGAGGAGACCGGACCCCGCGCGACCCGGAACCGTTTGCAGACAGCCACTTTGCTGCGGTCGATCCGTGAGGGCGGCTATGACGCGGTCTTCGGTGGCGCACGCCGCGACGAGGAGAAAGCACGCGCCAAGGAACGCGTATTCAGCTTCCGCGACGAATACGGGCAGTGGGATCCACGGAACCAGCGCCCCGAGTTGTGGAACCTCTACAACGGACGCCACAACAAGGGCGAACACATCCGGGTGTTCCCCCTGTCCAACTGGACCGAACTCGATATCTGGCATTACATCGCCACCGAGAACATCGAGCTACCACCGCTGTACTACGCACACCGCCGAAACGTGGTGCAACGCGATGGAATGCTGTTGGCGCACACCAGGTTCCTCACCCTGCTCGACGGTGAGCAGCCGTATGAAAGTACGGTGCGATTCCGGACGGTCGGCGATGCGACCTGCACCGGCTGTGTCGAATCGACCGCGGCAACCCCCGCGGAGGTGGTCGCCGAAGTCGCCGCCACCCGCATCACCGAACGCGGCGCCACCCGCGCCGATGACCGTATCTCCGAGGCAGGCATGGAAGACCGCAAACGCGAAGGGTATTTCTGATGACCACCACCACCCTGCTGCGCCTAGCCACCGCGGGCAGCGTCGACGACGGTAAGTCGACACTGATCGGGCGTCTGCTGTTCGACTCCAAAACGATCTTCACCGATCAACTCGCCGCGGTGGAGGCGACCAGTAAGGCGCGCGGTGACGACTACCCGGATCTAGCGTTGCTCACCGACGGCCTGCGCGCCGAACGCGAACAAGGCATCACCATCGACGTAGCACACCGCTACTTCGCCACACCCCGCCGCAAATTCATCATCGCCGACACCCCCGGCCACATCCAATACACCCGCAACATGGTCACCGGCGCCTCCACCGCCGACCTCGCACTGATCCTCGTCGACGCCCGCAAAGGCATTGTGGAACAGACTCGCCGCCACGCGTTCCTGGCCAGCCTGCTCGGGATCCCGCACCTGGTGCTGTGTGTGAACAAAATGGACCTGGCCGGATGGTCCCAAGACCGGTTCGAAGAGATCCGGGAAGAATTCACCGGCTTCGCCACCAAACTCGACGTCGCCGATCTGTCCTTCATCCCGATGTCGGCACTGCACGGCGACAATATCGTGCATCGCGGTGCGAGCATGGGCTGGTACGAGGGCTCACCGCTGCTGCATCACCTCGAGGAAGTGCATATCGCCTCAGACCGCAACCTCATCGACGCCCGATTCCCCGTGCAGTATGTAACCCGCAGGCACGCAACCGATTTCCGTGGCTACGCCGGCACCGTGTCCGGTGGCGTCTTCAAACCAGGCGACGAAGTCGCGGTACTGCCTTCGGGATTCACCACGACGGTCGAGGCGATCTGGGGTCCGGGCGGGACGCCGGTGGCCGAAGCCTTTCCGCCGCAGGCCGTTACCATCCAGCTCGCCGACCACCTCGATGTTTCCCGTGGCGATCTGATCTGCCGGCCCGCGAACCGACCCCACCTCGGACGTGATCTGGACGCGATGGTGTGCTGGTTCGCCGAGGATTCCGAACTCACCCCCGGCGCCACCTACACCATCCGCCACACCACCCGCACCGCGACGGCCGAAATCCGCACCCTCGACTACCGGCTCGACGTCAATACCCTGCACCGCGACGAGAACGCGAACTCACTGTCGCTCAACGAGATCGGGCGCATCCAGCTGCGCACCCGCCAACCCTTGCTCTTCGATCCGTACCGCCGCAACCGCACCACCGGCAGCTTCATCCTCATCGACGACACCACCAACAACACCGTCGCCGCGGGCATGATCACCGGACCGACCCTGCCCTCCTCTCGTGTCGTCTGGCATTCGACCGCGGTCGGCCGCGACGAACGCCCGACCGCGGGAATGACCGTGTGGCTGACTGGGCTGTCGGGCTCCGGAAAGTCCTCTGTCGCGGTGGAACTGGAGCGTCGTCTGGTCGCGGCAGGCCGCCCGGCATTCCTCCTCGACGGCGACAACCTGCGCCACGGCCTCAACGCCGACCTCGGCTTCACCGCCGCTGACCGTGTCGAGAACATCCGCCGCGTCGGCGAAGTCGCACGACTGTTCGCCGAAGCCGGTGTCATCGCAGTGGTTTCCCTGATCAGCCCGTATGCCGCTGACCGCAACAAAGTCCGTGCCGTGCACGAGGCCGCGGGCATCCCCTTCGTCGAAATCTTCATCGACACACCACTGCAGGTCTGCGAAGCCCGCGACCCCAAAGGCATGTACGCCAAAGCCCGCGCCGGCGAAATCCACGGCTTCACCGGCATCGACGACCCCTACCAAGCACCCACCCGCGCCGAACTGGTACTGCGCCCCGAAGACGGCGACCCGGCGGCCATGGCCACCGCCATCCTCGCCAAGCTGGCGGATCTCGACTGAGACGACCGGTCAGGAATCGGCCCGCAACGCGGCGCGCAACCAGTCGAACACCGGTCCCAGGGTCGGCGGGACGGGCCAGCCGTTGATGATCGAGAGGAGTTGCCAATAGCGTTCGGCGCGTGGGTCTCCCGCGACGTCGAGGCGGATCAGCAGCCAGTTCCGTAGCTCGGCGTCATCGGGGCGGCCGAATGTCGTCGCGTATGCGGCGGTCAGCTCGTCGACAATGGGTCGGGCCGCGGCCGACGAGGGTGCGGTGCCGGCCGAGAGCGCCTGGCCGACTCGTTCGCGCACGAGTTCGGTCAGCTCGTGGTGCAGCCCGGTGGTATCGCCTTCGGCGCGCTGCGCGGCCTGGTATTCCGCCATGCGGCGCACCGATGCGCGGAAATCCGGATCTCGAGTGAGTTCGGCGAGTTCCACCCAGGCCTGCACCTGGACGGGTTCCGGGTCGTCGGGTAGTTCCGGCATTGCCGCGCGGATGAGATCGACGAATTCCGGGTTGGCATCGGCCCCACCGAAGGTGTCTTCGACGAATTCGGTAATGAGGCGGCGCTTTTCGGCGTCGGAGAGTTCGACGAGCTTGTGCATGAGTTCCATCTCCTCGGGGGTCGAGCCCCGCTCGGCTATTGCTCGTAACACCGTGCGCCGCACCCGCAGTGTGCTGATCTGGAACTCCAGCGCGTCGGCATGTGCGGCCGCGACCTCGGGCACCGTCAGTTTGCGGTCGAGCACCTGTCGGATGGCGGGCAGATCAATACCGAGTTCGCGCAGGGTTCGCACCAGTTGCAGGCGGGCGAGCGCATCGTCGTCGTAGAGCCGGTAACCGGCGGGGCTGTGGGTGGTCGGCGGCACGACACCGGTATCGGCGTAGAAGCGGATGGTCTTGACCGAGAGACCGGTCCGTTCGGCCATCGTGCCGATCGGATAAAGCGTGTCGCCGTCCATACCCCTACCCTCGTGTCTCCCCTTGGTGGAGACGCAAATCCCCGCACGATGCTACGGGTCCGGCGGGCTCAGCCGATGGTGCGGAAGAACTCGCGGATATCGCCGATGAGCAGGTCGGGTACCTCGAGCGCCGGGAAGTGGCCGCCGGAGTAGAACTCCGACCAGTGCGTGATGTTGTGCGCCTTTTCCGCGAAGCGGCGGATCGCGTAGTCACCGTCCTTGAAGACCGCGACACCGGTGGGCACGGTGCCCTTCGGCGTGGGCGCGAACATCGCGGCATCGTGGAACCGCTCGTAGTAGAAGTTGGCCACGCTGCGGGCGGTGTCGGTGAACCAATAGATGCTCACATTCGCCAGCATTCGATCGCGGTCGATGCCCTGTTCCGGCAGGTCGTTTGACTGGTCGATCCACTCCTTGTACTTCTCGACGATCCAGCCGAGCTGCCCGGTCGGGGAATCGGCCAGCAACTGCGCGATGGTGTTCGGGCGCGAGCCGTTGAGGTTCATATAGGCCGAGCCGTCCTTCTGGAAGTTCTGCATGCGTGCCAGCCGCTGCTGCTCGGCCTCGGTGAGCGCGGCCATATCGGCGGGATCGCCGGTCGGAAAGGTGACCAGCGCATTGACGTGCGCGCCGAGCACATGCGCACCATCGAGCCGGGCCAGCCGCGGGGCCAGAAACGCCCCGTGGTCGCCACCGTGCACCCCGTACCGGTCGTAGCCGAGGCGAGCCATCAGCTCCGCCAGCGCCGCCGCGACCCGGCCGTCGTGCCAGCCCGCCTCGGTGATCGGACCGGAGAAGCCGTGGCCCGGCAGCGACGGAATGACGAGATGGAAGGCGGGCACGTCGGCGTGACCGTGTGCCTTCGGATCGGTCAGCGGGCCGATCAGATCCAGGAAATCGATCACCGAGCTGGGCCAGCCGTGCAGCATCAGCAGCGGGGTGGCATCGGCTTCGGCGGACCGCACGTGCAGGAAGTGCACATCTTGTCCGTCGATAGTGGTGCTGAACTGCGGGTATTCGTTGAGCTCCGCCTCGACCGCGCGCCAGTCGAACTTTTCGGCCCAGTAACCGGCGAGCTCGCGCAGGTAGGCGGTGGGTACGCCGCGTTCCCAGCCGGTGCCGGGCAGGTCGTCGATCCAGCGGGTGCGGGTCAGCCGCTCGCGCAGATCGTCGATATCGGCCTGGGGGATCTCGATGCGGAAGGGGCGGATCTCGTTGTTCGTCATGCTTTCGACTCTGCTGGTAACGGGGATGCCGCCGAATCACGAGAATTCGTTATCTTCGGGTCCACGACTCTTTACGTTGGCACCGAGGCCATGATCCGGGCATGATCGCTTGGTGTTGAGCGTTCCCGACCGCGGTGCCTTCGTCGGGCGAGCAGCAGAGGTCGCCGCGCTCCAACGTGCGTACCAGGACGAGTCGGTGCAGACCGTGCTGATCGCCGGTGAGCCCGGTCTCGGCAAGTCGCGGCTGGTCAGTGAGTTCGCCTCGCGGCTCGGCTCGGATGTGCTGGTGCTGACCGGCCGGTGTCCGGAGTTCGGCGTGAGCGGGGTGCCGTTCGCGCCGTTCGTCACGATTATGCGCGCTCTGGTACGGCGGATCGGCATCGACGAGCTGACCGCACTACTTCCGGCCGCGCGCCCCGCGCTCTCACGCTGGCTGCCCGAGCTTGCGATGCGGACCGGTGCGGCCGAGCCCGAATCGGATCGGATCCGGCTGTTCGGCGAGATCCTCACGGTATTCGAGCAACTGGCGATCTCGCATCCGGTGGTGCTCGTCCTGGAGGACCTGCACTGGGCCGATGATTCGAGCCGCGAACTGCTGGCCTTCCTCATCGCGAATCTCACCCAGCGCGATCTGCTGCTGATCGGCACCTACCGGCCCACCGATTCGGAGCCGCTGCGTCGACTCGTCACCGGACTGCGCCGTGATCCCGGTGTGCGCGTACTGAATCCGGAGCCGCTGACCAAACACGAGGTCGGGCGTCAACTCGCCGCGGTGCTCAACCGCGAACCGGAACCCGGGGTTGCCACCCGAGTCTTCCAGCGCAGCAAGGGGATTCCGCTTTTCGTCGAGGCGCTGGGGCGAGCGCTGCAGGAGGATCCCGATCGCGTACCCGCGGACCTGTCCGACCTGTTGCTCGGCTATCAGGCCGGACTGCCGGAGCATGCCAGGGCGCTCTTGCGACTGGCCGCTACCGCGGGCTCGCCCGTGCGGGCAGCGTTACTGGAATCCGCGACGGACCTGTCCGACGACGCCCTGCACCCGGCACTGCGCCAGCTGACCGACCAGCGATTACTGCTCACCACCGACACCGGCTACGAGTTCCGGCACAGCCTGATTCGCGATGCCGTCTACGACGATATGCTGCCGGTCGAGCGAAAGCGTCTGCACACCAGGCTTTCTCAGGTGCTACTCGGCGAAGACGCCCTCCGTGCCGGTGACCAGCGGATGGGCGAGCTGGCCTATCACGCGTATGCCGCGGGCGATCTGCCACACGCACTCGTGGCCTCCTGGGGTGCCGCTACGGAATCCGAAGGGGTACAAGGCGAACGCGTGCGCCAGCTGGATCGAGTGCTGGAGCTGTGGCATCGAGTGCCCGACGCGGCGACGCTGATCGGGGCCGATCGGCTCACCGTGCTGGAACGCATTGTCGAGGCATGCTTTCACGGCGGCATCGTCGAGCGCGGCGTCGCGGCGGCCGACGAGGCGCTGGAACTGCTGGATGCGGCGGCCGCACCGGAGCTGGCCGCACGCCTGTACTACTACCGGGCGGGTTTGGAGAACCAGAGCAGCGCCGGATCCGTCGATGATCTCACCCGGGCCTTGGAGTTATTGCCCGCGTGGCCGCCGAGCGTGCTGCGTGGCGAGGTGCTCGCCACACTGGCCGCATCCCGTGTCTTCAACGGTGATGCCGACGGGGCCGCTCGCGACGCCCGCGCCGCCGTGGAGATCGCCGAGCAGACCGGCACGCCGGCGCTCGCCGCGCGCGGCTACGCCTATCAAGGTCTGGCGGCGGTCGCCGGAAATGGTTCCGCCGTTGCGTATTTCGAACAGGCGCATGCCGCGGCGAACGATCCGCAGACATTGCTTACCGTGGTGCTGTGGGAGTCGGCGGCGCTGGTCGCGGCGGGCGAATACCAGGCGGCCATCGAGGCGATCCAACAGGGATTGCGGGCCGCCCACAAGACCTTCCGTTTTGCCGATGCCGGGCCCATCCTGTTGGTGAAATGGGCGCAGGCATTGGCCGCGCTCGGACGCTGGCCGGAGGCACTCGGTCTCATCGACGAATCGCTCACCGAGCAACTGCCGCCGCTGAGCAAAGCCGCGCTGCTGCTGTGTCACGCGAGAATCGTGCTGGCCCAGGGCTCTTCGGCGGCGGCAACGAGCAGTGCCGATGCCGCCGCGGAACTGTTGAGCGACGGACCGTGGGCGCGCCAGTACCAGCTCCAATTGCATACGGTGCGAACCGATATCGCGATCGCGGACGGACGATCCCGACATGCGCACGAGCTCGTCGCCGAGACGCTCGCGGCCGACGACCTCACCACCCACCACCATGAGGTGTGGCCGTTGCTCGCGACCGCTGCCCGGATTGCGGATTTCGCGTCCACCGCCGACCGATTGCCGGTGACCACCGCGGTCGACACGGCCTACCGCGCCGTCTTCACCGCCACCATGGATAGCGATCCGGCCGCCTGGCACAAGGCGGTATCCGCATGGCGCGCCATCGATCAACGCTACGACCTGGCCCGCAGCCTGCTCAACGCCGCCGAAGCCGAACTGGCGGTCGGCAATCGCGCCGCCGCCCGAGAACCCCTGCGCGAAGCCGCCGAACTCGCGGCGGATTTGGGGGCGACACCATTGGCCGACGCGGTTGCGCAGGTGGCCGAACGTGCCAGGGTGGCGCTCCAGGTAACTCGGCCGGAACCGGTGAACCAACAGCCCCGCACCTTCGGTCTGACACCACGCGAACTCGACGTATTACGTCTGGTCGCACAGGGATTGAGCAATCGCCAGATCGCGGCCGAGCTGTTCATCAGCGGCAATACCGCGGGCGTGCACGTATCGCGCATCCTCACCAAACTCGGTGCCGCGACACGGACCGAAGCCGCCGCGGTGGCCCGCAAACACGGCCTCATCGAGCCTGACTGAAGCAGCCGTTCACTTCCCCACCGCGCGGATCAATTCTTTCGTTGTCGATCAAGCCGTGAGCGGCGCGGTGATGCGCCGTCCGTCGGCGGCACCTGCGACAAGCGTCAGCCGACACCGAATGCGGTGACTACTCACCGAAGGGAGCTGAACCCCGATAATGGTCGGACTATGACCGAATCCCTACTCCACCGGCGCTTCCCCGAACTGGCCGGCACACTGCCGTTCGCCCGGCTCGGTATCGCTCCGACACCGGTCCGCCCGCTGGACCTCGGCACTCACAGCACTGTGTGGTGCAAGGACGAAAGCGGGTACGGCTCCGGCGGGTGGGGTGGCAATAAGATCCGCAAGCTGGAGTGGCTGTTGCCCGAGGCCCGACGGCGCGGTGCCCGGACCATTCTCACCTTCGGCGGCACCGGAACCAATTGGGGTCTGGCCACGGCGCTCTACGCCCGGGAATTCGGCATCGACACCGCGCTGGCGCTGGTCGACCAACCGGTGGACGACCACGTCCGCGAGCAGCTGCGACGACTGGAAAACTCCGGCGCCACCCTACATTTCACGCACAGCAAGTTGCGCACCGTCCTGGCCGCACCGTGGCTGCTGCTGCGGCATATGCACGGGCGCACCCCACCATATCTGCTGCCCGTCGGCGGATCGTCGCCGATCGGCGCACTCGGCTATGTCGAGGTCGCATTGGAACTGGCGGCGCAGATCGCCGCGGTCGAACTACCGCAACCGACACATCTGGTGACCGCCGTCGGATCCGGTGGCACGGCGGCGGGTTTGGCCCTCGGCCTACGGCTTGCCGGACTACGCACCCGCGTCGTCGGTGTCGTCGTCAACGACTCGCTCCCCCTCGACGCGCGACACATTGTCGAGCTGGCGAACCGCGCCGCGACGGTGCTGCGCGCACGCGGCGCGGAATTCACCGCGCCCGAGTTGCGCCAGGACGACGTGACGATGGTGCGTGACTGGCTCGGTCCCGGCTACGGCCATGAAACCCCGGCCGCCATTGCCGCGAAGAAGCTCGCCGCGGCCAACGGGCTGGAATTGGAAACCGTCTACACCGCAAAGGCTTTGGCCGGACTCCTGGAGATGGATACCCGCGGCGACTTCGGCAACGGACCCGTTCTGTTCCTCGATACCTATGGGCCGCGCTGATCCGGGTCCAGTCCCAGAATGACCGCCAGCACCGCACGCAACCGCTCCACATCGCCGCGAAGGCCGGTCACCGCGTCCTGATACAGGAAGGCCTCGATGAGCCGGACCAGCGCATAGGCGAAGGTCTGGGTATCGACCCGGTTCTGGTAGCCGTCCACGATCGCGGTATCCAGAATTTCGGCGACCACCCCGACCACCTTCGGCTGTACCGGCCCGTCGCTGGTGGTGATGATGCGGCCCGCGGTGGCCTGTTCGGTCGCGATGAAATACCTATATGCCTCGCTGCGCGTCAGCCACAGCGCCGCCCGGTCCAGCAGGGCCAGTACCCGCCGCGCGCCGGTGTCGTCCACCCGCGTCTGCGCCGCCACGACCATCCGCTCGAATTCCGACACCATGACCGCGCCGAGCAGACCGTCGCGCGAACCGAACCAGCGGTAGATCGTCGCGCGCGACAATCCGAGTTCCGCCGCGATCGCCTGCACATCGACCCGCTCGCAGGCCAGGAACTGGGCGCTGGCCGCGGCGAGCACCTGGTCCTGGGAGGCGGCGGCGGGACGGCCGACGGGACGGGCGGCACCGGAGGTTGTGGTCATCCCAGCCCTGGGATCGATTCGCGACACATGCGTAGTAACGTACCAAATCGACCCGAGCGAGCACCGCGCCCGTCTGGGCCAGTGCTCCGTCACCGCGAGAGGATGTGCCCGTGCGCTCGACCCTGATCTCCCGTAGGGACCTGGACTTCCTGCTCTACGAATGGCTGCGGGTCGAGGAGCTCACGGCGCTGCCCCGGTTCACCGAACACTCCAGGGATACCTTCGACGGCTTTCTCGACCTCTGCGAGGATCTGGCCACAAGGCACTTCGCCACCCACAACAAGCGCAACGACAGCAACGAGCCGACCTTCGACGGTGAGACGGTCACCATCATCCCGGAGGTGAAGGCCGCGATCGAGGCCTTCACCAAGGCCAATCTCATCGGCGCCGCGATGGACGAGGAGATCGGCGGGCTGCAGCTGCCCGCCACCGTGGAGGCCGCCGGATTCTGCTGGTTCCAGGCCGCCAATGTCGGCACCACCGGCTATCTCTTCCTGACCGTCGGCAATGCCAATCTCCTCGCCGCGCACGGCACCCCGGAGCAGATCGACCGCTTCGTCAAGCCCATGGTCGAGGGCCGGTTCACCGGAACGATGTGTCTGTCCGAACCGCAGGCGGGCTCTTCGCTGGCCGATATCGTCACCCGCGCCGAACCGCAGGCCGATGGCACCTACCGGCTGTTCGGCTCGAAAATGTGGATCTCCGGCGGTGATCACGAGCTGACCGACAATATCGTGCACCTGGTCCTGGCCAAGATTCCGGGCGGACCGGCCGGAACCAAGGGCATCTCGCTGTTCGTCGTGCCGAAATTCCTGGTGGCCGAGGACGGTTCGCTCGGCGCACGCAACGATGTGGTGCTGGCCGGGTTGAACCACAAAATGGGATATCGGGGCACCACCAATACGGTGCTGAATTTCGGTGAGGGCAAGCACAATCCGGACGGCGCGCCCGGTGCGGTGGGCTACCTTGTCGGCGAACCGCATCGCGGCCTGACCTACATGTTCCACATGATGAACGAGGCGCGCCTCGGCGTCGGGCTGGGCGCAACGGCGTTGGGCTACACCGGATATCTGAAGTCGCTCGACTACGCCCGGGAACGCCGCCAGGGTCGCGCGCTCACCGCCAAGGATCCGTCCGCACCGCAGGCGCCGATCATCGAGCATGCCGATGTGCGACGAATGCTGTTGGCGCAGAAGGCTTATGTCGAGGGCGCGCTCGCTCTGCTGCTCTACTGCAACCGCCTCGTCGATCTGGAACGCACCACCACGGATCCGGCTGCCAAACGCGATCACACCCTGCTGCTGGAAATCCTCACCGGCGTGGCGAAGAGCTGGCCGTCGCAATGGTGTCTGGAGGCCAACAGCCTCGCCATCCAGGTACACGGCGGCTACGGCTACACCCGCGAATACGATGTCGAACAGCACTATCGCGACAACCGCCTCAACCCCATCCACGAAGGCACCCACGGCATCCAGGGGCTGGATCTGTTGGGCCGCAAGGTGATCCAGCACGACGGCGCGAGCCTGCGGCTACTGGCCGCACAGATCGAGCGGACCGTACTCGCGGCCACCGAGGCGGGCGGCGAGTGGACCGAATTCGGCGGACAGCTCGACGCGGTCTGGCAACGGCTGCTCACCGTCACCGGCTGGATGTTCGCCGCCGGCGATATCGCCGCCGCGATGGCCAATTCCAGCATCTACCTGGAGGCCTTCGGGCACGTGGTAGTCGCCTGGATCTGGCTGGAGCAGGCACTCGCCGCACACGGCAAGGACGGCGACTTCTACGACGGCAAGCGTGCGGCGGCCCGCTACTTCTTCCGCTACGAATTACCCAAGACCACACCGCAATTGGATCTGCTCGAGCTGATGGACCGCACCACGCTGGATATGCGCGACGCCTGGTTCTGACCCGTCAGAGGACCAGTGGTTGCCGCCCGGGTCGGGTGCGGCGCCACGCCACCGCAAGGAAGACCAGCAGGCCGACCAGCGGCAGGGTGCCGATCGTCCAGCTCAGCGGCAGCGGCGGTCCGGGCTGGTCGAGCACCGTGATATTGCCGAGCGTCCCTTCACCGTGTCCGAGCGGGCCGTCGATCGCGAAGGTGAAGGTGTAGGTGCCGGGGTCGTCGAAGGCCTTGACGTCGAGGCCCCAGGAGTCGCGTTTGCGGGGATGGCGGACCAGCGGTGTGGCGCGGCGGCCGGGTCTGATGGCGGGTCCGGTCAGGCGAAGTGTCCCGGATTTGTCGGCGATGCCGCCATCGGGCATGAAGGTGAAGTCGAGCGACTTCATCGCGCGGATGGGCCAGGTGGAGAAGCCGACGGTCACGCCGTACGGACCCACCTGGACGCGCTCGGTATGCACAACCTCGACCGGTGCATAGGCGGAGGCGGGGGTGATGGCGACCAGCGACAGCGTGATCACGGCCAGTACGGTGACGGCGAGCCTGCGGAGTACGGACATCACGCATCCTTCATTGCGGGCAGCATGGTGGTGAACCGGCCGCCGAGGAATCCGGCGAGCAGGCCGAGCGGAATGCCGAGCAGCGTGATCGTCACGATGTCGCCGGCGGCGATATGCGACGTAGGGCGGACGAGGTTCAATTGCAGCGGGAACGTCAGGCCGACGATCACGCCGGTCACGGCACCGGCCACCAATACGATCTTGCGCGCATCGAAACCACGGGCCCGCGCCGACCAGAACAGCCCCTCGACCGCGACCGCCGCGACGATCATGAACATCGGCATCATGACGGGCAGATCCGGCGGCCGTCCCGTGAGACCGTCACGCAGCGGCAGTCCGATCGCCGACGCGTAGGTTTGCGCGGCCCAGGGCGAGAACCACCACAGGATCGCCTGCATGGCACCGAGCGAAACCGCGATGGCAACGGCCGCGCCCGCACGCGCCAAAAGTGCCGCGCCGAGTACGAGCAGCATCGGCCCGAACAGGACGATGCCGAGGATGGTCGGGTCGACGGGCAGATGCAGGTTGTTCAACGCATTGGTGGGAATCGGTGCGAAGGTGATCAGGATCGGAATCGCGACGACGATGCCGATTCGGCCCCAGCGGTGGTCGCGGTGGGCGGCGAAGACGATGATGCTGCCGATCATGGTGAGCGAGATGGACAGGAACAGCGCCACATGTGACGGGGTATTGAGCACCGCGTCGAAACCGTAGATCGAATGCCACTCCAGATCGAGCAGGCCGTACAGCAGGAACAGTGCCGCACCGGCTCCGGCGACCATATAGCCGAGCGGTGCGGTCAGGTTGCTGCCGAAGACTCGGATGGGAGTGCCGCCGAGGCGGGGCACGGGCCGACCGGCCCGTTGGGCCGAGGTCGCGATGAGAACCATGGCCAGGCTGGCGAATCCGGATATCGCGCTACCGGAGTACAGGAACAGATGCGGCAGGGTGAAGAACGTGTCGGGACCGACTTCATTGTGCCACTGGATATCCCAGCTCAGGCCGACCAATGTCACCGCGGTGCCGAGCAATACACCCCAGGCACCGATGCGGGCCGCGATGGTGCCATCGGAGATATCGGGTCCAGTGTCGGCTTCGACCGGTGCTGCCGTGGTCATGGTGATCATTCCTCCTGATCTGTGCATGTTTTCAGCCGCCGACCCAGATCGGCACCGCGAGTTCGTCGAGGCTGTCGTGTTCGTCGATCGACAGTCGAAGCTCCCACGGACCGGTCATCATCAGTGGTACCGATGCGGCATGGAAGTGGCCCGGACCGGTGGCCGTCGCCGCGATGGGCTGTCCAGCGTGGCCCATGAGCGGCTGATTCACCTGAATAAGTACTGCGGCATGGTCTTTCGGCGCGCCGGTGCGGTCGGTGACGGTGATATCGATAGCGGTGCTGCCGATTCGGAGGCTGTCGATGGAGACCGTGACGAGGTGCTGCGGGGTACCGGTTTTCAATACGAGCGGACCGGATGGGCGCGGCCAGGCGAACCAAGCGATGACGGCGAGCACGATCACGATCACCGCCCCTACTGCGAGGAAAACGCTTCTCCGAGTTGCGGACTCGAGTGCAGTCGATCGCTCACTCATGGCCGCGCTCCCGCCGCGACATCGAGAACGAGAGGGACCGTGAGTACGGTGTAGCGCCGTTCGACCTGGATCCAGAGGCGATAGCGGCCCGCGAGCGGGAAGGTGTAGGTGAACGGCACGTCGGGTCCGTATCCGGCGACCGTCTCGTCGGGTGCGCTTTCGCCATTGGCGGGTGGCATGAGCATGGTGCCGTGGCTCGCGGCGGGCTCGGTCATATCCATGCCGGGCATATCCATCCCCGGCATATCGGACATGCCATGCATCGATGTCGCGCCCATCGAGTGGCCGTGACCCCAGATAGGTGAGTTCTGTACGGCTGCAGCGATATCCGGGTCGCCGGGTAGTGGACCCGCCATGATCAGGTGGCCGACCATGCCGAGCCACGGTTGCAGATCGGCGGCATCGCCGAATTCGGCGGTGATGGTGGTCGGTGCCCCTGCCACCGGAGTAGTCGTCCTGACGGTGACCGGGTTACCGTCGACAACGGTCGACGCGATCTTGTCACCACCACCGAGATGCACTGTGGCGCTGGCGGATTCCGGTTCTGCAGCACCGGGCAAGACGGTGAAACCACTTGCCGCGCGTACCATTTGCACACCACCGCCGCGCCGCGCCAACTCCGCGGACAGCGCATACCGCCCGGCCTCGGGCGCAGCCAGATGAACCTGATACCGGCCGGGCCCGACCCGGATCGGATGCAGATGCGACAGGCGACCGGTCGGGCCGACGGTTAGCAGATGCATGAGCGCACTGTCGTGCACGACCAGATCGTCGACGGGTGCACCGGTGGCGGCATCGATCAGAACGAGGTCGAGATCGCCTGGCCGCCCGGCGTTCACGGGCCCACCCGCGACCATGAGCAGTACCGGCGGCCGCGAAAAGTCCGAAATCAACGGCTGATGCACGGCATAGGGATCGGTGACATTGTCGAGCGTGGGATCGAGCTGACCGCCGGGTTGCGGTGGCAGCGGCAGCGATGCCGAAAGCAGCGCGGCGGTCACCGACACCGCGACACCGGCCACCATCCCGGCGGCCGGAACCAGCGCCCATACGCTGCGTCGAGCACGAATCGCGATCACCACCGCGACGGGCAGCAGAACGCCCGCCACCAGAAATCCGCCGTAGACCAGGCGCTCGGGCGGCGGGATCACCTGCGCGGGCACGATGAACGGAATCCGCGCCACCCGCGTACCGTCGCCGACGGCCAGTTCCCACGGCCCGGCGCGGTCCATTCGGACAGTCGCCGAGTACATCCCAGCAGTGCCGCCGAGTTCGACAACCGCCTCGGCGGTGGGCGCTCCAGGTGCAGGCTGTGTCGACTTCTCGGACACCCCCGTCGGCGTCGCCGCGAGCGTGAGTTGCCCGGGCGCGGCACCGGCATGGGTGACCACATCCACCCGCAACGGCCCCGGCACGCTGGTCACCCGGCGCAAGATGATCGTCAGCTCCCGATCACCGAGCGACTGCGCGACCGAAATATCCGAACCGGAGGACGCCGAATCCGCCGCCACGGGACCCACCCCGATCGACACCAAAAACGCACATACCCCCGCGACCAGCAGAGCGCGACCAGCACCGGCGACAACACCCACGCCCGTCATGGTAGGGATGCGTGACCGCCAGAACATCACCTCCAGTGGGGATTTCGCCTCCCCCGCCGGAGTGATGCCGCCCTGGACCGGCATCCGGATAATGCCCCAGCTCACCGCCGAAACCACCGCTCGGCGGTGAGCTGATTCAATCGCCGGTCCACGTCCGGCGAATGGGCCGCCCACGAGAAGTGGGTGGGGCAGCGGCGTGGACTCGCTCGTTAGCGCAACGGTAGTGGCGGCCCGCTACGCGGAACCTGGTGTTCGGGGCCTGCCGAGCCCGACATTGTTCCGTTCCGCCCCGCCAGCCCGTCATTCGAATCTGTGTGATCGAAAGTCATCGGCTGTGAGCGAGGTGGCGCAATGGCCACTCCGAGACCCATCTGCCCAGGTCAGAGCGTGTGGTGGGCGGCGGAATAACATCCGCTGATTTGCGGAGCTCCAACGCGGGCATTTGAGCGTCTCCGCGGCAACTATCGTCGCTATCCATGCAGGTCAGCGAGAGAAAGGTGGCGGAGGTGGGAGCCGAGGCGACGCCCGTGCGACGGTTGCGGGCCGACCAGGCGCGCCGGATAGCCGACGTGCTGCGTCATCAGATACATGCGGGGGCGTTCGACGATGTGCTGCCGAATGAGCAGGAGTTGGTCGCGGAATACGACGCGTCGCGCAATACCGTGCGCGACGCACTCGCACTGCTCAAAGACGAAGGGCTGATCGATCGGGTACCGAAGGTGGGCACCCGGGTCGCCCGGCGCAAATACGATCACGGGCTGGACGCGCTGCTCGGGCTGCAGGAAACCCTCAAGGGCCACGGCACGGTGCGCAACGAGGTGCGCGCGGCAATGCATATCACCGCACCGCCCGCCGTCGCACGCAAGCTCGGGCTGAATCCCGGTGAGCGCGTGGTCTATATCGAACGACTGCGCTATCTCGCCGACCTACCGCTGAGCCTGGATCTGACCTATCTAGCACCCGAGATCGGCACCGAGGTCCTCGGCCACGATCTCGAGACCAACGACATCTTCGTACTCATCGAACAGATCAGCGGCGGACCGCTCGGCTCGGCCGACCTCGCGCTGGAAGCGATTACCGCCGACGCGCACACCGCCGCCACCTTGGAAGCACCCGAGGGCGCGGCGCTGCTGATGCTCGAACGGCTGACCCGGCTCGACGACGGCCGACCGGTGGATCTGGAATACATCCGGATGCGCGGAGATCGAATCACCATGCGCGGCAGCCTGACCCGCAGCGCATCCGAATGGAAGGTCATCTGATGGCACTTGCGAACCAACGCACCGACATTCCGGTGACCATCGACGAATCACTATGCATTCAGGGTTGCACGCTGTGCGTGGAGATCTGCCCGCTCGACTCGCTGGCCATCAATCCGGAAAACGGTAAGGCCTTCATGCACGTGGACGAGTGCTGGTACTGCGGCCCCTGCGCCGCCCGGTGTCCCACGGGCGCCGTCACCGTCAATATGCCCTATCTGTTGCGCTGAACGATCCGGAAGTCCCATGAAGAAACGCCTCGCTCCCCTGCTCCTCGCCGTCGCACTCGCCGCGGCGGGCTGCTCCCTGCAGAGTTCGGACAACACCCCCGAAGGCACCGTCAAGGTCGTCGTCGGCTACCAGTCCAAAACAATCAATACCGTCACCGCGGGCACCCTGCTGCGCGCCCAGGGCTACCTGGAGCAGCGGCTACAGAAGATCACCGACAGCGGCGGCGCCAAGTACCAGGTGGAGTGGCAGGACTACGACACCGGCGCGCCGATCACCGCGCAGATGCTGGCCGAGAAGATCGATATCGGGTCGATGGGCGATTATCCGTTGCTGATCAACGGATCTCGCACCCAGTCCAATGAGCGGGCGAAGACAGCGCTGGTATCGGTGACCGGCTACAACCCCAAGGGTGCGCTCAATATGGTTGTGGTGCCGCAGGATTCGACGGCGACCGGGATCGGTGACCTGGCCGGGCAGAAGATTTCGGCCAGCGTCGGCTCGGCCGGGCACGGCACCCTGGTGCAGGCGCTCTCGCGGACGGGTGTCGATCCGGCCAAGGGCGTCGAGGTGCTCAACCAGCAGCCGCAGGTCGGGGCCACCGCATTGGAATCGCATCAGGTCGGCGCGCTCGCGCAGTTCGTGGCCTGGCCCGGACTGCTGGTCTTCCAGAACAAGGCGAAATTACTCTACGACGGTGCGGAATTGGGTGTGCCGACCTTCCACGGCGTGGTCGCGCGACGCTCCTACACCGCCGATCATCCCGAGGTGCTGCAGGCCTTCCTCGCGGCCCAGCTCGATGCCACGAAGTTCTTGAACGAGAAGCCGTTCGAAGCCGCCAAGATCGTCGCCGACGGTTCCGGACTGCCGCAGGAGGTCGTGTACCTCTACAACGGGCCCGGCGGAACGTCTTTCGATACCACGCTCAAGCCCAGTCTGATCGACGCGTTCAAAGGCGACGTGCAGTACCTGAAGTCGATCGGCGACTTCGCCGAACTCGATATCGACAAGTTCGTCGATCCCGCGCCGCTGCGCAAGGCCTTCGCCGACAACGGCGTGGGCGACTACGACCAGGCGGTGGCGGCCACCGCCAACCCCAGCCGCGTCACCGGCACCGACCCGGTCTGCGCCCGCCCCGTGAGCAATGCCGCGCAGGCCGGTGAGCTGTGGCTCGACGGCACGGATCGACCGCAGCCCGCCGCCGATCCGACCTGCCTGTTGCGTGCTGTTCAGGCGGCCAAGGCGCAGGGCAAGGTGGTCCGCGCCGCGTATGTGCCCGATGCCGAACTCGGTACGCGCTGGTTCGCCGATAAGGCGGTGTGGTTGCGCGATGGCGACGGCTTCCTGCCGTTCACGACACCCGCAGCCGCGCAGCGCTATCGGCAGGCGCATCCGGCCGCCACGGCGATCTCCTACGACCAGGCCGTCACGGAAGTCCGACCATGACAGCATCGCGCAGCGATACGTTGACGGGTGGTGGCCGGGAGACGGGCAGGCGTACCGCGGCCCTCGCCGGCCCTGCCGTGGCCGATGACGAAACCGCCGAGGTGCGTGGGAGTTCCGTATGGCGTACCCGAGCGCTCCAGGTGACGTCGGTCGCGACAGCGATCGGACTGTGGCAGCTGCTCACCGCCAATAATGTGCGGTGGTGGCTGCGCTTCGACACGCTGCCGACGGTCACCGAGATCATCCGCGAATTCGGCAAGCAGCTGCAGTCGGACCAGTTCTATGTCGATGTCGCGCAATCGCTGATCCGTATTCTCACCGGATTCGGGCTCGCGGCGGTGGTCGGTGTGGTCGCGGGCATCGGTCTCGGCCGCTCCGGACTCTTCGCCGCGGTGCTCGGACCGCTCACCGAATTGGCGCGGCCGATTCCGGCCATCGCGCTGGTGCCGGTGGCGATTCTGCTGTTCCCGAGCGACGAATCGGGCATCGTCTTCATCACCTTCATGGCATCACTGTTCCCGGTACTGGTCAGCACCCGGCACGCGGTACGCGCCCTGCCGACCATCTGGGAGGACGCACTGCGCACCCTGGGCGCATCGCGCACCGATGTCGTTGTGCGAGTCGTATTTCCGGGCATCCTGCCCGGCGTATTCAGCGGCCTGTCGGTGGGCATGGGCGTTGCATGGATCTGCCTCATCTCGGCCGAGATGATCTCCGGGCGGCTCGGCATCGGCTACCGGACCTGGCAGGCCTACACCATCGTCGATTATCCGGCGGTATTCGTCGGCATGATCACCATCGGCATCCTCGGCTTCGGCACCTCCGGAATCGTGGAATTGGCCGGACGTCGGATCACCCGCTGGCTGCCGAGGGAGGTCGCCGAATGACCACGACAACCGCACCCGCCACCCCGACCACAACCGGAATGCGGTTGAGCCTGGACGGAATTCGCATCGCCTACGGCGGCAAAACGGTGCTCGAGAACCTGGAGCTAGCTATCACGCCCGGCGAAATCCTGGTCGTGGTCGGCAAATCCGGCTGCGGCAAGTCGACGCTGCTGCGGGCGATCGCCGGACTACGCAAGCCGGACCAGGGCGTGATCCGCGCCGACGGCATAGCGGTGACCGGACCATCCGCCGACCGCGCCCTGGTCTTCCAGGACGATGCACTGCTGCCGTGGCGCAACGTGCGCCAGAACATCGAGCTCGCACTGCAATTGCGCAAGGTGCCGCGCGCCGAACGCAAGGCGAGCGCCCGGCATTGGGTGGAGGAGGTCGGACTCACCGGCTACGCCGATTATCTCCCGCGCGATCTCTCCGGCGGCATGCGGCAGCGCGTCCAGTTGGCGCGCAGTCTCGCCGGATCGCCGCGCGCGGTGCTGATGGACGAACCGTTCGGAGCACTCGACACCCAGACTCGAACAACCATGCAGCGCTTGCTGATCGACACCTGGCGCGCCCACCCCACCACCGTCGTATTCGTCACCCATGACCTGGACGAGGCGCTACTGCTCGGCGACCGCATCGCGGTACTCGGCGGCGGCGTGCTGCACACCCTGGTCGATGTGCCCGAGCCCCGCACACCGGCGGATCGCCGGTCGGTGAAGGCCGAAATCCTGGAGAAGTTGTGAATATTCCCGAGCTATCCGATCGGATCCGGCTCGACTGCGATGTGCTCGTCATCGGTGGCGGCACCGCGGGGACCATGGCCGCACTGACCGCCGCCGAAGCAGGCGCCGATGTGTTGCTGCTGGAGAAGGCGCATGTGCGGCACTCCGGTGCCTTGGCCATGGGCATGGACGGGGTCAACAATGCGGTGATTCCCGGCAAGGCCGAACCCGAGGACTACGTCGCCGAAATCACCCGGGCCAATGACGGAATCGTCAACCAGCGCACCGTATATCAGACCGCCACCCGCGGCTTCGCCATGGTGCAGCGACTCGAACGGTACGGAGTGAAGTTCGAGAAGGACGAGTACGGCGAGTACGCGGTGCGCCGGGTGCACCGGTCCGGGTCGTATGTGCTGCCCATGCCCGAGGGCAAGGATGTCAAGAAGGCGCTGTATCGCGTACTGCGCCAACGCAAGATGCGCGAGAAGATCCGCATCGAGAACCGGCTCATGCCGGTGCGGGTGCTCACCGATGCGGGTCGCGCAGTGGGTGCCGCCGCATTGAACACGCGCACCGGTGAATTCGTGGCGGTGGGCGCCAAGGCGGTGATCCTGGCGACCGGTCCGTCCGGTCGATTGGGGCTGCCCGCGTCGGGTTACCTGTATGGCACTTACGAGAATCCGACCAATGCGGGCGACGGATATTCGATGGCCTATCACGCCGGCGCGGAGCTCAGCGGTATCGAATGCTTCCAGATCAATCCGCTCATCAAGGATTACAACGGTCCGGCCTGCGCCTATGTGGCCAATCCGTTCGGCGGGTACCAGGTGAACGCGAAGGGCGAACGCTTCGTCGACTCCGATTACTGGTCCGGACAGATGATGTCGGAGGTCAAGCGCGAGATCGAATCCGCTCGCGGGCCCATCTATCTCAAGGTGTCACATCTGCCCGACGAGACCCTGACGACGCTCGAAGGCATTCTGCACACCACCGAACGCCCGACCCGCGGCACCTTCCACGCCAACCGCGGCCATGACTATCGAACCCACGATATCGAGATGCATATCTCCGAAATCGGTTTGTGCGGTGGACATTCCGCATCCGGCGTATGGGTCGACGAACATGCCCGCACTACCGTTCCCGGGCTCTACGCGGCGGGGGATCTGGCGTGCGTGCCGCACAACTACATGATCGGCGCGTTCGTCTTCGGTGATCTGGCTGGTGGCCATGCAGCATCCACACTGTCCGAAGTCGCTGCGCCCGTTGAACTTCCGGAAGAGCAGCTGGCGGCGGCACACGACCTGATCTACCGGCCGCTGCAGCAGCCGGACGGCCCGCCGCAGCCCCAGGTCGAGTACAAGCTGCGCCGATTCGTGAACGACTATGTCGCGCCGCCGAAGACGGCCGCGAAACTGTCGATCGCGGTCGAGACCTTCGAGCGGATGCGCGGCGAAATCGCCGAAATCGGTGCCCGCACACCTCATGAGCTCATGCGCGCGGTCGAGGTCTCCTTCATCCGCGACTGCGCCGAAATGGCGGCGCGCAGTTCACTGACCCGCACCGAATCACGGTGGGGGCTCTATCACGAACGTGCCGATCTGCCGCAGCGCGACGACAACGAGTGGCGCTATCACCTGAACCTGCGCAAGAACTCCGACGGCGCGATGGAATTCCTGAAGCGGCCGGTGGCGCCGTATCTGGTACCGGTGCCCGGTCTCGATGACCTGCCGTCGACCGACACCACGGTGGTCCCGGTGGCGCAGCCGGAACTCATCGGTGGGCGCGCACCCGCCGATGCACCACGCACCGTCCGCACCTCGACGACACCGCCGTCACCACGACTGGTCAGCCTGCTGGCCCTGGATTCGCCTACAGTGCAGGACCTTTCGACCTATCTGTCCGATGCCGATGCCGGTGTTCGAGTAGCGGCGCTGTCGGTGCTGACCGAGAACACCCCCGAGGGATTCACATCGGTATTGATCGACGCGCTCGACGATGACGCGGCATCCGTTCGCGCGGCGGCCGCGGCGAGTCTGCGCGAACTCGTGGAGGTGCTTCCCGATTCGACCGGCCTCGCCGATCGACTCGACTCCCCCGACCCGGTCGTCCGAGCGA
The DNA here is from genome assembly GCF_000308835.1 of Nocardia vinacea NBRC 16497. Classification (GTDB taxonomy): domain Bacteria; phylum Actinomycetota; class Actinomycetes; order Mycobacteriales; family Mycobacteriaceae; genus Nocardia; species Nocardia vinacea. The sequence continues at coordinate 31,238 of NZ_BAGN01000101.1, read as the reverse complement.
CCGTCGTGGATCTGCTGCGCGCGCTGCGAGCCGGAACAGCGGCGCAATTCGTTGTGGCACTGACCGATTCGGATCATCGGGTGCGCATCGAGGCGGTGCGGGCTCTGGTGTCGCTCGACGACTGGCAGGCGGTCTCGTCGGCGGCGACCGATGAGAACCGGGAGGTGCGCATTGCAGTCGCGCACGGGTTGTCTGCGATCGGCGGGCAGGGCACCGAAACCGCGCGCGCCCTTGCCGAGGATCCGGACCCGCTCGTGCGTGCCGCTGCCTTGGCCGCCTTCGCGAATCTCGGTGTCGCACAAGATGACACAGCGCTACTTGTCGGCGCGCTCGCACAGTCTGCCTGGCAGGTCCGGGTGGGTGCCGCGCGGGGTCTCGCGGGCGCGGACCCCGATTTCGGCGTCAACCCGCTTTCCGAAGCCCTGCACGATCCGCACCTCGATGTGCGCAAGGCGGCGGTACTGGCGCTGGCCACCTGGCCGCACAGCGGGGCGGCGCACGATGCACTGAAGCTGGCGATCGATGACACCGATGCGGACGTGCGTGCGTATGCGCGCCGCGCGTTGGACAGCGTGCACCCATGGTCGTAGCCGCACATTTCCCGCATCAGAAGCCGCGGAACACCCCATCCGCGTCGACACTGTCGGAGAAGTCCTCGAAGTCCATGTTCGACAGCGACAGATTGTTCTCTACGGCGGGCATTTCGCTCGGCACCACGCGGAAGGTCTGAAAGCCGACCACGTCTTCGTTCCCCCGGCTCGTATCCACAACGAGAATCGGATGTTCGGGATCGGTGATGGTTCGCTTGTCCACCAGGAACAGATAGTAGGGCGGTGGCGCGGGCAGCAGGCTCTCCAACTTCTCCACCGTCAGACCTTCGAAGCGACGGTCATCGACCGGCGTGATGCCCGCGTACGCGAGTATCCCGTCACCGAGATCCCACGGCTGCAGAGCCGCGTCCAGAGTTTCGGCCCACCCGGCATCGTCGGCGAAATCGGTTCTGATGAACAAGGATTCGTCGTCCGGCAGCAGCAACAAGTTTTCCTCTCTCGCCGAGGTCGGTCTCACATCACCCGCACACATGGCCAACACGAGCACGGCCAACGCAGTCACCACCACCGGACCAGACCTCACGAGCGGGAAGCCTACTCACCCTCCGGAGACCGGCCGCGCGGCCGTGCGAATAGCGACACCTCCCGATAGCGGCCTGGGTCGCCGATCAAGAATTCGGCACCTGCCACGGCCGCCAGGACCTGTTGCTGCTCGTGAGATCTCCACTGCTGGAGGCAAACTACGGAGCTGCCGGCCAGGAGAACACCACGCAATATGACGATGCCATCACGGCCGCGCTCCGGGCCCTGGATCGAAATCCGTTTATGCGCAGCGGAATTGGAAAGCAGCGACGGGTGTCGTGCCGGGTGCCACGTTGATCTGAACGTAGGCGATGCTCGCCAGCTCGCAGCCGGATGGCACGGAGGTGACCTGTGCTTGGTAGCAGCCGTCCGGGAAGGTCTGCGTCACGGTTCCATCGCCGCCGGTCGTCAACGTGGCCAGCACCGGACCGGCGGCGCACGTGGTGATGCCGACTCCGACACCTGTCACCGGCAGTTGATCGGTGCCGGTGGTCGCCTGCACCTTCAGCGAACCGTCGCTGGGTCCCTGAGCATCGGCCGCGCCAGCAGGCAGCATCGCCACCAGTGCGGCACCGAGTACGGATGTGACAAGCAGCGTGTTGCGCAAGCGGGTCTCCTTCGGCGGATGTGAGCGGATCCGGGCGATCACCCCCGCCACGGTATTCCAAACCGACCGGCACGGCCACGACCCGGAGCAGCCAGTCGCGCCGAGGATCAGGCTGGATCCGCGATAACCACCACGCCACTGGGCGCATCAACCAGCGAAACCGTCCGCGCGGCAGCATCATCCACGTGCACGCGCGGATGATCGGGCAGCTCGGATTCGTAGTACGTACCCGGGCCATAGAATTGGCCGTACTTGACGACCACACCGCCGATATCGAGTACCGCAGCCTCATGTTCCTGGATGACGGCACCGCGACCGGCCGGCGGCTCCCACGCAATGCTCTGGGCGACAAAGCGTTTCGAGCCCGCCGCCTGCGCGGCGGCGATCAGGTTGCGAGTGCCCTCGGAACGGATGCGCGCATTCGCACCGGCGAGTTCCGGGAGCAGCGCGGCATCGTCGGGGAGATCGGTGAGCTGATGCATCAACAGATCGGGCCGGAAGGCTACGACCGCGGCGGTGAGCGCGTCGAGGTCGTACACATCGCAGACCACCGGTTCCGCACCGACGGCACGCACCTGATCGGCCTTGGCGGCAGACCGGGTCATCCCGGCAACCTCGTGTCCGGCCTCGATCAGCAGGGGTAATAACCGCGTTCCGATGACGCCGGTCGCGCCGGCCAGATAGATCCGCACCCGACCCACCCTAATTCCCCGGACCGAAAGTGGGGAACGCCGAGGCGTTGCTGGTCGTATGCTCTTGCCCAGCGGCATCGAGGGAGATGGAGGATCCATGGCGGATCGGGAAGTGCTGACCTGGGAACTATTCGGTACGGCGAGCCGCGAGCTCGCCACCGAAATCGCCAAAGACGGGTTCGAACCGGATCTGATCCTCTCGATCGCGCGCGGTGGCCTATTCGTCGCCGGGGCGCTCGGTTACGCACTGGACGTGAAGAACCTGCACGTGATGAATGTCGAGTTCTACACCGGTATCGACCAGCGCCTCGATCTCCCGGTCATGCTGCCGCCGGTCCCGCAGGCGGTCGATCTGGCCGGTGCGACGGTCCTGATCGCCGACGATGTGGCCGATACCGGCGCCACCCTCAAACTCGTCCGCGACTTCTGCATCGACCATGTCGCCGAGGTGCGCTGCGCGGTCGTTTACCAGAAACCGCATTCCGAGGTCGATTGCGAATACGTCTGGCGGCGCACCGACCGCTGGATCAACTTCCCCTGGTCCACCGAACCGCCGGTGGTCGATCGGCAGGCCCGAGTACTCGACGCCTGAACCGCGCGACTCGGCGCCTTGCTCAGGCGGACGGTGATTACGGGCCGGATCACAGAAGTAGATGTCGAGATCGGTCACTTCGGCGATCCGGATATGGTTGGCCATTTCCTGGCCCCCGGTCAGTGTTCGGCGGAGGGTCCGTGGCAGCCGTGCCATCGCCGTCATCATCGCTTCCTGACGTCGAGGACCTTGTGGGTATGCGGCGAGTACAACAGGATGACGAACCCGGAGGCGGAGCCATTCGGGCGCGGCGGTTCAGGCCGGTGGCGGCTGCGGTTCGGTGGTTCGTCTCGCGCGAGCGAAGCGGCGCATGATGGGCAGATCCATCCAGTGGTAGAGCACTGCGGCGGTGGTGGTCGAGACGATCAGGCTCAGTATTGCGAATCCGGTCCAGCCGAGGATGCCGAACTGTTTGCCGCCGATGAGATTTCGGGTGATCAGCACCATTACCGGGAATTGGATCAGGTAGAAGGCGTAGGAGACGTTGCCCAGCCATACCATGCGCGGATGGGCGTTGAGACCGCGAATTCCGTGCGATCCCGTGCGGCGAGGGTGGCCACCACCGCTGTCATCGGCGCGAGCAACAGCACCGACATCTTGTAGTTCACCGGCGCGTAGTAGCGGATGTAGGTCACCGCATTGCGCAGGCAATCGGCGAACAATTCCCCGGTCACTGCGTTGTAGTCGGGCATACGGCCCTGCTCCACGGCCTCCGGCCCGCAACCGTCGACGAGGTTGAACACGCAGTTCTGCAGCGATTTCCACAGGGTTTGTTGGGATCGGCCCCAGTGATCATTGAGCCCGAACTGCAAGGTCACCAATTCGGTCCGCGGTCCGAACGCGCCCGACTTGTCCGCCTTCGCGGCCTGCATGCCCACTGTCCACCCAGGCCCAGTGTCGATCGACGCGCCCGGACAGGACACATCGACCATCTCATCGGTCCCGTACACGCCGATCAATCTGCCCAGTTGCGCAGGCCAGGCCGTGCTCCCATGACGTAGGCAACTGTTGTCAGGGTCGGTCGAGTCCAGGCGTTCGCGGAGAACGAATCACCCAGCACCACAAGCGCTTTCCCCTCGGGAGCGGAATCCGCCTCCGCACCCCCCGCCCCCGCCATCGAGACCGAGAGCGCTACCGCAGCAGCGCACAGCCACCGTCCACTTACGCCGAAAACCTGAATTCCCTGGCCTTCTCAGTATCCGGCGTGCGGGTCGAACCCGTCGGCGGGTGTGGCTACTCGAATCATGTCCACTCCTAATCGGTTGGTGCGGCACCGGCGAGGTCGCGTGCGGCCAGCAAAGACGAGGCCCGATCCGATCGGCAGCGGAGCGACCGGTCATGGGGATCGGATTGTGCGCGTCGAGTGTGTGGCCGACGGTGCCGGACCGAGTCCGGGATTCCGCTGAGCGGGACGGCACCGGCCGAGGTGGGGAGCCGTCCGCGGATACACCACCAAGGAGCTGATCTGCGCTTGCACGCCTCTGGCCCTGGGGCATATGCCGAACCGAGGATCGCCGGAATACTCACTGCCGCAAAGGCACTCGCCGAACGTATCGCCTTCCGCGATTACCAAGTCGCAACCCTGACCACCGATCTCGATGAGCTCACCGCTGTTTGTGTCCAACGCTGCCTGCAGCCCACGGTGTCGGCATGGACACTGCCGCCCAGTTGCTCGTCACCGCCGGTGACAACCCGGAGCGGCTACGCGAGGAGAGCTCGTTTGCGGCGTTGCGCGGCGCCGCTCCAGTCCCGGCTTACTCCGGAAAGACCACGCCGGCACCGACTTTCGCGTGGTAGTCATCGTGGAGCGAACAATGCGCTGCATCGAATTCCCCTGGCTGTCCGCCAGTTCGACAGGTCATCGGCTCCCACCTGTGCCGGGCACTGATCGCACGCGGCGACCGGGTCACCGCGATCGACAACCCGAGCACCGGACATCGGGAGAATCTGTCCGATCTCCTCGCCTGCCCCGAATTCCGGCTCGTAGTCGGTGATATCACGACTCATCGATCATGTCGCCGAGGTGCGTTGCGCGGTCGTGTATCAGAAACCGCATTCCGAGGTCGATTGCGAATACGTCTGGCGGCGCACCGAACGCTGGCTCCCTTGGTTCACCGAACCGCGTGGTCGATCGGCACGCCCGAGTCACTCGACGCCTCAACTCGGCGCGCGACTCAGGGCGGACGGTGATTACCGGCCGGATCGCTCGGCAACGGCGGCGTCGAGGCGGGCGCCGAGCGCGTTGACCTGGTCGCGCAGCCGGATGAGATGCTCGATCGGATAGCCGACCTCCGCCATGACCGCCTCGATCATCTGCCGGGCCTGCGGTTGCAGTGCGCGTCCGGCATCGGTGGCGCGCAGTTCGACGGCACGGCGGTCGTTGGCACTCCGGACGCTCTCGACCAAACCATGTGCCTGGAGTCGCTGGATGAGCGGTGAGACCGTGCCGTAGTCCAGCTGCAGCTGTTCGCCGAGTTCCTTCATGGTCATCGCGGGCCGCCCCCACAACGCCAGCAGGGCCAGATACTGCGGATAGGTAACACCCATCCCCTCGAGAAACGGCCGGTATGCCGCAGTCATCGATCGGGATGTGGAGTACAGAGCAAAACACAGCTGCGACGCGAGCGAGAGCAGGTCGGCATCGGTTCCCCCGACGGTTGCGGTAACACCATCGGACCCCGCGGCCGCTCCGACACGCACCACTGGTGTGGAATGCGCTTCTTCGGGCATTAGCACACTGTATCCCAGCGAATTCGCTCCACGAGTTGTGCTGTTACGGGGTAACAGCACGGGAAGCGAACGGTGGCGATGACACCCGACTTTCTGACACCTGTTCTACCGGGCAAGGCTGAGAGGAGCGCGCCGCATGGTGACGGCCAGGACCGTCCGGTCACCGAACTGTTCCGCGCGGCCCCGGTGCCGAAGCTGCAGTGGCGGTACAGGGCATTTCGGCCGCAGTTGGCTAGATTGCGGGTAGCTGGTCGCCTTGTACGACTTCGATGTCGAGGTCGAGTTTTACGGTGGTGCCGATGGCGGCCACTCCCGCGCGCACAACAGTGTTGTAGTCGATCGCGAAATCGTTGCGGTGCAATAGTGTTTCGGCGTGGAACGCGGCACGCACACCGCCCCACGGATCCGCTCCGAACCCACCATAGGTCACGTCGAGATCGACCGAGCGACGCTGCCCGTGCAGGGTCAGCTCACCCGGCATCACCCAGGTGTCACCACCGGTACGACGCAACCCGCTGCCGGTGAAAGTGATCAGCGGATAACTGTCGACATCCAAGAAGTCCGGCGAACGCAGGTGATTGTCACGCATCGCGGTACCGGTATCGATACTGGCCGCCTTGATCTCCGCGTGCCCCGTGGACCGCTCGAACGGTTCAGCGATATCGAGCCGCCCACTCACCTCCGCGAATCGGGCCTTGATACTCGCAATACCCAGATGACGTGCAGTTGCGATCACCGTCGAATGCACCGGATCGATCGTCCACGGCCCCGACGGCGGCGACGCCACCGTCCCCACGACCGGCACCAACACCACCTCACCGAGCACACCCGTCCCCACCGAAGAGATCTGCACGGTCCGCGCCACCGGTTCGAATCCGACAGCAGTGAGCACCGCGGTATGAACACCGGCAGGCAACAGCTCGGTACCCAACGCCCCGGTCTCGTCGACGACCGCGCGGGTGATCTGGCGGCCCCGCATATCCGTCACCGTCAACACCGCGTCCGGCACCGGCCACCCCTTCGCGGTGCGAACACGACCGGTCAAACCACTCATCAACGATCCCCGGACTCGTCGTAACCGAGCCGCACATCGTAGGCGACCTCGCCACCGGACACAGTAACCTGCCCGGTCACCGGCGGATAACCACGAGCAACCACGGTGTACTGCCCTTCGAGCAGATCGGTCACGACATAACAGCCGTTCTCGTCGGTGCGTGCCGTAGCGGTCACCGCACCCGCCGCGTCGAGCACACTGACCAGCACATCGGGCACCGCCCTGCCGTCGGCCCACGCGGACCCGGCAAGTACCGCCATCGCAGCCAACTCGATGTCATGACGCAACACACCACTGTCCGGCACCGTCAATGTGGTGGCACTGGGACGCATATGCTCAGCGGCCGCGACCAAGGTATAGACGCCCGACACCACACCGTGGCACACGTAGGTGCCGTCGCCGCCCGTGACAGCCGCCCCGACCACCTCGCCATGCACATCGGTCAACGTGACGGTCGCACCCGACAACGGCACACCGCGGCCGGCGGTACGGACCACACCCGACAACTCACCGGAACCCACCAAGGTCAGGTCCAGGTGCTGGGGCCGATGACCGAGCGACACATTGACCGCGGTCGGCTGGTGCCCCATCGCCGACACGATCAGCACGTAGCCGCCCATCTCCGGCGCATTGACCGCATAACCACCATCAGCAGCGCTGCTCGCCCGCGCGACCTGGCGGCCACTGTGATCGATCAACGTCAACACCGCACCTGGGACCGGACGGCCGTCCTCACGATGGACACGACCGCCCAACGCCCCACCGTCGAAGTCCGACCCGGGCAACCCGCCGTTCGACAGACCAGTCTGTGACGACGCAACAACCCGGTACACACGACCGTTCTGTTCTACCGATGCATGCCCCGCGCCCGACGCAGCCGGCACCGGTTCAGGCTCGGACAACACCCGCTCGGCGTCTTCCCAGAGTTGGTCTTCGTCCCAGCTCGACTCCGCGAATTCAGCCAGTTCGGCATCCAGTGCCGCCATGCCGTCCGCGGCGGCCGGAATGTCCTGCGACGCAGACTCTTTCATGGTCGGGTCGACGGCCGGATCGATGTCGATCGTGCGCCGCAGCGGACGGTTCGGAAGCAGCGCGGTCGCGATGAGGGCGACGACCGTCGCAGCCGCAGCGATGAGGAAGATCCGGCCGGTCGCGTCGCCGTAGGAGGCGCGCACGATCGTGAGTATCGGTGTCGGCAAGGCATCGAGATTCAGGTTGCTGCCGCCGGAGGACCCAGTCTGCACACCGATCCTGGCGAAACCCTCTGCCGACAGCTCGCTCACTCGGGTAGCCAGCACCGAACCGAGTACCGAGACGCCGATCGCGCCGCCGAAGGTGCGGAAGAAGGCGACGCTGCTGGATGCCGCGCCGATGTTGTGCACGCTCACGGTGTTCTGCACGGCCAGCACCAGGTTCTGCATCATCATGCCGACGCCGAGCCCGACAACGGCGATATAGATGCCGACCAGCCACAGGTTGGTCGCGTGGTCGATCGTCGAGAGCAGTGTGAATCCGACCACCAGCAGCGCACCGCCTGCGACGACGAATGGCTTCCACTTGCCGAACCGGGTGATCAGCTGTCCGGAACCGACCGAGGCGACGAGCATGCCCGCAACCATCGGGATGGTCAGCACGCCGGCCACAGTCGGTGAGTATCCGCGTGCGGTCTGGAAATACTGGCCCAGGAAAGTGGTCGCACCGAACATACCGACTCCGACCGCGATCGAAGCGATGATCGCCAGACCCGTGGTGCGCTCGGTGACGATCGCCAGTGGGATGATCGGCGACTTGGCGCGGGACTCGACCCACACGGTCGCGATCAGCAGCAGCACGCCGATGCCGACATAGAGCGCCGATTCCCTGGAAAGCCAGGCGTAGTAGCCGGCTTTCCCGACGAACGACACCCAAACGAGCAGGACCGACACACCGCCGGTGAGCAGTGTGGCGCCGAGCCAGTCGATCGACACTCCGTCCTTACGCTCGGTGGGCAGCCGCAAGGTCGCCTGCAACAGCACCAGGGCGATCACGGCCAGGGGCACGCACACGAAGAAGCACCAGCGCCAGCCGAGCGGACTGTCGACGATGACGCCGCCGAGGATCGGCCCACCCGACATCGAAACCGCCATCACGGCACCCATGTAGCCGGAATACCGACCGCGTTCGCGCGGCGCGACGATGGAACCGATGATCGCCACGACCAGGGCGGTCAACCCGCCCATGCCGATGCCCTGGATGACGCGTGCCGCCAACAACATTGGCACGTTGCCCGCGATGCCCGCGATCACCGAACCGGCGACGAAAATGACGATGGCCGATTGGACCAGCAGCTTCTTATTGAACAGATCGGCGCACTTGCCCCAGATCGGGGTGGAAGCGGCGTTGGCCAGCAGCGCCGTGGTGATGACCCAGGCGTATGCGGTCTGCGATCCCTCCAGGTCGCCGATGATCGTTGGTAGCGCGGTCGACACAATCGTGGTGCTGAGCAACGCCGTGAACAGCGCAGCCAGCAGCCCGGTCATAGCTTCCAGGACTTGACGATGGGTCATCGCGTCCGGATCGCGCCGCGTCCCCGCATCGACTGAATTAGACATCCACTTCCTGACTCTCCGTCGAAACCGGCTCGCTCTCACCCACCGCGGTGTGGTGCGCAACTGCGGCCAGCGAATTCCTGAGCTTCTGAACAACCAAGGTGGCCTGCTCGGCTTCGTCCTCGCTCCAATCGGCGAGAGCAGCCTGCAACCCCCGCGCCCGCGACACCCGGACGCGCCGCAACAGATCGCGTCCCTGGTCGGTGATCTGGATGAGGGTGGCCCGGCCGTCGCTCGGATCGGCATGGCGGGCAATATCGCCGGAGCCCACCAGCTCGGCGACATGCCTGCTCAGTGTCGATGGGGTGATGCACAAGTCCACCGCCAGATCCACCTGCCGGCACCGCCCCCTGGCCTCGAGGGAACCCAGCACGCCGACACCCCCTGGAAGTAACTGCCCTTCTTCCGGATGAGAGAGGGCAGCGCGGATCGCCCGGCCCATGAAATAGAGCTCCTTTATCAGGCTCTGAGCCGTCTCGGGTGACACTGCCATGCCCACTCCCAGCACGAGATTAGTTACTTGCGCTACGCAACTATACATAGGTTACTTGCGCTAAGCAATTAGCTGACCGTGGAGCATCGCCCCCGGTGGTACCGCCAGAGACCCACCTGTCCCCCAGACCGTGGCGGCATACTCGGGATCGACGAATCGGGAGCATCGGCGGTGAAACCGGGACCTATGACTCTTGCCCCGGTCAGAAGTTGTAGACGAACTGGGCAGCGTTTTCCATCACGCACCAGTTGGAGAACTCGGAGGTGAAGGCCACCGGCTTGCCATCCCACATGCCGATCGCAAGGAATGTCACCGGCTGATAAACCATCGGACACGCCGCGCCAGGGATACCGGTGAGCTTCGCGAAATCCCCATTGGCCGTGGCCAATTCGCCGCAGGACTTCTCGGCTTCGGGGTGGCTCCCGCCAGTCTTCGACGAACGAACCAATGTCGCCACCCGGACGTCGGGCTTATCGGCTCGCGAGATCGCGACCAGCGCCGGCGCCGAGGCACCGGGGGCCGCTGGATTCGGGGTATCGGTTCCTGCGCGGCTGGTCATGAACGCGACGTTCGTCGCGCTCGGTTCACTGACCATCGTGGGAGCCATCGGATTTCGCGACTACATCCCCACGGACCGCGCCAGTGGTCGATTGTCGCCCTCGCTGTCGTCATCGGCCTGAGCACCGCCGCGACCGGGGTGTTCCCTCCGATGACGGCATCGTCGTGCACGCCCTGGCCGTGATGCCGGCGTTCGTGTCCCGGCATCTCGTGCTGGTCCTGCCGGCGATCTGGATGGCCGTCACCGGCGCGGGAATCATGCTCAGCCCCCTCCGCGGTGCGCTACGACGGCGTCCCCCGCCCCTCCATGGGGGTTAACATTGCATGTCATGATCGTAGGCCTACATTGTTGACACCACGTTCTGGGCGGCGTCTACTGGAGATCTACAGTTCCAATCCGACCGCTCGGGGTTCCCCATCATGGTCATCGTCATCGGCATGTTCGTTCTGATCACCGCCATCATCGCCGGGGCCGCCGCCCTGCTCTCCACCGGCGGTGATGCCCACGCACTGACCGGAGACGTGACCTTGTTCGGCTACCACGCCACCGACACCGCAGGCCTCATGGTGATCTGGGGTATCACCGTCGGCGTCATCGGGCTCGTCGAACTCAGCCTGCTACTGGCCGACACCCGGCGCACGCACCTCGCGCGCCAACTCCCCCGCCGTCCCGGCCGGTCCGGAAACAAGTCCACCCCGCAGGCAGCAGACGAGGCGAAAAACGTCCTCCAACACTGACTCTCGCCACCGGTGCACACCCCGCGTGCAGGCTACGCCTACCCGATGTTGTTCTGCCCCAGACTTATTCACTGAAACCAGGTAGCTGACATGACCGTCCTGATCCTCGGAGCCGCCCTACTCGTCACCGGGTTCCTACTCGGCATTTCCCTTCTCGTCACCGCAGGGATCGTGATCCTCCTCATCGGAGCAATAATGATGTTCATGGGAATCGGGGGCGGATCCGGACGCGGCTGGCGCCACTACACCAGCCGACCCCGCCGTCGTCGGCGTCGGACGCGGCAAAGCTGGTAGACCAAAAGCCCTGACCGCGGCCACTCGAGCCGGCAAATTCGTGTCCGGATCGAACTCGCCGAATGGACCTGCGATGACCGCGCGGGACCGAATCGCGCTGTAACCGGTGCCAAAACGATGGACGATTCGTCGGCGCACGAAGGGTACGACGTCGACGACGGGGTAACTCCCATAACAGGACCGAACGCGACCCGCGGACTCGGACGACGCACAACATCTCGACGCCTACCGCGTCGGGAAACCCGAGGAGGTCATCGTGAAGCCTGCAGGCCATGACCAAGCGTCTGCGCCGAAAAGGCCTGACGGAATTCCGGTGGAGCCGTCAGCTCCGGTGCAACCAGCGCCACCGCCAGCCCGGATCGACCGGACCAGAGCTGGCAGCATCTGGGTGAGCATGAGCGTCGGCGGCGTGTTCTTGGTCGTGCTGTTGATATTCGTGGTCCAGAACACGACCAGTCTCCGGCTGGGATTCCTGGGATGGCACTTCACCCTGCCGGTCGGGGTCGCGATCCTCGTCGCCGCAGTCGCGGGACTCCTGGTCATGGCCGTGGCTGGGGGCGTCCGGATCATCCAACTTCGCCAAGCCTTCACCCGCCTGGCACGCGCCCGCAAAACCGACACACCTCACCCCATCCACAACACAAACACACCCCGGCCGTGAAGACCGGCGCCGAGGACGGTGAGTGCTGCGAGACCGGTGCGGAGGGCCGGAATGAGCTGGTGTGTGTGCTGAGCCATCGGATTCCTTTATTTCGGGGTGAACGTCGGGGATCGGTGGCGCGTGGTTCGGGTGGATGCGGTGGGGCAGTGTGCGGGTGTAGGCGCGTACGCGGTCGGCTTCGGGTCCGCGCGGGCTCTCGATCGTGGTGAACACGACCGGTTGGCCAGCGGCCAGGGCTTTATAACCGGTCGCTTCGATGCTCGAGTATTCAACGAACACTGCGCTGGTGTGGTCATCGGGTTCGATGAAGCCGAACCCTTTTTCGGTGTTGAACCAGGCGACGATGCCGTGGCGCCAACTGGTGGGGTCGGGTCGGATGGTGAAGATGTCAGTAGGCGAAGGGGTAGTCGTCATCGGGTAGTGGGGTGATCAGGGATTGTTCGAGTCGATCGGTGGCGTCGGCGGCGTCGAACGCAGCGCGGATGCGTTCGGCCAGCGGTGTGAGCGCCGTGGTATCCAGACCGATGTCGCGTTCGGTGTCGTGGGCGAGGGTGAGTTGTTCGGCGAAGTCGGCGTCGTCGCGGGTGGGGATCGTGGCCATGGTCAACCTCCTTGCGCGGTCGCTGCAGACTGAGTCTGGGTGTTATGGGGTGGGCCCGGTTGCCGGTCCGGGCCCACCCCTGGTCGGGGGAGGAAGAGTGACGTGACATTCGACAGATTGTCCGCGTGTGGCGGTGCCGTCCTTTGCCCCGATATTTGCCACAGTGTGGCGGTGCGCGGAATTGCTGGTTCGTTCAGCGTTCTCGAATGCGCCTGGTCGGAGTAGGGACCTCATCGCCACCGCGACGGTCATTCCCACTATCGGTAACGGGCATCACCTCGCTTTCTTCTGGCTGCGCTGTGCGATTTCGGCTCGTCCCCCGGCGCGGCGGAGGTCCACGCTGGGTGGCCCGTCCAGTGCGGGGGCGACGGCCCCGCAATCGCTGGAAGTATTCCGATAGCAGCGGGCGAGCTGGTGCCCGCAGGCCCGGCACCGGGACCAGTGGACGCGGTGCGGCGGGCATTCGGGCGAGGGCTTCGCACAGGATCTGCTCGACCTCGGCGAACAGCGACTCGACGTCGGGATCGAGGATCAGCAGCTGCGCGTCGAGGGTGTCGAACGGACCTACACGGGTGGTGTTCGTGATCATGACGCTGCCTCCTTCGGAAGAAGCGCCGGGTGGGGGGGTGTCAGGCGTTGATGGCCTGGCGCTGGCCGTTGCTGTGTTCGATTTCGATCTTGCGGGGTTTGGCCTTCTCCGCGACCGGGATCGCCAGGCGCAGCACACCATCGGTGTAGTCGGCGCGAATGTGGTCGGTGTCCAGGCCCTCACCGAGGAACAATTGGCGGCTGAATACCCCGCGGGAACGTTCCGCGGCGATCATCGACCGCCCCTGATCCAGCTCCGGGCGCGATGCTCGCACGGTCACCACATTGCGCTCGATATCCAAGTCGAGGGACTTCGGATCGATACCGGGCAGATCGAACTCCACCAGGAACTCATCGCCCTCGCGCCAGGCGTCCATCGGCATCACCGCGGGACGGGCCGCCGTGCCGAACACCTGCTGCGTGAGACGGTCCAGATCACGGAACGGATCGGTACGCATCAGCATGGTCGCCACCTCCAACACACTCCAATCTACATGGTCGGATCAGATAACCTGTGCCATCTGACATAGATTTGTTTTAGCACTCACGACAAGAGAGTGCAAGCATCTAAAATAGAAAACCTGTCAGCGGTGTAGCGGTGAGGAGAAGGATGCAGCAGGACCCACCACCCGGATCGCATCTGCCCGATCCAGGGCAGGCGGTGTACGGGATTTCGGTGACCGCGGACCTGGCGGGGATCGGGGTGCAGACGCTGCGGCTCTACGAACGCCACGGACTGATCGCTCCCGCCCGCAGCGACGGCGGCACCCGCCGCTACAGCAGCGACGACCTCGCCCGCCTGCACCGCATCGTCGCGCTGGCCGCGACCGGCGTAAACCTCGCCGGTATCGCACGCATCCTCGACCTCGAAGACGCCAACGCCGACCTGCACACCGAAAACGACCGCCTACGCCGCGACACCGGCCAACCATCGACGTCATCGGACTGACGCGCCGGCGTCGGCGCGCGATGTGAACCGCTGCCGCGCGAGTCCGCCTGCGCCCCAGCCCATGCGAACAGTGGTTGTCTCCGGCGGGAGGTCCACCAGGCTCGGTGGATGACCGAATAGTGCGCTGGCAGGTGAATGTGTTCATTCCATGCGCGACCCACGAACTCGACGCCGAACCCTCGACAGGTTTACCCGCACCAAGCCCCGCGCAGCCGAACGCAACCAGTGCGCTGGGTGTCATCGCGGACCAACTGGCGAAGGCCGAGGAAGCTGACTTCTCGACGCTGATGGCACTGACCGACGAACCCGATACGACCCGAACGCGCGGTCCTGATCGCACACACCACCTCGGTGACGGCGGGAAGTAAGCCCGTGCGATGGAAGGAGAAAATCTACCGTGGCGGGTGTAGACATTCTTCGAGGGCCGGTATACAGTCACTGTCGTTCGAAGAGAGAAGTCCAGTGGCCGGGCAGGTGAACTGCCCGGAACATGAGGTTCCACCGTCCCCTCCGGCGGAGACGAGAATCCGGTGCAATCGGCCGGACCGCCGGAGGGGACGAAGAAGATCAAGGTTGAAGAACAAGATCAACAAGCAAGACCGGCGATCCAGGAGGTGGTCACTGAGTAGTCACCTAGCAGTTCCGCGTCCCGGGAAGTGTCGGGTGCGGTGTAGGACATCGGCCCGCACGGCCGGTGGACAGAATTGATATCAATCCCCCCTCTTCCATAGATCCCAGGCCCCGGCGCACACGCGCCGGGGCCTGCCGACGTTGAACCCCGAGAGGTGCTGTGCAACAACCGAACACCGACCCCGCCGACGGCCCCAGCGCCGCCGACAAACTCGATGACGACGACTACCCCGCCTACAGCATGGGCCGTGCCGCGGAAATACTCGGCGTCACCCAAGCATTTCTGCGCGGCCTCGACGCCGCCGAACTACTGACCCCGCAACGCTCCCCCGGCGGGCACCGCCGCTACTCGCGCTACCAGCTACGCATCGCCGCCCGTGTCCGCGAACTCGTCGACGCCGGTAACCCCCTCGAGGCGGCCTGCCGCATCGTCATCCTCGAGGACCAACTCGCCGACGCCCAACGCATCAACACCAACCTCCAGCAAGCCCTCGACGACCGCTCACCCGGAGCTGATTGATCTCTGGACGCCCGGACCGACGACACCCTCACGGCGCATCGGTTCCGCGTACATCTCCCGCATGCCGATGCGGTCAGATTGACCAACCAACGGTCGGGAATCGCTTCTTCGACAGCTGATTTCATTCCCTCATCAGAGGTCGAAACGGGTCCGAAGCACCTACCGATCCCGCCGCGAGTCGATCGCCAGGCGCCCCAGTGTGGTCGATGTCAACGCTGGAGCAACCCCAGCAGCGTTGGTTCCAGAAGTCGATCGCACACCGCGATCAAAGATCGCGGACAGAATCACCGGGGCGCTATCGCTCCGCCGACGCATAGAGCTCGGTGACCGCCCGGCGCAGTTCACGCACGGCCACCATCGGTTTGGCCAGGTCTACCGCCGCCAGGCCGCGGCGGACCGGTCCGGGTGCGCGGCCAGCCAGGTGGCGACCTCGTCGTTGGAGATCAGCGCGCCTTCGCGGCGGGCGTGCCAGGCGCCGCAGGTCGATGGTCTGTGACCGATCCGGCAGCGTCACCTGCGGCATGTCGCGCCGGGTTGGCGGCGATCGTCCCGACGTGCTCACCGCCCGGTCTCCGGCGGTTTCGCCGGGGCGGGTGTCTGCGCGGGCCACGGTTGGAGTTCGAGGGTGCTCAGGAAGCTTTCGGCAGCATCCTGGACCCGGTCGTGGTCGCCGGTGGCGAGCAGGTCGAGTAGCAGTCCGCGAATCGTCGCGATCACCAATGTGGCTGTGCGGGTTGCGGTCTCGGGGTCGGTGCCGGGCGCTTGATCCTCGCGCAGCGAGTTCATCCAGTCGGTGACGACGTGGTCGAGGAAGTCCGCGAATTGATGGGGGGCTTGCAGGGCGCGTCCGTAGACGGCGAAGAACAACCGGAACTCGGCCTGCCGCCGCGGGTCGGAGGTTCGGATCCAGACCGCGCGTGCTGCCGTCGCCAGGTCGGGGTGCGCACCGACCGCATCGCTGGTAGCGGCGAACATCCGCTGCCGTAACCGCTCGAGGATGGCCTGGAGCATGTGCTCTTTGGTGCCGAAGTGGTGCACCAGCGTCGTCGGCGAGACCCCGAGGCCGGCGGCGACCGGCCGCCACGACAGCTCGGAGAGCCCGTGCTCGACGGTGTAGTCGACTACCGCGTCGAGCAGCTCGTGCCTGCGCTGATGGTCGACCGGGCGCCCTGCCATCGCCACCTCCTCATGTGCCCGATTGACATTTCTAGAACGACTGTACTATCTATGTTTATAGAACGAATGTACAAGGAATCGAGTGGTCAGGAGTCCTCATGTCACGAGTCGTCGTCTTCGACGAAACCGGCGCCCCTGAAGTCCTGCATATCGTCGACGAGCCGGTCGGCAACCCCGGCGCCGGCGAGGTGCGCCTCAGGATCGAAGCCGTCGGCATCAACCGACTCGACCAGATGGTGCGCACGGGTATGTCGCCGCGACCGATCCGATTGCCACACGCCCGCCTCGGCGTCGAGGCGACCGGCACCATCGACGCCCTCGGCACCGGAGTCGAAAGATGGTCCATCGGCGATCCGGTCATCGTCACCGCCGTGCCCGACATGGACTCCAACGGCACCTACGCCGAACACATCGTTCTCCCGGCCGACCGGGTCGTCGCCCGGCCCCCGAGCTGGACGCCATCAGTGCCGCAGCGCTGTGGGTGGCGTACTCCACCACCTACGGCGCGCTCGTGGAAAAGGCCGCGATGCAACCCGGCCACCATGTCCTGATCACCGCCGCTTCCAGCGCTGTCGGTTTGGCCGCTATCCAGATCGCCAATCAGATCGGCGCCATCCCCCTCGCCGTCACCCGCCGCCCCGCCAAGGCGGACACCCTGCTGGCGGCCGGTGCCGCCGCGGTCATCGTCACCGACCACGACGACGTCGTCGAGGCCACGCACCGGCACACCAACGGGGCCGGCGCCGACATCATCCTGGACTCCGTCATGGGCCCCGGTCTGGCGGAACTGGCCGGCGCGGCCAAACGGTTCAGTGGCACCCTGGTCACCGTCGGCTGGTTGGACCCCCGCCCCGCACCGTTCCCGGCCAGCCCGATCACCATGATCCGCTACATGAGCTTCGAGCACACCCTCGACCCGACAGCGGTACAGCGCATCGCCGCCTTCCTGACCGCCGGAATCCGCACCGGCGCCCTGCACCCCACCATCGACACCGTGTTCACCCTCGACGACATCGTCGCCGCCCACCACCACCTGGAACAAGGACACCACATCGGCAAAATCGTCGCCACCATCTGACGCAGACCTGGCCGGGCGCTCGCGCATCCCTTCCTCCCGCACGCATGAACCTCGACCGGATATCCGGCCCGCTCAACTCCGCCGGTCTCGGGATCAACCGGACACTGGACTCTCTCCCGCGCCCGGCGTATTGCCGCGGCGTATCGCGCAACCCCGATCCCTCGGAAGACGCCCATCGTCTTGATCGGTCGGCGTGGTGCCTCGCGCAGCACCATCGGAAGTCGTCGCGCACGTTCCCCCGCCGCCCGAGGCCGGTCATGACCCGGATCACAGCTGGCTGGTAACGAGCAGACCGAACCGGACATCCGCATTGAAACGCCGGCGAGCCGTACTGGTTCGCGGTGGACGCGTTCGGCGAAGGCGGCGTGACACCAGGTCCGGTCGTCTCGTAACTCGCTTACGCGGGATTGCGGCCGATGAAGAATTCCCGGAACGGATCCGTGCTCGGTTCCAGACCGGAATCGATCAGGCCCTTGCGCAGCGCGTTCATCTGGTGGTCGTGGATGCGCAGGGTGGGCATACGCAGTGGGCCGCCGTTGTAGCCCTGCAGCCAGCCCTGGAATTTCCACGCCTGACGGTTCAGGATGGATCCGCCGTGCAGTCCGTTGAACAGCGCGGCCTTGGCTTTGCGCGCCGGGTGCAGCTGCCAGTAGATCTCAGTGGCGTCGTCGTACTTGCCGTCCCGCAACAGCTGCATGACACGCGGGATCATCTGACCGAAGTACTCGTGGTCGCTGGTGGCCGACAGCTGGATGGGCATGACTTGCGAGAGCGGTATCAGTTCACCCTCGATCGGGTTCGAGATAACGACTTCCTTGCCGAACAGCCGCGTGCATTCGATGACGCTCTGGATGCTCGGGAATCCGCCCTCGGCTTTGATCACCGCGACGTTGGGAATCTCGTCGATCATGCGACGGATGAGGCGGGTGGGAATATCGGACGGGTGGATCCGGCTGCTGAAGCCCCAGGACACCATAGGGAACAGAATGATGGCGAGGTTCGTCGCATCGGCCACCGCCTTGGTGTAGTCGAAGATCTCCTGCTCGGACTCGGGATAGAAGTTCGGTGGGTAGGACAGCAGCACCAGGTCGGCGCCGACTTCCTCCGCTCGCTTCACCGCCTCGATGTTCTGTTCTAGGTCGTTCCAGCTCGCGTGGTGGACGATGTAGAAGTCGCTACCGCCCTCATCCTTGGCGATCCGCAGGAAATTCGCGTATTCCGGCAGTGTGATGCTGACTTCGGAAATACCCAGGCTGCCGATGAAGCCGTGCTCCTTCGCCAGCCGGATGTCGTGGCGAATGCCCTTCTCGTTGATGTCGCGCAGGTCGTTGGTGAACGACGGAATGGTGCAATTGATCGCACCGACAAGCTTCTCCCGAGCCCAGTCCCGGACTTCAGAAAGGTTGTACTCGGCCATGTGGGCCTCCTTGTCGCAGTTTCGATGGATGGAAGGTGATGAAGTGGGTGAGTTCTCGAACGGCCGCGATCAGAGCGCTCCGCTGCCCGCCCATGCCAGGTACTTCATCTCCAGGTATTCGTCGATGCCGTAGATCGATCCCTCCCGGCCGAGGCCGGACTGCTTGATGCCGCCGAAGGGTGCGGTCTCGTTGGAGATCAGGCCGGAGTTGATGCCGACCATGCCGGCCTCGAGGGCCGCCGCCACGCGCCAGATCCGCTCCGCATTGCGACTGAAAAGGTAAGCGGCCAAACCGAATTCGGTATCGTTCGCCTGCCGAATCACATCGGCCTCGTCGGTGAACGGAATCAGCGGAGTGATCGGGCCGAAGGTCTCCTCGCGGGTGATCTTCATACCGGCGGCAACGTCGGCCAGCACGGTCGGCTGATAGAACAGGTCGCCGCGCTCATGCCTCGCGCCGCCGCACACGACCCGCGCACCGTGCTCGACGGCGTCGGAGACGTGTTCCTCGACTTTGGCGATCGCCGCACGATCGATCATGGGGCCTTGCGCGACACCGGGTTCGAAGCCGTCGCCGACCGTCAGCTCGGCGACTCGCTCGGCCAGCCGCGCGGTGAAACGCTCGTAGATACCCGACTGCACATACACGCGGTTCGCACTGATGCACGCCTGGCCGGTGTTGCGGTACTTCGCCGCGAGCACGCCCGCGACGGCGACCTCGAGGTCCGCGTCGTCGAAGACGACCGCCGGCGCGTTACCGCCCAGCTCCATCGACGCCTTCTTGACAGTCACCGCGCACTGCTCGAGCAGCAGCCGCCCGACCTCCGTCGAACCGGTGAAACTCACCTTTCGGACCAGCGGATTGCCGGTGAGTTCCGGGCCGATCTCGCGCGCATTGCCAAGCACCACGTTGAACACACCGGCGGGCACCCCGGCACGCCGGGCCAGCTCCGCGAGAGCCAGTGCCGTCAGTGGTGTCTGCTCGGCGGGCTTGACCACCATCGTGCAGCCCGCGGCCAGCGCCGGCGCCGCCTTGCGGGTGATCATGGCGGCGGGAAAGTTCCACGGCGTGATCGCGACACAGACACCCACGGGTTCTTTGAGCACCAGAACTCGGTTCGCGGGATCCGGCGCCGGGAAGATGTCACCGCGCACCCGCTTGGCCTCTTCGGCGAACCACTCGATGAACGACGCAGCATAGGCGACCTCGCCCCGTGCCTCGGACACCGGCTTGCCTTCTTCGACGACGATCAGCCAGGCCAGGTCCTCGGCATGCTGGGTCACGAGGTCGAACCACCGCCGCAGAATCTGGGCGCGTTCCTTCGCGGACCGGGCCCGCCATCCGGGCAGCGCCCGGTGCGCGGCATCGATGGCACCGGCCACCTGCGCGCGGCTCAGGGACGGAAGCTCGGCCAAATGTTCGCCCGTCGAAGGGTTTTCGACGACAAAGCTGCCAGAGTCGCCCTGTTCGACCCACTCGCCGTCGATATAGGCCGCGCCGCGTAACAGCAGGGCGTCGGCGAGCATCGGCTTATCAGTGAGAGGAATTCCCATGGTGCGTCCTTACTTTCGAACGGGCTGAATCCGGATCGGAAGTTCCGACCCGAGCCCTGCTTTGCGAGCGGCATCCGCGCACATGGCGGCGACGGCCAGATCCTGCACCGCGGAGCCCACGGACTTGTACACAACGATCTGCTCCGCGGTCGTACGGCCGGGGTGCCGTCCGGACACCAGGTCCGACAGTGCGGCGATCCGGTCGGTCACGTCGATTCCCGCTTCGGCCGCGGCGATGAGGTCGCCGCTGTCGTGCAGCACTTCCTCGAGTACGTCGGCAATGACGACATCGGCGCGCGCGATCACCTCCGGATCGACTTCGCGCTGTTCCCGCACGGTGGAGCCGATGGAGACGACGGTCGTGCCCGGCTGGAGCCACTCACCGAGCAGGATCGGCGACTCGTCATAGGAGCGCGCCGCGCAGATCACCAGATTCGCGCCCGCCACGGCGGCTTGCGGCGACTCGGCCGGAACGATCGAGGTGTCCAGATCCGCCAATTCCGCGGCGAAGCGCGCGCGGCTCTCCGCGCGCGGGCTGAACACGCGTACGGCATCGAACTCACGTACCGCGGCGAGTGCGCGAACGTGCTTTTTCGCCTCGAAGCCCGAACCGATGACGCCTACGGTCACCGGTCCTGGCACGGCCAGCAGGTCAGCTGCCAGCGCGGATGTGGCCGCGGTGCGGAAGCCGGTGATCGAGTTCCCGTCGAGCAGCGCCACCAATTCCGCGGACTGCTGATCGAACAGGGAGATGAGATAGGAGAACTGGCGCACGCCGATCGCACCGGCGATGGTCTTCAAGCCCATCAGCCCGCCGCTGCCCGGCACGCCGCTCATCGTCCGCAGCATCGAGGTGCCGCCGCGTGCGATCGTCCGCTCCGGGAAGCGTGATTCTTCGGACGCCGCCGCGTACGCCTCACGCAGCGCGGCGATCGCCGGTTTCCAGTCGAAGACCGATTGCACCGTGGTGTCATCCAGCAGGAGCGTCAATCGTCTCCCCTTCCTCTCCAAACGGTAGCGATACTAAACGGATCGTATCGGATGCGGATATAGTGCACCATAGCGTTGGACATTGGATATTGGATCTGCTGGACAGCCACGAGCCGGCGACAGCACAGGGAGTGGTGAATATGGATTCGATCCATCGACGGGTCGCGGACAAAGTCTGCGATCGACTGCGTGAACGGATCGTCGGTGGCGAACTGGCTCCCGGAGACCGCATCGACCCGACCGAGGTCGCCGAATCCCTCGGCGTCAGCCGCACCCCGGTGCGCGAGGCACTCCTGCAACTAGAGGCGCAAGGGCTGATCGAGCGACTCCCCTACCGAGGCGTGGTGGTGACCGGCATCGATCTGGCCGAGGCGGAGGACATCGCCGCGCTGCGCATCCATCTGGAGACGTTCGCCACCCGCATCGCGGTGCCTCGTCTGCGCCCGGAGAACCTGGACCGCATGCGGGAGGCCAATGAGGAACTGACCCGGGCCATGGCCGGCCCGACTGCCGCGCAGACCTCCTTCGGACGGTTCAACTGCGCGTTTCATCAGGCGCTGTACCAAGCGGGCGGCTCAAAGACGCTGTCGCGCATGACGAGCGACCTGTCCTCGCAGGCCGAGCGCATCCGAATGCACTTCGACCTCCGTCGCGGCAATGCCGTGGCCGAGCACGAGCGCATACTCGGCGCGTGCGCGGCAGGCGAAGTCGAGGAAACGGTGGCGGCCACCCGTGATCACCTGCTCGCGGTCCACCTGCGGGTGATGCCGGACGACTACCAAATTCCGCCGGGTTCGGCCCTCGAAGTCGCCCTGCTCGAAACCGGTTGGGAACCAACAGTATCGGCGTGAACCCGCGCGGCTACGGCGATCTGATGGTGGTACTCGTTCGCGCGCAAAGCTGGATGAAGAAGTTGTCGGAGTCTGGAAGTCGAACAACCGCGATCTACCTGTCGAGTGCGGCGTTGAGCCTCGTCGGCGCGCGAACTGAGCGCCCAGCACGTTCGCATCCCCGACGACCCCGCCGTCATCGTTGCCGGCAGCACCCGTGGTACGACGCATGGCCAGGTGGTCTCACCTCGGTCACCCTCCCCATAGCCGAACTCACCCTCGCCGCATCGGATCTGGCGTTGCGCCGGCACCGTGACCAGACCAGCGACACCGTGGTCACCTTGCTTTCCAGCTGATCGAACGAGGATCGACCGCCGCTCCGCGGTGACCCACAGCAACCGGTCGCGTACTAGACGTACCGTTTCATTTGCGCGATCCTGTGAGAGTCCCGGATCAAGGAAAGGCAGATCACCCATGACCGTTCGACTGCGCCAGTCGGTGTTCGTTCCCCCACCGCTGTACGTCGTGGCCGACCAACTCGGCTTTTTCGCGAGCGCAGAGCTTGAGATCGATACCACGCTCACTCGTTCCTCGGAGCAGCAGCGCGCCCAGCTCATCGCCGGTGAGCGCGACCTGGCTGTGACCGCCATCGACAATCTGATCGTCTGGAACGCCACCGGAGCCGGGATTCGGCTGCTCGCACAACTCGAGCGGACCACACCCCTGCACCTGGTGGGCGCCCGCGACTTCGACACGATCGAATCGCTGCACGGGGCCGAACTGGGCGTGGATGCGGTCGACAATGGATTCGCCGTCGTACTCCGGCACCGCCTGCGATCGCACGGGCTCACTCCCGGCGACTACACCCTGACCCCCGTGGGTGGGGTCCGCGAACGCTACGACGCGCTGCTCGCCGGCGATATCGCGGCGACCCTGCTCGGCCCACCCCTGGACGAATTCGCCCGGCGGGAGGGGTTGCCGGTTCTACTGGCAGTCGTCGACGAACTGCCAGACTATCCGGGGCAGGGACTAGTGGCCGGACCAGCCGGGATGGCGTCTGCCGAAGCGATCAGCCGCTACCTGTCCTGCCTGGACCAGGCGCGCCGGTGGCTCGCCACAGCCGAGAGCGCGCACGCGGTCGATGTTCTGATTCGGGGCGGCTATACCGAGCCCTCCGCCCGGACGAGCCTGCGCGCCACCCCGGATTCCCTCACACCTGCGCCCTCCGGCCTGCGGCGTCTCTACTCGATCCGCGCCGAACTAGACATGATGCCACCCGGCGCACCCGGAGCCGGTGAGCTTTTCGAGCCCGCCCCCCTGGCCGCGGGGGTGCCCGGGTGAACGCTGCCGTCGACGACATCGACAACGGCCGCGTAGCCGACGCGGTGCGCGCGCTCCTGGACACCGATCAGGTGTCGAGAATGCTCGGCATCGAGGTGCTGGCCGCCGATCGAGGCAGTGCGCTGGCGCGCATGCCGGTCCGGCCGGACATGGTCAACGGACACAGGATCCTGCACGGCGGCCTGGTGTTCACCCTGGCTGACACCGTATTCGCTTGTGCGGCAAACAGTTTCGGACCTGCTGCAGTTACGGCGGCCGCCGACGTCCAGTTCCTGCGCCCGGCATATCTCGGTGACGTGCTGACCGCCGAGGCGGCCGTCCGCTCCCGCGCCGGGCGGACGATGATCTGCGACGTGACCATCCGGCGCGACGACGAGGTCGTCGCCGAGTTCCGCGCACGCGGCAGCCTGCTGGGCGAACGTAGCGCGGGGCCATAGCCCGCGACCTGCGCAAATTCTGATCAGCACCAAGGGATTGTGATCCGCGCCGCACCGACGTACAGTTGTGATTCGATACGATACGTTTAGTACACAAGGGAGTGATGGTGTCGTACGACTACGAAGTTGCTGTCATCGGTTGCGGGCCGGTGGGAGCAACCGCTCTCGCCCTGCTGGGACGGGCGGGCATCTCCGCAATCGGAATCGAACGCGGAACCACGGCCTGGCCGCATGCCCGCGCCGTGCATTTCGACGGCGAAACACTGCGGACCCTGCAGGCGTTGGGAATCGGTGAGCAGGCCGCCGCGCTCTGTGAGCCGATGACCGAATTCCGCATGGAGAACGAGGAGGGTGAGACCCTCTTCGAACTTCCCACCGGTCAATTCGGCGCCCAGGCCTGGCATGACGATCTGATGTTCCATCAGCCCGATATGGAGGCGCTGCTGCGTGGCGAACTCGTGCGGAACCCGAACGTACGACTGCGTACGGGTGCCACGCTCCTCGACCTCACGCAGGACACCGACGGTGTCCGATGCCGAGTCCAGAATGCCGATGGCGCAACAGATTTCATCACCGCCCGCTGGGTGATCGCGTGTGACGGCGCCAACTCTCCGGTCCGGCGCCACCTCGGCATCGAGACCGAGAAACTGGGTTCCGACGACCCGTGGCTGGTCGTCGACGGGCTGCTGCGCGACAGCCCGGGCCTGCCCGGCACGATGGCTTTCCTCGGACACCATTCCCGGCCGGGACTATGGATCCGACTGCCCGGTGAACGCGTCCGGATGGAATTCAAGGTCATGCCAGGCGACGACCACGAGGAGATCGTGACCCGTCCGGCCATCGAGCGCATCAGCCGCGGCGTACTGCCGGTCACCAATTTCGAGCCCGACCGGATCGCCATCTACACCTTCCGTGCTCGGGTCGCCGAGCGGTGGCGCGTCGGAAACACCTTTCTCGCGGGCGACGCCGCCCATCAGGCGCCGCCATTGTTCGGTCAGGGCCTCTGCGCGGGTATGCGCGATGTCGCCAACCTGGTCTGGAAGCTGAAGGCGGTGACCCGCGGCGCCGCCCAGCCGGAACTGCTCGACACCTACCAGAGCGAACGGCTACCACATGCCCGCTACTGGGTGGAGAAGGCCGCCACCATGGCGCACCTGGTCCAGACGACCGACCCTGCGACGGCGGCCGGTCGTGACGCACACATCCGCAGCCATCCCCAGGACGTGTATCCGCCGATTCCGGCGCTCGGCCCGGGACTACACACGGGTCCCGACGATCCGAATGCGGGATACCTCTCGAGGCAGCCGATGCTGGCCGACGGGACTCGCCTCGACGACATCGTGGGCGCACACTTCCTCGTCGCGACCACTCCCGAACTGTTCGCCGGACTCCCCGAGGACAAGCGAATCGAAGTCGAGACCAATCCTGAGGTCTTGGTTCTGACCGCCCCGGAACAGGTCCGCGAGCTCCTCGCCGCGGTCGACTCGAAGGCCGTCATCGTGCGGCCGGACCGCTATGTGCTCGGCACCGCCGGTACAGCACCGGAATTGGCGGAACTGCTCACCATGGTCCCCGCGCTCGCCGCGGCGCCGCGAGTGCCCGCCGCGCCCGTAGTGGCCTCATAGCAGGCACCGCCGACAGACAGAATTTCGAAGGAGGAAAGACCATGTCGTTCAGTCCGATCACCCATCTGCGTCACGTCGACATCGCCGTGCCCGACTACGAGAAACAGGTCGAGTTCTATACCGAACACTGGGGTTTGGCCACCACGGGTGGCGAGCGGGACGTCCAGTACTTCGCCGCGGAAGGCTCGCCCGAGCAGTACATCGTGCGCGTCCGGAAGGCAGCGGAGAAGCGGCTCGACCTGATCTCGCTCGGTGCGGCCGACCGCGAGGCCGTCGATGGGCTCGCTGCCCGTCTCGGCAGCGAGGGGGTTCAGCTGATCAATGAGCCGGATGTCCTCCAAACCCCCGGTGGCGGTTATGGTTTCCGGTTCTTCGACCTCGAGGGCCGGACCATCGAGGTGTCTTCCGATGTGGAGACTCGCAAGCATCGCAAGATCGAGGAGAAGGAAGATATCCCCGTGCGCCTGTCGCACGTGGTGTTCAATTCGCCTGAGCCGGAGAAGATGACGGCGTGGTACGAGAAGCACTTGAACTTCCGGCTGTCCGACACGAATACCCATCCCCGGATAGGTGGTCTGTTCTGGTTCCTGCGCTGCAGCGACCAGCACCACAGCATCGCAATCTCCCGCGGTCCGCACACCTCGCTGAACCATGTCTCTTTCGAACTGCGTGGACTCGACGAATACCTGTACGGCAGCGGCCGTCTCATGCGCGCTGGAATCCCCAAGATCTGGGGCCCCGGTCGGCACCGCGCCGGTGACAATACATTCACCTACTTCCACGACCCCAACGGCAACACCATGGAGTACACGACCGAGCTCGCCACCATCGACGAGGACACCTGGCACCCCAGCATCTACGACGTCTCCGATCCGGCGACCTCCGATATGTGGGGCATCGCGGAGACCGCGGACGAGTGGATCAGCAAGCAGATGTTCAACGACCCCGACAAGGGCCAGTTCGTCGCACCGCCCATGTGAGATATCGGGCGGGTCAGCGGGCGGGAGGCAGCGAATTTCCAGCTGCCCCCGCCCTTTTCGGATCCCGGGGCGTTACGACAAGTTTCATGATCACCTCGAGCAGTCCGAGGGTTTCCCGAGACGGATCGAGCAGGGATTGGATGCGCAGGCCATCCATCACCGCCAGCACGAGAGTCACCTTCTCATCCGCCGACAAGTACGCGCTGCTCGTCGACATGGGTAGAGCGCTGCTACTGAAACGAGTTCGCATGCGCTCGCGGCGGCCGATGAAGAACTCGTGCGCGGGATGTGCGGGATCGGTTGCCGCGATCGCCAGTGCCATCCAGTTGCGCTGGTAGGCGGGGTCGGCGAACTCGCCACGAAGGACCTCGCTCAGAACTGTTTCCGCAGCCGCGCCGGCTTGGAGAATCTGCTCGGCGAGCTGCTCCTCATCGGCTTCTCGCTGGGCGAGTGCGGCCAGGAGCAGCTCGTCCTTGCCGGAGAAGTGGCGCAGCAACGCCGCGTGCGTCAAACCCGCCCGCTCGGCGATGTCGCGCAGTGACGCCCTCTCGTAACCGTGCTGGGCGAAGCTCTCCAAGGCAGCACGGACGATCTGTACGCGCCGGGCGGGCGTGGATGCGTTCGGGCCCCGGCGACGTTTTCGCGGTTCCTTGGGCGGCACGGATGGGTTCACGAACGTCCTTTGGAGTGGTGGGCGGCACGGTCTTTCGCTCGACTCCGATCCTAACCTTGCTAATTGTTACCACAATGGTTACTTTTAACTGGTCATTTCAGGAGGAGATTCATGTCCACTGCCGATGTATCGAGCAAATCCCTCGCCGAACTCATTTCCCTGCGGGGCCGGCGCGCGGTCGTAACCGGAGGCGGGCGCGGTCTCGGTCGGGCGATCGCATCGCGCCTGGCCGAAGCCGGCGCCGACGTGCTGATCGGAGATATCGACGCAGCACTGGCGGTGGCCGCCGCCAAGGAACTCGCCGAACAGCACGGCGTCCGTGTGATCGGCACCGCCATGGACGTCACCGACTCGGCCTCCGTCGCCGCGGCGGCCGACCTCGCCGTCGCCGATCTCGGCGGCCTGGACATCTGGGTGAACAATGCCGGCGTCTTCCCGAACGTTTCCGTCCTCGAGATGAGCGACGAGACCTGGGATCAGGTATTCGCCGTCAACGCGCGCGGCGTCTTCGTCAGCGCGCGCGAGGCGGCCCGGCGCATGTCGGACGCGGCGACGGGCGGTGTCATCGTCAACATCATCTCGACAGCCGGATTCCGTGGCAGCGCACCGGGTTTGGCCGCGTACGTAGGATCGAAGCACGCCGCTCGCGGTCTCACGCGCGAGCTGTCCCTCGAACTCGCACCGCTGGGCATTCGCGTACTCGGTGTCGCGCCGAGCTATGTCCCCACAGAAGGCAATATGCTGGCGGCCGCGGCGGCAAGGACCGACACCGCCGACACCACGGATGTCCGGAAGACCAGCCTGATGCTGAACAGCCCGATCGGCCGTCTCGGTGTTCCCGACGACATCGCCCGCGTCGCCCTCTTCTGCGCGTCGGATCTGTCAGCGTTCATGACAGGTAGCACGCTGCTCGCCGACGGTGGCAGCACCGCCTGACCAACCGTTCTGTTCGGTTGCGGCACTGGAGGATTCGGTGCCGCCGGGGGCCGGGCACTGGTTGCCCCGGCGGCACCGACCGAGTGCCCGACCGCGGTGGTAGCACGGTCGGGCACTCGGTGCGCTCGCCTCCGATCAGCCCCGGGTGGAGGCCGATCGGCAGACAGTGCGCTGCTTTCCGAGGCCGGTGATCTCGGCTTCCATCACGTCACCCGCACGCAGGAAACGCTCGTGGTGTGAGCCGTTGCCCGCGGGTGAACCGGTGATGACCATGTCACCCGGTTCGAGCGTGGTGTAGCGGGAGATATAGGCGATCAGCTGCGCGGGGCCGAACAGCATGTCGCTGGTCGAGCCCTTCTGCATCAGATCACCGTTGAGGTGCAGGGTGATCTCCAGATCGAGCGGGTCCGACACGAATTTCGCCGGCGTGAGATACGGCCCGGTCGGATAGAAGGTGGGCGCGTTCTTCGCCCGCATCCAGTCGGTGCCCATCATCGGGATATCGTCGCGGGGCACCAGACTCCGCGTGGTCAGGTCATTGCAGATGGTGTATCCGGCGACCGCGTCGAGGGCCTCTTCCACGCCGACATCGCGAGTCCGGCGTCCGATGATCACACCGAGTTCCAGTTCCCAGTCATGGTTTTCGCCCACGGACGGCAGGATCACGTCGTCATAGGGACCGCTGATCGATGACGGCACGCCGACCCAGACATAGGGGTCACCATTAGCGGCGCGTTCGTCGGTTTCACGGGCCGCCTGCTCACGCAGTTCCGCCTCGGACGCGCCGGGGGTTCCGATGCGGTGGGCGACCGTGATCTGGATGATGTGCTCACGGTAGTTAGCGCCCGCCGCAAAGATCTGGCCCGGCTGCTGCACCGGCGCGAGTACGCGTAACTCCTCGACGGGTCGGCCGTCGCCGGTCACTGTATTCGCGAGATCCTGCAACGACGGGAGGACAGACTCCCAGTCGCGGAGCAGCGCGGACGTCGACGCGTGCGGCAGGACGGTCCGCGTGTCGTAGGTACGCCCGGCCACGACGATTCCCGGATACGGCGCCTCATCTCCGTCGGCGAAGGTGCCGACGTGGAAGCTGACGTCATCACTCATGCTGTCCTCACAGTCTGTCGGTTATGTGCAAAGTCTTCGTATTCCCGGAGTAGGTCGCTGTCGTCCACCGCCCCCAGATCGACGACATCCGTCAGAGCGGCACCTTGGAGCATGCGCTTGACCGGGACCTCCAGCTTCTTTCCGGTCCGCGTATGTGGGATGGCGCGCATGAACACGATGTCATCGGGTACATGCCGCGGCGACAGCAAGGTGCGCAGAGCTTCGGCGATCCGGGGCGGCAGCGCGTCGAGATCCACACCCTCGATCACCGCCACGAACAACACCATGTAGTAGTCGTCGGCGCCGAGTTCGGCCCCTACCACCAGGGATTCGCGTACCTCGGGGAAATCCTCGACGACACGATAGATCTCCGCCGATCCGATCCGGATGCCCTGACGGTTCAACGTGGAATCCGAACGGCCGTGGATCACCGAACTACCGTCGGCATCGAATTCGATGAAGTCGCCGTGCCGCCAGATGCCGGGGAACATCTCGAAATAGCTGTCCCGGTAACGCCTGTTGTCCGGGTCGTTCCAGAATCGCAGCGGCATGGACGGCATCGGCTTGGTGACGACCAGTTCGCCCTGCTCCCCGACAACCGGATTGCCGTCACTGTCCCAGGCCGCGACCGCGACACCGAGCGCCGGGGCCTGCAACCGCGGCTTGCGAACCGGTAGTTCCGGAACGCCGCCGACGAAGATGGAACAGATGTCGGTGCCACCGCTCATCGAAGAAAGCCACATATCGTCGAAATGCGCGTAGACCCAATCGAATCCGGCTTCCGCCAGCGGTGATCCGGTCACCTGCAGGGTGCGCAACCGGGTCTGCGGCGGCTTCACCCCCGCCTTCAGGCAGGCATGTATGTAGCCGGCGCTGAGTCCCATGACGTCGACGTCATGTTCGGCCGCGACCTGCCACACGCGGCCCAGTTCGGGCCGGATCGGACTGCCGTCGAGCAGGACCACTGTCGCGCCGACGCCGAGGCCGGAGACCAGCATGTTCCAGACCACCCAGGCCGTGCTGGCGACATTCATGTAGCGATCGCCCGCCCGCACATCACTGTGGATGCGCAGCATCTTCAGATGCTCGAGCAGCACGCCGCCGTGGCTGTGCACTATGCCCTTGGGGATTCCGGTTGTGCCGGAGGAGAACAGCACCCACAGCGGGTGCTCGAACGGCAGGTCGGTGAATTCGAGTTCGAGGTCTCCGCCGGTAACGTCATCCCAGGTGTGCACCGGAACGTCGATGGCGGGCCGATCCCCCGGACGCAGGCGATCCACCCAGATCACCTGCTCGAGATCCGGCAGTTGGGCTGCCACCTCGATCATTTCGGCGGTCCGGTCGTGCTCGCGCCCGCCGTGCCGATAGCCGTCCGCGGCGATGAGTACCCGCGGGCCCAGTTGGGCGAAGCGGGAGACAATCGCGTTCGTGCCGAATTCCGGCGAGCAGACCGACCAGATGGCGCCGACCGCCGCACTGGCGAGCAGTCCGACCACGGCCTCGGATCGGTTGGGCAGTACCGCGGCCACACGGTCACCGGGCAGCACGCCCATCGACCGCAGCACCGCGGCCAGGGCTGCGACCTGCCTGCGCAGCTCGGTGCTCGACACGGTATGCGACCGATTGTCATCATCCACGACGATCAGCGCGGTCTCCGGGGCCTTGC
>NZ_BAGN01000102.1 GCF_000308835.1 Nocardia vinacea NBRC 16497 | reverse complement strand
CCGGGTATTCCGGGCGCGGCGCGGCGATGACGCGCATACCCGCGGCGTGCGCCGCGCGCAGACCGTTGCTCGAATCCTCGACGGCCGCACATTCGGTGGACTTGTGCCGCATGAAGGCGGCCGCCGCCACGTAGACATCGGGTGCGGGCTTACCCCG